>NZ_JAGINX010000001.1:673645-1010468 GCF_017876395.1 Nesterenkonia lacusekhoensis | reverse complement strand
GCGACATCACCGGATGGGACCCCATGCTCCCCCGGGACGCCTACGTCCTCCAGACCGCCCTGGCAGTGGGTCGACTATTCTGAACGCGGTTGTAGGATTGCTACAAACGTCACGGAGCAGCTTGGTCGGCCCATGACCCGCTCCGAGCCCTCCCGATATGGAAAGTTGGAACTGTGCTAGCAATCGTATGTCCAGGACAGGGATCACAGACCCCCGGCTTCCTCTCCGCATGGCTGGAGCAGGGGGAATCGGCCGCGCGTCTGAGCAGCTACGCCGAGGCCTCCGGCATCGACCTGGAGACTCACGGCACCGTCTCCGATGAGGACACCATCCGGGACACCGCCGTGGCCCAGCCGCTGATCGTCGCGGCCTCGCTCCTCTCCGCCCGCGCACTGGGCGTCGCTGAGCTTCCCACCGATCAGGTGCTCTTCGCCGGGCACTCCGTGGGCGAAGTCCCTGCCTCGGCCCTGGCGGGGGTGCTCACCGATGAGCAGGCCCTGCAGCTGATCGCTGTCCGCGCAGCCGGCATGGCGGAGGCCGCCGCAGCCGAGCCCACCTCCATGGCGGCCGTGGTGGGCGGCGCGGAGGACGAGGTCCGCCAGACCATCGCCGATGCGGGCCTGACCGCCGCCAACGCCAACGGCCCCGGCCAGATCGTGGCCGCCGGCGCAGTCGAGCGCATCAAGGCTCTGGAGGAGAACGCCCCGGCCCGCGCCCGGGTCATCCCGCTGAGCGTGGCCGGCGCCTTCCACACCGAATGCATGGCCCCCGCTCAGGAGAAGCTGGCCGCCGCCGTGCAGGACCTCGAGCCCGCCGACGCCGCCCACACTCTGCTGTCCAACCGCGACGGCGAGGTCGTCGGCACCGGCCAACAGGTCCTTGACCGTCTGGTGGATCAGGTCACCCGCCCGGTGCGCTGGGACCTGTGCATGGAGGCGATGAAGGCCCAGGGCGTGACCGGTATCCTGGAGCTGCTGCCGGGCGGAACGCTCACCGGCCTCGCCAAGCGTGGCCTCAAGGGCGTGAAGTCCTTCGCAGTGAAGTCTCCTGAGGATCTCGACGCCGCCCGCGAGTTCATCGCCGAGCACACCGCCTGAGCGCCGACCCACCTTCAGCTTCAGGCGCCGAGCCCCCGACGCCGCCGTCCCCGACCAGCCAGGACAAGGACCGATCCGCCGTGACAGCCGTTCTGAACCAGCCCACCCCCGTCCAAGCCTCCCGCGTGATGGGACTGGGCGCCCACCGTCCCGACGTCATCGTCGACAACGAGCAGATCTGCCGGTGGATCGACTCCTCCGACGAGTGGATCCGCCAGCGCACCGGCATCGTCACCCGCCACCGCGCCCGGCCTGAGGTCTCAGTGGTCGACATGGCCGAAGGCGCCGCGCGCGAGGCCATCGAGCAGGCCGGTCTCACCGGCGCCGACGTCGACGCGGTCATCATGGCCACGGTCACCCACCCCTACCAGACGCCGGCAGCAGCGACCGACCTGGCGCACCGCCTGGGCGCTGAGGCCGCCATAGCCTATGACATCTCTGCAGCCTGCGCCGGCTACTGCTATGGCATGGGCCAGGCAGATGCACTGGTCCGCTCGGGCACCGCACGCCACGTGCTGGTGGTCGGCGTCGAGAAGCTCTCCGACTTCATCGACAACCATGAGCGCAGCATGTCCTTCCTGCTCGGCGACGGCGCCGGAGCCGCCGTCGTCGGTCCGTCCGAGGAGCCGGGCATCTCGCCGAGCATCATGGGATCCAACGGCGCCAAATGGGACGCCGTCTCGATGGACGCCTCACTGCTGCCGCTGCGCGACGCCTTGGCCGAGGCACGAACCACCCAGGATGCCTCTGCACTGTTGGACGCGGAGAACCGCCTGTGGCCGACGCTGCGCCAGGATGGTCCGACGGTCTTCCGCTGGGCCGTCTGGGAGATGGCCAAAGTCGCTCAGCAGGCTCTCGATGCCGCCGGCATCGGCGCCGATGACCTGGTGGCCTTCGTGCCGCACCAGGCGAACATCCGGATCATCGATGAGATGGTCAAGCAGCTGCAGCTCCCCGAGCATGTCGCTGTCGGCCGGGATATCGTCGACGCCGGCAACACCTCAGCTGCTTCGATCCCCCTGGCGATGCACCGGTTGGTCCAGGAGAAGCCCGAGCTCTCCGGCGGCCTCGCCCTGCAGATCGGCTTCGGCGCCGGGCTTGTCTACGGCGCTCAGGTGATCCGGATCCCCTGATCCGGGACCTGCCCCAGTTGTCCCTGTCCGTCCAAGTACACCCAACCCCGAAAGGAGCCCACCGTGGCTGATAAGAACGAGATCCTCGCCGGACTGGCCGAGATCGTCAACGAGGAGACCGGCCTGGAGACCGAGGAGGTCCAGCTGGACAAGTCCTTCACCGAGGACCTGGACATCGACTCCATCTCCATGATGACCATCGTGGTCAACGCTGAGGAGAAGTTCGACGTGAAGATCCCGGACGAAGAGGTCAAGAACCTCTCCACCGTGGGTGACGCCGTCGACTTCATCGCCAACGCCCAGGGCTGATGCGATGTGCGGGCGGGTTCTCTCCCGCCCGCACATCAGTTGCCACTTCATACGCTATCCAGAGGTAGATCCATGACTCGCCTTGTCATCACCGGCCTCGGCGCCACCACCCCCATCGGCGGCGACGTCCCCACCCTGTGGGAGAACGCGCTGGCCGGTACCCCCGGAGCCAAGACCCTTGAGCACGAGTGGGTGGAGAAGTACGAGCTTCCCGTCACCTTCGCCGCCGAAGTCAGCGTCGAGCCCGCTGAGGTGCTCGCACGCCCGGAGACCCGCCGCATGGACCGCTCGACCCAGCTGGGCATGGTCGCCGCGCGACAGGCCTGGGCAGACTCGGGCCTGGCCGAGACCGAGGTGGACGGCGAACGTCTGGCCGTCTCCTTCGCCACCGGCATCGGCGGTGTGTGGACACTGCTGGACGGTTGGGACACCCTCCGCGAGAAGGGCCCCCGGCGCGTCATGCCGATGACTGTACCCATGTTGATGCCCAACGGCGCGGCCGGGGCCATCAGCCTGGAGCTGGGGGCGAAGGCCGGTGCCCGCACCGCCGTCTCCGCCTGCGCCTCCGGCGTGGAGTCCCTGGATCTGGCCATCGAGCTGCTGCGCTCCGGCGAGGCCGATGTGGTCATGGCCGGCGGCACCGAGGGTGCCATCCACCCCTTCACGCTGGCCGCCTTCTCCTCCATGCAGGCACTCTCCAAGCGCAACGATGATCCGGCGGCGGCCTCCCGCCCCTACGACGTCGACCGTGACGGCTTCGTCATGGGTGAAGGTGCCGGCGCCCTGGTCATCGAGACGGAGGAGCACGCCAAGGCACGCGGTGCGCGGATCTACGCTGAGCTGGCGGGCTCCGGGGTCACCTCCGATGCCCACCACATCACGGCACCGGATCCGGAGGCGCTCGGCGCCACCCGCGCCCTGCGCAAAGCGCTGGAGTCCGCGGGCGCATCACCGGAGGAGGTCACGCACGTCAACGCGCATGCGACCTCCACCCCGGTGGGCGACAAGCCCGAGTACGGCGCGATGAAGGCCGCCTTCGGAGACCAGCTGGAGAACATCTGCGTCTCGGCCACCAAATCCCAGACCGGGCATCTGCTGGGCGCCGCCGGAGCGGTCGAATCGGTGCTGACGGTCAAGGCTCTGCACGACCGCAAAGCTCCGGTCACGATCAACCTGGACAACCAGGACCCGGACATGCCGCTGGATGTGGTCGCCGGAACTCCCCGCGAGCTCAGCTCCGGCGATCAGATGGCCGTGTGCAACTCCTTCGGCTTCGGCGGGCACAACGCTGTCGCCGCCTTCCGGACCTACTGAGGTCCGAGGCTCCCGAAGCACGCACAGAAGGGCCCGGTCGAGACGAACGGATCGTCTCGACCGGGCCCTTTTCGCACGTATGGGAAGCTGCCGCGTGGGAAGCGACCAGCCCGTGGAGGTGGGCTGTTCTCGCAGCAGGTCTTATGTGGTGGCTGGGACGATCAGCCCACCTGGTGCAGCCAACGCACCGGAGCGCCCTCAGCGGCATGGCGGAATGTCTCCAGCTCCTCGTCCCAGGCCTCGCCCAGTGCCAGAGAGATCTCCTGGTAGACCACTGTGGGGTCTCCTGCGCCCATCTCGTAGGCGTAGCGGATGCGGCCCTCGGAGACCACGATGTTGCCGTGGACGTCTGTGGTGGCATGGAAGATGCCGAGCTCGGGAGTGTGGGACCACCGGCTGCCGTCGCAGCCGGGAGAGGGATCTTCGGTGACCTCGAAGCGCAGATGGGAGAGGCTCCGCAGAGTGGAGGCCAGCGTGGCACCGATGCCCTGCGTGCCCTGCCAGGTCAGTTCGGCCCGGTACGATCCGGGCGCGGCAGGCTGGGGGTTCCACTCGAAATCCACGCGTGCGTCGACGACCGAGGACACTGCCCACTCGACATGGGGGCAGAGCGCGGCCGGCGCCGAATGGATGTGCAGGACACCCCGGGCCGTGTGATCAGACATATCCATCCTCCACAGTTGCTGTTGGTACGTCTTCCCCTACGACCGGCAGCAATGCATCTGTGGATGGCGGAATGTGTGATGATGAAGTTGTTCCGCGCTCATCTTAACAGAGTCGGCACAGATTGACACTCACCTTTCAGGCGCGTGGATGCGAGCGTCCGTAGGCTTCCCGCAGCCGGTCCACCGAGACGTGGGTATAGATCTGTGTGGTGGACAGCGAGGCGTGGCCCAGCAGCTCCTGGACGGTGCGCAGGTCCGCGCCGCCATCGAGCAGATGCGTGGCGGCACTGTGCCGGAGTGCATGGGGGCCCCGCGCCGCCGTCGTCCCCAATGCTTCGAGCTGCTCGTCGACGACCTTGCGCACCACGCGCACATCGATCCTGCGCCCGCGTCGGCCCAGGAACAGCGCGCGTCCGGACTCCTCACCTGCGAGCGCCGGCCGACCTTCCCCGAGCCACTGCTGGAGAGCCTGTTCCGCAGGCGCGCCGAAAGGCACCATCCGTTCCTTGCCTCCTTTGCCCAGAACGCGCACCATCCGGCGGTCCGAGGCGAAGGCGTCCAGGTCCAGCCCTGCGAGTTCGGAGACGCGCATCCCCGTGGCATAGAGCAGCTCGACCATCGCCTCATCACGCAGAGTGATCGCGTAGACAGCGGGGTCCTGGTCGCGAGTCTGCTCACCGGCCTGGCTGCGCTGATGCAGACGCTGGGTCAGTGTGTCCACGTGCTGCTCCTGGAGCACATCGGGCAGATGCGAGCTGCGTGAGGAGCTGCGCAGCCGGACCGCAGGGTCTTCGGGCAGGTGGCCCCTGCGGTGAGCCCAGGAGGAGAACGCTCTGACAGAGGCGATCTTTCGGTTCAGCGTGCTGCGGCTGAGTCCCCGCTCGTGCAGCTGCGCCAACCAGGCCCTGATCCGGCCCAGGCTGAGGTCCTCCAACGCACCCTGACTCTGGATCAGCTGTGCGAGATCGCTGCGATAGGAGCGGATGCTGTGCTCGGAGAGTCCCCGCTCATGGACCAGGTGGGAGACGAACTCCTCCAGCAGGGGGTCCTGCGCGGAGTCCTCCTGGGAGCGGTTCGAGGAGTGCATACCTCGATTGTTTCCTCCACACACCGCCGCGCGCCCTGCACGACACGCCCGCGCCTCCCCAGAACGGGGATTCCCCACCTGCGCTGCCTCGGCCTGAGGCGAAGCTGGTCAGGGACGAGAGGAGCACACTGATGCGGATCAAGGACAAGGTCGGGGCCCTGGGCGAGGCGCTTGCGGCGGAGCATCTGCGCGGACGCGGCCACGTCGTGCTGCACCAGAGGTGGCGCTGCCCCGCCGGCGAGCTGGACCTGGTCACCCGGCACCACGACACTCTGGTGGGCGTAGAGGTCAAGACCCGTCGGGGAACCGGGTTCGGGCACCCTCTGGAGGCGGTGGGCGCCCAGAAGCGGGAGCGCCTGTACCGGCTCCTGCTGGAGTATGCCGTCACCCACGAGCTGCTCGACGTTCCTCGGCGTCTGGATGTCATCGGTCTGGTCCTCTCCCCTGGTGGAGTCTGCCGGGAGCTCACCCATCTGCAGGACGTGCGCCCATGACGATGGGACGAGCAGCCGGAGTCGTACTGATGGGGACCCAGGGGCACATGATCGAGGTGGAGGCGGACATCAGTCAGACCCTGCCGGCCTTCGTGCTGCTGGGCCTGCCGGATGCGTCGTTGAAGGAGAGCCAGGACAGGATCCGCTCCGCAGCCAATAACGCTGGCCTGGCCCTGCCGCCGCGCAAGCTCACCATCAATCTGCTGCCCGCACCCCTGCGGAAGTCCGGTTCCTCACTGGACCTGGCGATCCTGATGAGCGCGTGGGCGGCAGACCGTCACGTCTCCGGCACCGGAGGCACTGTGTTCTTGGCTGAGCTGGGGTTGGACGGGCGACTTCGCCCGGTGCGCGGCGTGCTGCCGGCGGTGGCCGCGGCGGTGAGAGCAGGTTTCAGCCGTGTGGTGGTCTCCCGGGGCAATGCCGCCGAGGCGGCTCTTGTCCCGGGGGCCGAGGTCCTGGCGGGCGACCTTGTCATCGAGGTGGCCTACGCCTTCCGCAGCGATCAGTGGAAGGAGCTCCCGTCCGGGGCCCCTGATCCCCTGGACCGTCATTGGGGAGGCACCACGGTCCGAGCGAGTGCTCAGGGCACCTCGCCATCAGAGACTGACGCCCCAGAGGTGCCTGACCTCGCCGAGGTCCATGGCCAGCATGAGGCTCGGTTCGCCCTGGAGGCCGCCGCCGCGGGAGGGCATCATCTGCTGCTGGTGGGACCTCCCGGTGCCGGCAAGACCATGATGGCCGAACGGCTGCCCAGCATCCTGCCGCCTCTGGACGAGGAGGCCGCTATGGAGGTCACCGCCATCGCCTCGATCACCGCCAACGCCAAGACGGTGGCCTCCCTGCAGCGCACTCCCCCGTTCGAATCTCCACATCACAGTGCCAGCTCTGCCGCCATCGTGGGAGGCGGTGCCCGAGTGGCCGCGCCCGGGGCAGTGACCCGGGCCCACCGCGGGGTGCTCTTCCTGGATGAGGCGCCGGAACACTCGCGGCAGGTGCTGGACTCACTGCGTCAGCCCTTGGAGTCCGGCTGCGTCTCACTGCACCGCTCAGAAGGGTCGGTGACCTACCCGGCACGCTTTCAACTGGTCATGGCGGCCAACCCCTGCCTGTGTGGGATGAACACCGGCTCCGGGACGCTGTGCACCTGCACGGTCCTGCAGCGCAGGACCTACCTCTCACGGATCTCCGGCCCCCTGCTGGACCGCATCGACTGCCAGGTCCAGGTGGAACGGCCCCGTTCGGTCTCGCAGAGCCTGGAGTCCTCGGGCGAGTCCTCCGGCGCTGTGCTGCGACGGGTGATACACGCCCGCGCTGCGCAGCGGGAACGCCTCGCGCCCTGGGGCTTGGAGTTGAACAGTCAGGTCTCGCTGAAGCTGCTCTCCCACGGGCTGAGGCTTCCCCGGACCGCCACCGGCCGGTTGGACGAGGCCCTGGACCGAGCCGATCTGTCTCTGCGCGGC
The DNA here is from genome assembly GCF_017876395.1 of Nesterenkonia lacusekhoensis. Classification (NCBI taxonomy): domain Bacteria; kingdom Bacillati; phylum Actinomycetota; class Actinomycetes; order Micrococcales; family Micrococcaceae; genus Nesterenkonia; species Nesterenkonia lacusekhoensis. The sequence continues at coordinate 1,002,909 of NZ_JAGINX010000001.1, read as the reverse complement.
TATGTCCGGGTGCTGCGTCTGGCCTGGACGATCAGCGACATCAGCGGAGAGGACCGCCCCGGAGAAGAGCACATCGACGCCGCCGTCCAACTGCGCCAGCAGGTAGGTGGCCCGGCATGAACCGGCAGCCGATCAGCACAGGGACGCACGAGCACGGACACGATGAAGGGATCAGCGCTGTGGACACTCAGGAACACCTCCGGCAGGTCCGGGCCGAGCTGAGCCGGATCATCGAACCAGGCGACCTGCTGGCCGGCGTGGTCATAGACCATATGGGCTGCTTCGAGGCCCACGCGCTGATCCGCAGCGGCGAGTCTGCTCCGCAGCGCCTGGTGCAGTCGGTGACCGAGGCCGCAGAGGCCGCCGGCCTCAGCGGTCGCCAGCGCGATCTGCGCGAGGCGCTGGTGCGCTGGCGCACTCGGCAGGATCAGGCCGCCGGTGCCCGCGACCTTGCCACGCTGCGGCGACTCGGCGGCGGGATACTGGTCCCCGAGGACCCTCATTGGCCCACTGGCCTGAGGGACTTGGGGCCGGCCCAGCCCCTGGCACTGTGGTGGCGCCGGGACCGCTCGTCCCATCCCGTCGAGGCTCTGCCCGAACTGCACCGGACTGTGGCGGTGGTCGGCTCCCGAGAAATCACCGACTACGGCTCCCGGGTCACTGCGGAGATCTGCGAGACCTTGGCCGAGCGCCAGATGTGCCTGCTCTCCGGAGGCGCCTACGGGGTCGACGCCGCGGTGCACCGCGCGGCGCTGAGAGTCTGGGAGCGCCGCAGCGACCATCCAGATGCAGAGGAGCATTCGCTGATTCCGACGGTGGCCGTGCTCGCCGGGGGCCTGGACCGTCTCTATCCGGCTGGCAACGATTCCCTGCTCCGCGCAGCGGCGCAGGCGGGGTTGCTGCTCAGCGAGCTGGCCCCCGGATCTTCGCCGAGCAAACACCGGTTCCTTCAGCGGAACCGCATCATTGCGGCACTGGCCTCTGTGACTGTGGTGCCGGAGGCCCGATGGCGCAGCGGAGCGCAGAACACCGCGCATCATGCCCTCAGCCTGGGCAGACCGGTGGGTGCCGTACCTGGCAGCGTGTACTCCCCGCTCTCCGCAGGTTGCCACCGGCTGCTGCGCGAGACACCCACGGAGATGGTCCGCGACGCCGCCGATGTGGCGGAGCTGATCGCCTCCGGGACCGCGTCACCGGTCTCGGCGCCGCAGCCCCGCCAGCAGATGCTGGCCCTTCCCACCGGTGAGGGCGCCTCCGCACAGAAGCACCGGACGGAGACCAGCCGCCCGGAGGATTCCCTCGGGGAGGCGGACCGGCTGCTGCTGGATGCCTTGCCCAAGCGTCGTCTCAGCCCGCCGGGCAAACTCTCGGAAGTGGCGGGGCTGCCGATGCCTCAGGTCTTAGGCGGTCTCAGTCGGCTCCAGCGCCGAGGGCTGGCCCGGTCGGTGAACGGCCAGTGGGGCAAGACTCTGACCCGGCCGTCCTCATGAGGAGCGCCTGTCTGCGAGCCGCCTCGCCGCTGATCCAGCCAGTCTCAGCTCAGACGCCGAGGTTCCAGCTCCTGCGGTGGAAGCGCGTCACGCCGCGGGTCGTCAGGGCCTGTCGATGAGCCGCGGAGCCGTAGCCGCGGTTGGAGTGCCACCCGTACTCAGGGTGGTCCGCCGCCAGCTGCTCCATCAGGCGGTCCCGTTCGACCTTGGCGATTACACTGGCACAGGCCACGGTCAGGCAACGGACGTCAGCCTTGACCTCGCAGCGGACCCGATCAGAGGTGCCGCCGGTGAGCCAGTCGTGGGATCCGTCCAGGATGACCGCGTCCAACCGGGTGCCCAGCTGCTGCTCCACGGCGTTGAGTGCGGCGATCCCGGCGCTGCGCATGGCCGCGCCGATCCCGACGGCGTCGATCTCCTCTGCGTGGCGATGCTGGACGCTGAAGGCTGCGGCATGCTCACAGATGATCGGAGACCACCGGGTTCGGGCCTTGGCGGTCAGCAGCTTGGAGTCGCGGACCCCGTCCAGGTGGTCCACCACCCCGGTCTCTGCCGGGACCTGCTGCAGCAGCGGGTCCTGCATGTCGAAGACCGAGACTCCGATGCTCACCGGGCCGGCCAGGGCACCCCGTCCGACCTCGTCGACGCCGGCGATGTAGCGCGCGCCGGTGGCAGCTGCCAGGCGCAGCTCCGGCAGCAGTGTGGCGTTCTCAGGCATGGACCAGGGTCATCCGTCCTCGGCGTCGGTCTGATCTTCAGCCGGAGGCTCGTCGGGCACCTGTTCGAAGGGCTCCCGGTCGGATCCGCCGCCGGACCAGTTCTGCCAGGGCCAGATGACCGCCGCGGAACGACCGATGATGTCATCGACGGGCACAGCGCCCATATCCGGATCCTCGGTGTGGGCGCGGGAGTCGGCCGAGGCGCTGCGGTGATCACCGAGCAGCCAGACGGAGTCCTCGGGGACGGTCACGTCGAACTCTGCGGCGCTGGGAGCGTCTCCGGGGAAGAGATAGGGCTCATCGATGGGTTCGCCGTTGACCAGGATCCGCCCCTGATCGTCGCAGCACTCCACATGGTCGCCCTCCATGCCGACCACTCGCTTGACCACATAGTGAGAGGAGGTGTCGGGCATCAGGCCCACGAAGGTCATGGCGTCCTGGAAGGCGTTGGTCTCAGGTTCCGAGCCGCTGCCCCACCACTCTCGGGTGTCTTCGAAGACCACCACGTCGCCACGGTCGATGTCCATGACGCCGGGGGCCAGCAGATTGACCACGATCCGGTCATCCACCTGCAGCGTCTGCTCCATGGACTCAGAAGGGATGAAGAACGCGCGCAGAAAGAAGGTCTTCACCACGAAGGAGATGACGATGGCCAGCACGATCACGATGGCGCACTCCGTCACGAAGGACAGCAGCGGGCTGCGTTCCTTCAGAGTACGCCGCCGCCCAGAGGCCTCCCGGCGCTGCCGACGGGTCTGCGGCTCCTCGTCGCTCTCAGCCATCGATCTCTCCGTTCTCGAGCCGGCGACGGTCATCCCAAGGCCAGAAGACATCGGTGGCTCGTCCGATGATGCGATCTTCGCTGATCATACCCCCGCCGGGTGCTCCCAAGAGGGCACGGGAATCGATCGAGACCTCGCGGTGATCGCCCATCACCCACACCCTGCCCGGAGGGACCACAGACTCGAAGGAGGTCTCGGAGGCCGGCGTCTCCGCCGAGGGCGGGGTGGCCAGGTAAGGCTCCTCGGTGGGTTCACCGTTGACGGTCACCCGTCCCTGATCATCACAGCAGGCCACGGTGTCGCCTCCCACGGCGATCACCCGTTTGACATAGGTGTCCGGAGGGGAACCAATCCCGAACCAGTGGCCGATCTGCTCCAGCGTCTGAGCCATGACCCCGGACTGGCCCTCATAGGGAGCGAAGGAGCCGGTCCCGTCGAAGAGGATGAGGTCCCCACGCTGAGCCCCCTCCTCATGGGGGTACCCCTTCTCGACCAGGATCCGTTCCCCGTCGTCGAGGGTGGGGTACATCGAATCCTGGCTGACCGTGTAGACATCGATCACGAAGCTGCGCAGCAGCACGGTGGCCAGCAGGGCCAGAATCACGACGACGCCGAGCAGGTGACGCAGCTTCAGCCGCCGCCCAGCCGCACGGCAAGAGCCCCGGGCCGGAAGCTCGGAGGCTTCAGGCCCGGGGCTCTTCTGAGAGTTCATTCAGCGAATGATGTCAGCGCATGATGCGTCAGACGAGGCTCACGCCTCGGTGACTGCCTCGACGTCCTCACCCTGCTGACGGGCGATGGCGGACTCGCGCTTCTCGGGGATGCGAGCAGCCTTACCGTGACGGTCACGCATGTAGTACAGCTTGGCGCGACGCACGTCACCGCGGGCGGCGACCTCGATCTTCTCGATGATCGGGGTGTGCACCGGGAAGGTGCGCTCCACACCGACACCGAAGGAGACCTTGCGGACGGTGAAGGTCTCACCGATGCCGCGGCCCTGACGACCGATCACGTAGCCCTTGAACACCTGGACACGAGTGGTCTTACCCTCGACGATGTTCACGTGCACGTTGACGGTGTCGCCGGGGGCGAACTCCGGGATGTCGTCCCGCAGGCTGGCTGCGTCGACGAAGTCAAGCTTATGCATAGCTCTCTCCTCCAGGGATCTGCCACAGGTCAGCTCCCTGATGTCAGGGACCCGGGCCGCCTGCAGAAGCAGTGCGGCGCTGGTCTTCAGTCTTGGGAATCCGGGTTCGGCGGAGTGCCGGAGCCCGGGGCCTGACTGTTGACGCCTCTCCCCCATGGCAGAGCCGGCGCCCAGCAGGCACAGAGATCTATCCTACCTGGATTCACGCTCCTGCGCGACCACATAGCGCGCCCAGATGTCCGGACGACCCTTTCTGGTGCGCAGCTCCTGCTGCTCGCGTCGCCAGGCCGCAATCTTCCCATGGTCGCCCGAGAGCAGGACTTGGGGAATCTCGTGACCGCGCCACTGAGCCGGCTTGGTGTAGACGGGATACTCCAGCAGCCCGTCGCCGGCGTGGGACTCCTCATCCAGAGATTCGGGGTTGCCGATCACCCCGGGCACCAGACGAGTGATGGCCTCGACCATCACCACCACAGCGGCCTCTCCCCCGTTGAGCACATAGTCACCGATGCTCATCGGGCGGACCTCGAAGTGCTCCTGGGCCCATTCGGTGACCCGCTGGTCGATCCCTTCGAAGCGCCCCGCGGCGAAGACCAGATGCTGCCGGTGGGCGAGTTCCTCAGCGGCACGCTGCGTGAACAGCTCGCCCGATGGGGTGGGGATGATCAGCACGGGGCGCTCCTGCGCTCCCGATTCTGACGGGCCGGACTCCGACGGGCCGGACTCAGACAGGCCGGACTCAGACCGGTCGATCTCTCCCGCGCCGGGTCCTGCTGAGGAGTCCAGCACATGTTCCAGGGCTTGGGCGATGGGCTCAGGCTTCATGACCATCCCGGCGCCGCCGCCGGCGGGCGGGCTGTCCACGGTCCGATGCCGATCGGTGGTGAAGTCTCGGGGCTGGATGCGGTTGATCTCCAGCAGGCCGTCCTGCTGGGCTCGGCCGATCAGCGAGAGGTCCAGGACGTCGAAGAACTCAGGGAAGATAGAGAGGAGGTCGATGCGCACTGCGTCCTCCTCAGAAGAGTCCGTGAGGCGGGTCCAGACGGATGACCCCGGCCTCCACGTCGATCTCAGGGACGAGCTCCTCCACAAAGGGAACCAGGACCTCGTCGTGGTCAGCGGTCACGACCGCCAGGAGGTCCTGGGCCGGTCCGGTAATCAGTTCGCGGACGGTGCCGAGGGTCTCTCCTGCAGGATTGAGGCAGCGCAGGCCCTCAAGTTCGTGGCTGTACCACTCATCACCGTCGTCCTCGGGCTCTGCGGCCAGCTCCACGAAGAGCACAGAGCCGCGGAGGTTCTCGGCCGCCGTGCGGTCCCGGATCTCCTCGAAGCCCAGCAGGCAGATGTTCTTGTTCCAGCGCTGCGCGGCGACGGTCAGCACCCGGGTGCTGCGGTCGGCGGTGTCCTTGCCGGGCTCACGCAGCAGCACGGCGCCCGGAGCCAGCCGTCGGCCCGGGTCGTCGGTGAAAAGCTGAACGGTGACCTCGCCGCGGACGCCGTGAGGCTTGCCGACGCGAGCGACCCGCAGGCGGTCCATCTCGGAGGATGGCGCCTGCGGGTCGTCCGCGGATGGGTGATGTGTGGTCACAGCGGGTGACCGGTCAGCGGCGATCGGTGTCGACGACGTCGACCCGGACGTTCTCGCCTCCCGGCAGGGCGGTGACCACAGTGCGCAGTGCCTTGGCGGTGCGCCCGGCACGGCCGATCACGCGGCCGAGATCCTCAGGGTGCACACGCACCTGGAGGACGTCGTGGCGCCGACCGCTCCTGCGGCGGACGTCCACGTCATCCGGGGAGTCCACAATGCCGCGGACCAGATGTTCCAGGGCGTCGGTGAGCACTGCGTCAGCAACCATGATTACTCGGCCTTCTCCTCAGCGGCTTCCTCAGAAGCTGCCTCCTCTGCCGGAGCCTCTTCGGCCTGCTCAGCAGGAGCCTCGGACTTCTCGACGACGACCGAGCCCTTGGACGGAGCGACGTACTCCTCCTTGGCGGCCTTGGTCTTCAAGGAGCCCTCGGCGCCCTCGATGCCCTTGAACTTCTGCCAGTCGCCGGTCACCTTGAGCAGAGCCAGCACCTGCTCGGTCGGCTGAGCACCGACGGAGAGCCAGTACTGAGCGCGCTCCGACTCGATGTCGATGAGCGAGGGCTCCTCAGTGGGGTGGTACTTGCCGATCTGCTCGATCGCAGCACCGTCACGCTTGGCCTTGGAGTCCATGACGACGACGCGGTAGTGGGGTGCACGGATCTTGCCCATGCGCTTCAGACGAATCTTGACTGCCACTTGTGTGGTTACTCCTGTATGTCTTGGGGTGCGCCGGGGACCTGGTCTGCGTGGGGTATGCAAACAGCCAGCGTCCTGCGCCAGAACGTTGGTCAGCGTCGAGGGAGTAGAGGGTGCCCCGGACGCTGAGCAAAGTACGTACTGATTTTGTCATAAGTCGGAGCTGAGCGCGATTCCGACAGGCCCACCCGCGGTCGCGCTGCGCTCACGTCACTTCAGGTACTTCTCGAAGCCCTTCGGGAGGTTCAGGTTCGAGGGGTCGAAGTCCTGCGCGTCGCCTCCGAAGCTGGAGCCGTCCATCCGCTTCTCGGCGGCCTGGGCACGGCGCTGCTCGGCCTCGCGGGCCTGCTGCGCCGCCTTCGCCGGGTTTCCGGACTTGCCCTTCTTCTTCCCCTTGGACACCTGCTTGGCCTTCTTCTTGCCCCCGGGTGCGCCTCCGGGCATACCGCCCATCCCCGGCATTCCTGCTCCGCCTCCGGGCATGCCGGGCATCCCGCCGGGCATTCCGCCGCCGCCGGCCATCTTCTTCATCATCTTCTGAGCCTGGCCGAAGCGCTCCAGCAGCTGGTTCACCTCAGAGACGTGGACACCGGAGCCTTTGGCGATGCGGGCACGGCGGGACCCGTTGATGATCTTCGGCGCCACCCGCTCATGCGGGGTCATCGAGTTGATGATCGCCTCGATCCGGTCCACTGAGGAGTCGTCGAACTGGTCCAGCTGCTGGCGCATCCCCTGAGCGCCGGGCATCATGCCCAGCAGCTTCTTCATGGAGCCCATCTTCTTGAGCTGCTGCATCTGGGACCGGAAGTCCTCGAGGGTGAAGTCCTCCTGATCGGCGAACTTCTGGGCCATCTTGGCGGCCTCGGCCTTGTCCCAGCTCTGTTCGGCCTGCTCGATGAGCGAGAGCACATCGCCCATATCCAGGATGCGGCGGGCCATGCGGTCCGGGTGGAAGACCTCGAAGTCCTTCAGCCCCTCACCGGTGGAGGCATACATCACCGGCTTGCCGGTCACCTGCGCCACCGAGAGCGCAGCGCCGCCGCGGGCGTCGCCGTCGAGCTTGGTCAGCACCACACCGGTGAAGTCCACGCCCTCGTTGAAGGCCTGGGCGGTGTTGACCGCGTCCTGACCGATCATCGAATCGATGACGAAGAGCGTCTCGTGAGCCCCGACGGCGGCCTTGATGTCCGCAGCCTGGCGCATCAGCTCCTGGTCCACGCCCAGACGGCCGGCGGTGTCGATGATGACGATGTCGTGCAGCTTGGACCGCGCCTCGCTGACGGCGTCGCGGGCCACCTGGACCGGATCTCCGGTGGGCGTCTCTGCTTCAGAGCTGATGCCTGGGTGAGGAGCGAAGACGGGGACGCCGGCCCGCTCACCGCCGACCTGCAGCTGGTTGACGGCATTGGGGCGCTGGAGGTCGCAGGCAGCCAGGATCGGGGTGTGACCCTTGCCCTTCAGATGGGCGGCAAGCTTGCCTGCCAGGGTGGTCTTGCCGGCACCCTGCAGACCGGCCAGCATGATGACCGTCGGCGGGTTCTTGGCCAGGCGCAGCTCACGGGTGTCGCCGCCGAGGATGCCCACGAGCTCCTCGTTGACGATCTTGACGACCTGCTGTCCGGGATTCAGCGCCTCGGAGACCTCGGCACCCAGAGCGCGGGCCTTGATCTTGGCGATGAATTCGCGGACCACCGGCACGGCCACATCGGCGTCGAGCAGCGCGCGGCGGATCTCGCGTGCGGTGCCGTCGATGTCAGCCTCGCTGAGCCGGCCCTTGCCGCGGAGATTCTTGAACGTCGCTGTCAGGCGATCGGAGAGTGAGTTGAACACGTCGCGCTGTTTCCTCAGATTGTGGTCGGGATGATCCGGGAGGGTCACATGACCCTGTGAGTCTCAAGCGTCTAGAGTATCAATGTGCGATGGATCGACGGCAGCAGCTCCTCGTCGGAGGATGAGACACCCAGGCAGGACGCGCTCACAGCCGCTCTGCGCGGCTACTCCCACCTGATGGAGACCGTGGAGGAAGCCCACGGGGCGGCCGCCCGAGCACTGTCCGGGGCACGGGCGGAGCGGGGCGGGACTCCTGCGGCGTGGCAGGAGGTCGCCCAGGCCCACACGGAGCGGGCCCAGGCCTATGCCGAGCAGCGCACCTTCGCTGAGCAGATCAGCTCCTTCTCCAGCAAGGCCCTGAGCTCGCTGGATCCGGAGGACTTCCGTTCGCTCAGCGTCCACCAGCAGCTCTCCCCCGCCGTGCAGACCCCCACCCGCCTGGTGGGCGAGGCGCTCGAATCGGGCCAGGATCTGCCGGCCGGCCGGCCGGGCATCTCGCATCCGCCGCTGGAGCTCCGCATCGGCGTCATCGGCGACGACGCCGGCTGGAAGCGCTTCGCAGGCCAGGCTGAGCTGCTCCGGGTCACCCCGGAGAACTGGCGGAGAGTCCACGGACTGGACCTGCTGCTGATCACCGCTCCCTTCGCCGACGCCGAGGGCTGGGGTCAGGCAGGTTCCCTCCACCCGGCGCTTGTCGAGGAAGTGCTGCCTGCCTTCCGCCGCGCGGCTGTGCCCACGATCTTCAGCGCCCTGGCGGAGCCGGCGGCCTTCGAGCACTTCGCCGATCTGGCAGCGGCCTGTGACCGCATCGCCACTCCGCGCGCCGAATCGGTGCAGGCCTACCGCTCCCGCTGCCCGCAGACCCAGAGCGTGGAGGTGCTGCCGGCCTCGGTGAACCCGCTGACCCACACGCCCATCGACAGCCGCCCCGCCGCTTCGGACCTCGTCCTGCTGGCCGGCTCTCCTGCTGAACCGATCTCCGGGCACGTGGCCGAGTATGCCCAGCCGCTCATCACCGGCCTGGCCGCGGCCCAACGCCCCGCCGCATTCTTCGCAGAGCACGGCACGCTGGACATCCCCGCAGACCAGGCGCTGTCCACCTTCCGGCAGCTCCCCATCCAGTCCGAGGCGCAGAATGCGCCAGAGGCACAGCGCGAGTCAGGGGCACAGCGCGAGTCAGGCGCGCAGGATGCCCTCGCGCCCCTGCTGCGCAGCGTGGACATCGCCGCTGCGGTGAGCCCGGATCCTGCCTCCCAGACCTCCGTGGAGCAGCGGGTGTTGGATCTGCAGGCCTGCGGCACCATGGTCCTGTCCACCTACAGCCAGGGTATGAACTCCTACTACCCGCAGGTCTACATCGCCAACGACGCCGATGACGTCGCCAAGACGCTGGACACCCTGACCCTGGAGGAGCTGCGCCGCGTCCAGAACGACGGGCTGCGCAAAGTCTTCCGCGACAACCACGCCCGCGATGCGCTGGGCCGACTCTGCGCAGCGGCCGGGCTGCAGGTCGATCAGCCCGAAGAGCGCGTCGTGGCAGTGGCCGAGCAGATCACCGATGCCCTGCGCGGGGCCATGGAGGCCCAGACGATCCCGGTGGAGCTGCTCAGCTGGGAGGAGCTCGCCGAGGACCCCGAGCAGGAGCAGATCACTATGCTGCTGCCGGTCTCGGCCCACCTGCACTATTCGCCCAACTACGCCCTGGATCAGCTGACCACCTTCGCCTATCAGGACGCCGCTGTGGTCACCAAGCTGCTCGGCACGGCCGAGCAGACGGACCACCTGGCCCACCGCCACCACAGCGGCAGCTCCTCCGAAGTCTTCGCACTGGAGCGCAGCGCCTGGTGGAGGCCTGGTCGGGACCTGCTGGAGTCGGCGTCGCGGCTTCGGGAGGCCGCTCAGGACGCCGTGATCTATGCCGGCGACCACATCGGAGTCCGCCGCGCACCTGCTGCCGCACCGAAGCGAGTGCGACGCAGCTTCGACGAGGTCATCTTCGGAGGAGCGGCTCAGAAGGCCACTCTGCCCCCACCACCCTCGGGAGCCCGGGGCAGGCGCGCCGGCCCGGGCTCGGCTGCGGCGGAGGTCCCCGCCGGCGCCGGACGGCGGACCCCGGCCGAGCTGACCGAGGGCGAGGACATGGAGGCGGCGGGCGAACGCTTCAGCCGCACGGCCGAACGTCTGGGCCTCGAACTGGCCGTGGTGGTGCCGATCTACAACAACGGTGACCACCTGCGGCACAAGGCCTTCGCCTCGCTGCGCCGTTCCGGCATGTTCGAGCGGATGCACGTGCTGCTCATCAACGACGGCTCAACCGACGCCGGGACCACTGAGACCATCGAGGAGCTGGCCGCGGCCTGGCCGAACGTCTCAGCCTTCCATCATGCCCGGGGCGGCTCCGGCTCGGCCTCCCGCCCCCGGAACACGGGCCTGGCCCTGACCCGCACGCCCTACGTGACCTACCTGGACCCCGATGATGAGGAGCTGGCCGAGGGCTACTCCGAGCTTCTGGAGAAGCTGAAGTCCGCACCGGAGGCGAACTTCGCCCTGGGCACGATGGCCGTCTGGACCAACCGGCTGCTGGTGCAGGACTACCACGAGTGGTTCTCCCAGGAGATCGAACAGCGCGACGGGCTGTTCCGTCCCACCAAGGACTCGCTGGTGAAGATCCGGTTCCGCCCGGCCAGCATCGAGGCCATGGTCGCCCGGACCGACTGGCTCCAGTCCCTGGGCCTGGAGCAACCGGTGGGGGCAGTCGGGCAGGACACGTTCTTCTTCCAGCAGCTGCTCTACCACACTGAGGCCTATGTCCCGGTGTTCCGCCCGGTCTACACCTACTACGGCGCGGTGGAGACCTCGATCGTCAACGTGGTCTCCCCGAACTATTTCCGCAAATACCTGGGCCTGGAGCAGGCCCGTGCCGCGTGGTTGGACGAGATCGGTCTCAAACAGGAATACCTGGAGACCCGTTTCGAGCGCTTCTTCATCACCTGGTACCTGAGGAAGCTCAATCAGGTCCCTGAGGCCCAGCGCGCTGAGGCCGCCGAGGTCCTCCATGAGATCGCCGCCCTGTACGGGGATCACCGGTGGAAGGACCTCGAAGCCAGACGCTTCTTCAAGCGTCGCCCCCGTCAACAGCTGAACGACCCACTGAAGGATGCCTAAATGACGTCACAGTCTGAGCAGGATGTCATCGTCGCGCTGCTGGAGCAGCAGGAGGCGATGCTGAGTGAGCTGCGGTGGGCCTATGCCCAGCTCGAGCGCCTCCAGGACTCCGACATCGCCGAGCTCAAGCAGCGGGTCGCTGAGCTGGAGGAAGGCATGGCCAAGGCCGAGAGCAGCCAGCTGATCCCAGACCTGGGCTTCGCCGCGAAGACCAAGCGCCGTGTGGAGTTCACGCTGCAGCATCCGGACCGCGCTGCCCGCGTGGCTCGCCAGAAGCTGAGCCGTGTCGCCAAGAAGGCCGGAATCTCGCGCTCATGACAGCACGCACGACTCAGCTGACCCGCAGCCTGGACCACGTCCGGCAGCTGCTGCAGAACCCGTCGGCCGATGAGGTGGCGCGGGCGGGGCTGCTCGGCCCGCTGCGCTCGGCACCCTTCCTGCGCACAGTGCAGCAGAATCACGAGGCCGACGCCGGCGAGCACCACAGTCCGGGAGAGCACCACAGTCCGGGAGAGCTCGGCCCGGCCGTACCCCGGCTCGATCTGCGGGTCGCTGTGCTGGCAGATGAGACGCTGAGCGAGCATCTCCAGGGCCTCTGCGAGGTCATCTCGTGGGATCCCGAAGAGAGGCTCAGCGAGCAGGCTGATCTGGTGGTCCTCTCCCCCGTCGCCGCGGCCGCCTTCGGCGAGGGAGTGCCTGAGTCGCTGCTGCCTGCCGGAACCCCGGTGGTCTTCTGGGACTACAGCTTCGAGGATCCCTCGGAACATGTCTTGACCGTCGCTCGGCAGGCCGGGACAGTCGCCGCCGCCTCCGAGGAGCAGGTCCGACGCTATGAGGAGCAGCTGACCGGAGAAGCCGTCAGCTTCGGCGGCTCACGTCCGCCGCAGGTGCACCTGCTGCCCTCGGCGGTGAACCCGTTGCAGCACTCCCCCATCGGCTCCCGCACAGCCGCCGGCACTGCCGCCGCACACACCGTCACCTTCGCCGATGCGTGGATGCCCCGGCGTCCTCATCAGGCCGGTGATCACCTGCAGTGGATCCTCGACGCCGTCATCGAGGCCGAACTCCCGTTGGTCCTGGCCGCCGACGGCTCGCACGCACAGGGCACAGCCGCCGACGGGACAGATCCCCTGGCGGATCTGCCCATCCGGCACCGCCCCTATGTGACCTCCCCGCGCACCGCTGAGGAGACGGCCGCGGCGGACCGGCGCGCCGACGTCGGGATCACGCTGAACCCGGTTGCCGATTCCCAGTCCGCCGTCGCCCCACGGGTCCTGCAGATGCTGGCCTCAGGCACGATGGTGCTGGCCAGCTACAACCAGGGCGTGAACTCCTATCTGCCTGAGGTGCACCTGGCCAACTCGCAGCAGGACGTGGCGGATGCGCTGCGCAGCCTCACCCTGGAGGAGATGCGCCGGGTCCAGGCCGACGGCCTGCGCAAGGTCTTCCTCGACCATCACGCAGCTGCGCAGCTGCGCTCGCTGTGCCGTGCCGCAGGTCTGAACGTCCAGGAGCTGGCCGAGCCTCGGGTGCTCGCCGTGACCGATCAGGTCACTGATGCGCTGCACGAGGCCCTGTCGGTTCAGCAGAGCCACCCGGTCCAGGACCTCGTCACCTGGGATCAGCTCCAGGACTATGGCCGAGACTCTGCAGACAGCCACTACGACGTGCTGCTCCCCGTCTCCGCCGAACGCCACTACTCGCCGAGCTATGTGGCCGATCATCTGGCCGCCTTCACATATCAGTCCGCCAAGATCACGGCAAAGCTCGACGCCGACGCACCCGCCGCTGACGCTCAGGCACACCGCCATCACGAGGGCTTCGCCGCGCTGGATGTGCCCCTGGAGCTGACCGCCTGGTGGAGACCCACGGCCCCGCAGCTCACCGCGGAGGCGCTGCGCACTGCGGCGCAGAGCACCCGGATCTACGCGCTGGATCATCTGGAGCATCGCCGTGCCGCGGACCGGCGGCCTGTCGGCGTCAAGGATGCCGCCGCCGCACGCGGACCGCAGGATGCCGAGCTGGAGCTGACCGTTGTGGTCCCGGTCTACAACAACGGGGCACATCTGCGGCATAAGGCCTTCGCCTCACTGCGCCGCTCCAGCATCTTCTCCCGGATGCACATCCTGCTGGTGGACGACGGCTCCACCGATCCTCTGACGGTGGCCACCGTGGAGGAGCTGGCGGCCGAGTGGCCCAACGTGACCGCCTATCGTCACGCCCCCGGCGGATCCGGGTCAGCCTCCCGGCCGCGGAACACGGGCCTGGAGCTGACCGAGACCCCCTATGTGACGTACCTGGATCCCGATAATGAGATGGTCGAGGACGGTTTCGCTCGGCTGCTGCAGGAGCTGGAGGAGCACCCGGAGATCGACTTCGCCGTGGGTGGGATGACCATCTGGTCCACCGGCCTGCGCATGCAGGACTATCACCAGGTGCTGATGGACGCGTTCGCCGACTGTGTGGATGCCTCCGGGACCATCGACGTCCCAGAGGACGCGCTGGCACGGCTTCGCTTCCGGCCCTTCGGCATCCAGACCCTGGCGGCGCGCACCGGATGGCTGCAGTCCCTGGGCCTGGCCCAGCCGGTGGGGGCGGTGGGTCAGGACACCTACTTCTTCCAGCAGATGCTGCACTACGCGCAGAAGATCCGGACGGTGGACACACCGATCCACACCTATTACGCCGTGGTCAGCAACTCCACGGTCAACACGATCAACGCCCGCTACTTCGACAAGTATCGAGCGCTGGACGAGGCACGTTCCCAGTGGCTGCGCGAGGTCGGACTGCTCCAGACCTACAACGAGACGCGGCTGGAGCGCTTCACCGAGCAGTGGCACCTGCCCAAGCTGCGGCGTGTGCCGGAGGACCAATGGTTGGAGGCTGCGGAGAATCTCGCGGCCCTGCTGAACTGCTATGGCCCACGGACCTGGAAGAGCACCCGCATCCAGGACTTCTTCGCCCAGCTGGAGGTCGCCCGCAATAAGGAGCGGATGAGGGGCTGACGCTCAGAGGGCGGGTTCCATCCGCTCGTGGATCTCGTCAGTCACCGAACGCACCAGGCCCTGGGAGAGGTGGCTGTTGTCGTTATAGGTGATGGCGCCGCCGAGCACCGCGTAGCAGGTCTCCTCGTCCTCGTCGCAGACCAGGTCCTCGGTGCCGACGAAGTGGTAGTTCTGCTCGTCGGCGAAGATCTCTTCGGACTGGGTCAGCCACCGGTCGCCCACGCGGGTGTCTTCGAGGTCGTCATGGCAGGCGGTGAGGTCGTCCCGGTTGACGTCCACGCATTCGGGAAGCGTCTCATCCTCGTTGCGCTCTTCGTTCATACGCGGGACCTCGCCGAAGACCACCACCTCCTTATCCGCGTCCAGCCAATACTGGATGGGGGTCAGCATGCTGGCCCCGGTGGAGGAGTCTCCGACGCCCTCGGGCAGGTCGACCTCTTCCTCAGGATCGCCGAACTCACTGTGCTTCTGGGAGCCGGCCACCACGACGGTGTCGATCTCCTCGTCTTCAGCCACCCGGTCCAGGATCTCCAGGTTGGCCTCCCCGCAGGGATCCTCACCCTCGGAGAGGGAAGCGCGCGGGGAACAGGCTGAGCGGGTCATGACCAGCAGCTGCTGGTTCTCCTGCTGGGCGATCTCATCCAACGCGGGCAGCCACATCGTGGCGTGCGAGTCGCCGAACACCGCAATGGTGCCCTCAGCGTCCTCCTCCTCGACTCCGAGCCAGCATTCGTGCAGACCTGCCTCCTCGGCCTCGGCCTGGCAGTCCGGGTAGACAGGTTCCTGCGGCTGCTGGGCCACCTCGGCCGGTGAAGGATAGAGCCCCATGTCGCCCTCTGGCGGAGTGCACTCCTGCGGATTCTCCAAGGCGCGGTAGCCGTAGCAGGGGTGATCCTCAGAGAGCCCCGGCTCGTGGAAGCCCTGTTCCTCCTGCTCCACCGTCCAGTAGGCGGTCGAGACGACCACGGCCATGCCGGCCGCGGCGGCGGCCAGAGAGCGCCAGGTGGGCAGGATGATCTTGGCGTAGCGCAGCGGCTTCTCGAAGTATTCGGTGCTCAGCGCAGAGATCACGATGATTCCTCCGATCAGGAGCACCTGGACGGGCAGCCGCTCGGCCCCCTCATGCACGTGGGGGGCCATCACCACCACAGGCCAGTGCCACAGGTAGATCGCGTAGGACCAGTCTCCCAGTTTGGTCGCAGGCCTCAAGGACATCCACCAGTGCATCCCAGTGCCCTGCTGCTTGCCGCCGCAGAGGATCATCAGCACAGTGCCCAGCACAGGCAGCAGCGCTGTCCAGCCTGGGAACGGGGTCTGATCGTCGTAGAGCACAGCAGAGGCCAGCACCATGGCCAGACCCAGCCAGCCCAGCAGATTGCCCCAGGCGCCGGTGAACTGGCGCGAACCCATGATCAGGGCCAGCAGACCGCCGGCGGCGAACTCCCAGATGCGGGTCGGAGTGACGAAGTAGGCCTGCGCCTGGTCCTGGGCGGTGTACCAGATAGAGAACACCAGCGACGCCGCGGCCAGAAGCCCCAGCGTCCAGAGGAAGAGCCGGCGCACTGTGGGCTCGGCGAGCTTCTCACGGCCCTTCAGGATCAGTGCCGCCACGGCCAGGACCAGGGCCAGCAGCAGCGGCCAGAGCACGTAGAACTGCTCCTCCACCGACAGCGACCAGAAGTGTTGGACGGCTGTGGCGCCCTGATCCAGCTTGGAGTAGTCCACCGAATCCTCAGCGAGGATCCAGTTCTGGACGTAGAGGGTGGAGGCGATGATCTGCCGGCGTGCTGCCGACCACTCGGTGCTGGGCATGACCAGAACCGTCAGCACGGCGGTCAGCAGCAGCACCAGCAGGCTCAGCGGCAGCAGCCGGCGGATGCGGCGGGCCCAGAACCGACCCAGACGCACGGCACCGCGAGTGGCCGCCTCTTTGAACAGGTGGGCGGTGATCAGGTAGCCGGAGATCACGAAGAAGACGTCGACGCCGACGTAGCCTCCGCTGAGGCGCCCCGGCCAGAAGTGATAGATCACCACCAGAAGGACGGCCAGGGCGCGCAGTCCCTGGATCTCCGGCTGGAAAGCTGCCCCGCGGCTGCCGCGGTCCTGCACTGTGGCTGCTGAGGCCGGTGGGGCGTCCGGGGTCCTGGTCCGTGTCCGCATAACTGATTTACTGTAACCGGTCGTGCTTGCTATAGAGTCAAGACGCGCGTTTCGACCTGCAGAATTGAGGCCACGTTGAGCAGAGAGTTCTCCACCGTCGCGGTCATCGGACTGGGCTACATCGGCCTGCCGACCGCTGCCATCCTCGCCGATCACGGGGTGAACACCATCGGAGTCGACGTCTCCGCCGGCACCGTCGAGGCGGTCAACCGCGGCGAGGTGCCCTTCGTGGAGCCCGGGCTGCGCGAGGTCCTCGAACGAGCAGTCGCCTCCGGGCAGCTCAGCGCCCAGGACCGCACACCGGCAGCAGATGCCTACATCGTGGCGGTCCCGACCCCGTTCACCGATACCCACTCGGCGGACCTGAGCTATATCGAAGCCGCCGCCGACGGCATCGCCCCGCAGCTGCGCGGCGGTGAACTGATCGTGCTGGAGTCGACCTCCCCTCCAGGGGCGACCGAACACATGGCCGCCCGCATCCTGGCCTCCCGCCCAGACCTGAGCACCGATGCCTCCCGTGCGGATCATCTGCTGGTGGCCCACTGCCCGGAACGGGTGCTGCCAGGCAAGATCATGGAGGAGATGATCACCAACGATCGGATCATCGGCGGGATCACCCAGGAGGCCGCCGAGGCGGCGAAGACCCTCTACCGCAGCTTCTGCCGGGGCGAGATCCTGCTGACCGGTGCGAAGACCGCAGAGATGGCCAAGCTGACCGAGAACAGCTTCCGTGATGTCAACATCGCCTTCGCCAACGAGCTCTCGGTGATCTGCGATGAGCTGGACATCAACGTCTGGGAGCTCATCGAGCTGGCCAACCACCACCCGCGGGTCAACATCCTCCAGCCCGGCCCCGGGGTCGGTGGACACTGCATTGCGGTGGATCCGTGGTTCATCGTCGATGCAGCCCCCCAGCAGGCCAATCTGATCCGCGCGGCCCGCGAGACCAATGACGCCAAGCCGACCTGGGTGCTCAGTCGCATCGAGGATGCCATCGCTGAGTGCGGACAGGATGCGACAGTCGCGCTGTTGGGGCTGGCGTTCAAGGCCAACATCGATGATCTGCGCGAGTCCCCTGCTCTGCAGATCGCCGAGTCGCTGGCGCTGCGTGCCCCGCAGGCGAATCTGTTGGCGGTGGAGCCGCATATCGATCAGCTGCCGGCCTCGCTGGCTGGGGCTTCCAATGTGCGTCTGGCCCAGACCGAGGAGGCGATCGCGGCTGCCGATGTGGTGGTGCTGCTGGTCGATCATGACGTGTTCAAAGCCATCCCCGCCGAGCAGCTGGGCGAGGCACGGCTCATCGACTCCCGGGGCGTCTGGCGCTGAACCGCCTCCGGGCGGGCTGCCCTCCTCGTCAGCCCCGCCCCTGAGCCCAGCACTGGATTTCGCTGCGCCTGTGCCAGACTGGTGGAGTGGATTTCGACGTACTGATTCTCTTCATCATCCTTGCCCTCGTCCTGGCCGGCGTGCTGGGCTTCTTCCTGGTGCAGGGCGGCAAGATCCTGCCTGCCGAGAAGCGCCGGAAGTACAGCTCGCAGCGGGATGAGGATGACCTCCCACCCGACGACGACGCGGAGACGGCCGCAGAGGAGCCCGCGGACGACGGCGACACATTGGTCGCCGAGCCGGAGGAGCCTGAGGCGGAGGCCGAACCCGCCGCACCCGCCGCACCCGAGGTCGAGACTCCGGAACCGGTGGCCGGCCGTCTGGCCCGGCTGCGTGCCCGCCTGGTCAAGTCCAACAACGTCTTCGGCAAGTCCCTGCTGGCTCTGCTGTCTCAGGACAAGGTCGACGACGACGTCTGGGACGAGATCGAGGAGACCCTCCTCATGGCAGACCTCGGCACTGAGCCGACTCTGGAACTGGTGGACAAGCTCAAGGAGCGCGTCACCGTCGAGGGCACTCAGGACGCCGCGAAGGTCAAGGACTTGCTGCGCGAGGAGCTGACCGCGCTCATCGACCCGTCCCTGGACCGCCGCCTCACGGTCACCGCCGAGGGCCGCCCAGCCGTGATGATGGTGGTCGGCGTCAACGGCGTGGGCAAGACCACCACGGTGGGCAAGCTGGCCCGTGTGCTCGTGGCCGAGGACAAGACCGTGACCTTGGGCGCGGCCGACACCTTCCGTGCCGCCGCCGCCGAACAGCTGACCACCTGGGGATCCCGCGTGGGTGTGCCCACCGTCAAGTCGGACACAGAAGGCGCAGACCCGGCGTCCGTGGCCTTCGAGGCGGTCACCGCAGGCATCGAGAACGAGTCCGACGTGGTCATGATCGACACTGCAGGGCGCCTGCAGAACAAGGCCAACCTCATGGACGAGCTCGGCAAGGTCAAGCGCGTGGTCGAGAAGAAGTCCGAGGTGGACGAGGTCCTGCTGGTCCTGGATGCCACCACCGGGCAGAACGGCCTGAACCAGGCCAAGGTCTTCTCCGAGGTGGTCGACGTCAGCGGCATCGTGCTGACCAAGCTGGACGGGACCGCTCGCGGCGGCATCGTCGTGGCCATCCAGCGTCAGCTGGGTGTCCCGGTCAAGCTGATCGGACTCGGTGAGGGTCCCGATGACCTCGCACCATTCGAGGCGGAGAAGTTCGTGGACGCCCTGCTCGAGGGCTGATCAGCGACGCACCACAACATCACATCAGACAGCCCCCGGAGGGCCGCAGCAGGGTCTGAGGACCACTGACCTGCGGCGACCCGGGGGCTGTTCTGTCAGCAGAGGCGGACCCTCGGATAACTTTTACGTTCCGGAAACATCGACGCGCTCGTTGTGAAACACGTCAGGACCACGATGGAACCCAGTTAGCGCCGATGAGGTACATCGGTGCACGACGTTTCCTGGAGGGACACATGGAAATACCTGACGTTGTGTGGGTCGTCGTCGCAGGTGCTCTGGTTCTGTTCATGACACCTGGTCTGGCGCTGTTCTATGGGGGTCTGACGCAGACGAAGTCAGCCGTCAACATGATGATGATGAGCTTCGCGGCCATGGGCCTGGTCTCCATCGTCTGGGCCCTCTGGGGCGACGGCATCTCCTTCGGCGGTTCGATGGCCGGAGGCCTGTTCGGCAACCCGGCGGACAACTTCGCCCTCTACCCCTCCCTCGAGGCTGGGGGAGACACCCTGGTGTGGGTCGGCTTCGGCGGCACCTTCGCCATCATCACCACCGCACTGATCTCCGGTGCGATCGCCGACCGCGTGAAGTTCTCCGCCTGGATGATCTTCGTGCCCATCTGGCTGACTCTGGTCTACGCTCCCCTGGCTCACTGGGTCTGGGGCGACGGCGGCCTGCTGGTCGAGGGCGGCATCATCGGTGACGCCGTGGGCGAGGCAGTCGACTTCGCCGGCGGCCTGGTGGTCCACATGTGCGCCGGTCTCGCCGCACTGGCCCTGGTGCTGGTCATCGGTCCGCGCAGCCACTTCGCGCCGGTCAAGCCCCATAACGTCCCGTTCGTTCTGCTGGGCGCCTCCATCCTGTGGTTCGGCTGGTTCGGCTTCAACCTCGGTGAGGCCGCCGACGGCGCGCAGATGTCGCTGAACTGGATCAACACGATGCTCTCCCCGGCCGCCGCTCTGGTCGCCTGGCTGCTCACCGAGTGGGCCCGCGGCAAGAAGCCCACCCCGGTGGGCGCTGCCTCCGGCATCGTGGCCGGCCTGGTCGGCATCACTCCGGCCGTGGCCTTCGTCTCCCCACTGGGCGCGATCATCCTCGGCGCCGTGGCCGGCATCCTGTGCTGCTTCGCCGTGGACTTCAAGTACGGCAAGTATGACGACACCCTCGACGTGGTCGGACTGCACTTCGTCGCCGGCCTGTGGGGCACCATCGCCATCGGCCTGTTCGGCCGTGAGGAGCTCATCGACGACGGTCGTGCCGGCATCTTCCTGGGCGGCGGGTTCGACCTGCTCTGGGCTCAGATCGTGGCCTGCGTGGTCACCCTGGTCTTCGCCTTCGTCGCCACCTACATCATCGGCATGGTCATCCATAAGACCATCGGATTCCGCGTGGATGAGGACGTCGAAGAGGGCGGCATCGACGCAGTGGCCCACCAGACCGAGGCCTACGGAACTCTGCCGACTCCTGCTGCCACTCAGCAGTGACCTATGGCTCGGCAGTGACGTCCGGTTCGGCAGCGATGTCGGGCTGAGGGCAGGATCACTCGCACGCTGAGAGGGGCCGGGAGCCGATCTGATGATCGGTTCCCGGCCCCTTCTGCGTCCTCGGCAGCTTCAGCGCCTGCGGGGTCTCCCCGTCCCGTACGAGTGACTAGGCCGAGCGCTGCATGGTCTCTGGGGCCCTGCTCCAGGCCGCCGCGCCGATCATCAGGATCACTCCGGTCAGGGCGAAGGCCCAGACGAAGCCGAGGTGGTCCACGATGAGTCCGGCCACCAGCGGGCCGATGATCGCCCCGAGGTCCTGAGTCATCTGGAAGACGGAGACCACCGGTCCCCCGTTGCGTCCCTGGCCGACCACATCGGCCAGCGCAGCCTGCTGGGCCGGTACCACCAGGCCGGTGCCGGCACCGGCGATCGCGCTCAGCAGCAGAAGGGTCCAGGGCTCGGGCGCCAGTCCCAGGAGTCCGGTGGCCACCGCCGCGATGATCAGCCCACACAGGATGGGCGGTCTGCGGCCCCAGCGATCTGAGCGCCGGGAGAAGGTCAGCACTGTGGCCACATTGCCGGCGGCGAAGACGGCCAGCACCAGACCGGCCAGCTGACCGGGCTCAAGCCAGGGGTTCTCCGTGAACCATGCGCTGCCGGCGAAGGCTGAGGCGGCGAAGAGCGGGATCACCGAGTTCCGCAGGCCGAAGGTGGCCCAGCCGTTGGCGAACCCTGCGGTGAGTGCCGCCCGGTAGCCGCGCACGCTCCACGCCTCGGCCAGGGTGGCCTTCTCCCGCGTGTCTCCGGTCTTCCCGTCGACCAGCCGAGACTTCCGCAGCATCACGAAGACCACCAGCGCCGCCACCACCAGTGCCGCTCCATAGACCAGGAAGGGGACGTGCGGTCCGAAGACCAGCAGACCTGATCCCACCAGGGGCCCGGCCACATTCCCGAACAGGAAGGCCGAGGCGTAGGCTCCGGAGACCTTACCGCGGATCTGCGGGGGCGCCTTGCGCGCCAAGAACGTCATGGCGGAGACGGTGAAGAAGGTGGAGCCGATGCCGCCGAGAGCGCGGAAGATCAGCAGCAGCTCATAGGTGGGCGCAAAGGCGGTGGCGATCATGGAGGCCGCCACGATCAACAGGCCGATGGTGTAGACCGGGGTCTCGCCGAGCATCTGGGTGAGCTTGCCGGAGGCTGGTGCGAAGAGCAGCCTGAACAGACCGAAGGCTGAGACCACCGCGGAGACGGCCATGGCTGAGACGCCGAAGTCGGAGGCGTACTGCGGCAGGATGGGTGCCACGATGCCGAATCCGATGGCGACGATGAACGCCGCAAAGATCATGATCCGCAGTTCGGCGGGGATGGGGATGCGGGTACCTTCAGCCTCAGTAGTCACATCGACTGGACAACGCCCTCAGACCGTCTCTTGTTCCTGCTCCCGTGACGCCATCTTCTGTGACACCACCCGGGTGGAGCCGTCCTGACGCATGGACACGCCGTAGAGCGCGTCGGCGATCTCCATCGTGCGCTTCTGGTGGGTGATGACGATCAGCTGCGAGGAGGCCCGCAGCTCTTCGAAGATCACCAGCAGCCGCGAGAGGTTGGTGTCGTCCAGGGCCGCCTCGACCTCGTCCATCACGTAGAACGGCGAAGGCCGCGCCTTGAAGATCGCCACCAGCAGCGCCACCGCCGTCAGGGACCGTTCCCCGCCTGAGAGCAGCGAGAGCCGGCGGATCCGTTTGCCGGGCGGACGGGCGTGGACTTCGATGCCGGTGTTGAGCATGTCTACGGGATTGGTCAGCTCCAGGCGTCCTTCGCCGCCGGGGAAGAGCCGGCCGAAGACCCGCTCGAACTGCACCTTGGTGTCCTCCCACGCCTCGGTGAAGACCCGTTCCACGGTCTGATCGACGTCGGCGATGATGTCCAGCAGGTCCTGCTTGGACTTCTTCAGGTCGGTCAGCTGCTCCTGCAGGTAGGTGTGGCGCTCCTCCAGGGCGGCGTGCTCCTCCAACGCCAGGGGGTTGACCTTGCCCAGGGCTTTGAGATCTCGGCGTGCCTTCTCCAGACGCTTCTCCTGCTCAGCCCGCACATAGGGGGTCCCCTGAGGCTCGCCCTCTGCCGCGTCCTCACCTGATTCGGCATCGCCAGTTTCGGCATCGGGGTCAGGGATCGGCTGGTCCGGACCGTAATGCTCGATGAGGTACTCGGGCGTCAGGCTGAGCTCGTCGCGTCCGCGCTGTTCGGCGGCCTCCAGCGCCAGGCGCAGCTCGGTGCGGGTGAGCTCGGCCTGGTGCAGCCGGCCGGTGACGGCCTCGAGCTCCTCCGCCTCTCCGGAGCGCGCCTGCCGCAGAGTGCGCAGCTGCTCGGTGAGCTGCTGGTGCTGCTGCTGAGTGGCGTCCTGAGCCGCGCGAGCCTGGTCCAGCACTGAGCTGAGACGCTCGACGGCGGCCTCAGCCTCGGCCTGGACGGCCTCAGCCTCCTGGCCCCGCTTGTTCCGGGCCTCGGCGATCTTCTGTGCCTGCTCCCGGCGGTGCTCCTCCGCTTGGGCGCTGCGCCGGAACGAGGCGGCCCGCTCGAGCATCTGCTTGTGCTGCTCCTCGGCGGCGCGCAGAGCCAGCCGAGCGTCGACCTCCTCGCGCCGTCGGGCGGAGGCCTGTTCGGCCAGCTCATCGCGCAGCTGTGTGGAGGGATCCTCTTCGATCTCCTCGTTCTGCGCGGCCTCCAGCCGTTGGGTGACCTCCTGGAGCTGCTCCTCGGCGTCCTGCTCGGCCTGAGCCGCCTCGGCGATCTCTTTCTGCGCAGAGCTGATGCGTTCCTCGGCGCGGGAGACCTCGGCGCTGAGCTGGCCCAGCTGCTCGGTGATGGCGCTGAGCTCGGCGTCGTTGGCGTGGAGGGCCCCCATGGCCTCGTCCACCTTCAGCTCGGCCGCAGCCACCTCCGCTCCTGAGCTCTCGGCCTGCTGGGTGACCTTCTCCAGGTCCTTCTCGGCCTGCTCCAGCGTGGCGGTGAGATCGTTGATCTGGGCGGTGATGGCCAGATCGGAGTTCTCCAGCGCCGTACCGCCGATCCGCTCACCGGCCCGCAGGATGGTCCCGTCTGCGGTCACGGCTGTGGAGACCTCGGGCTGCTTCAGCAGAGTCTGGGCACTGGGCTGATCGGCGCAGAGCACGACGCCGGTCAGTGCGGTCCGCAGCGGGGCGGCCAACTCCTCGGGCACCGTGATGGCATCCAGCGCCCAGAGCGCACCGTCCACCTCTGCGGGCAGGGAAGGCAGCTCGGGGGCTGCGGAGGCGCCGGGCTCCGGGTAGACCAGGTGGGCGCGACCGCCGTCCTGCTCGGCCAACCAGTCCAGAGCCCGGGCGGCGGCGTCGGCGTCGGCGGTGATCAGCGCAGTGTCCAGGGAACCCAACACTGCGGCCAGGGCCTTCTCCCAGCCGGAAGTGAGGGAGAGCTTCTCGGCCAGGGAAGATTCGATCCCCTGGGCATAGTCCTTCTGCAGGGCGGCCGCACCGTCCCGCGGGGTCCGGGCGGCGGAGAGCCCGGAGAGGCGTGCACGGTCCTCGCTGACCACATTCTGGAGGCGGCGCTGTTCAGCCAGCAGCTCGTCATGGCGCTGGCGCAGGCCGTCATAGCGCTGCTGGGCGGATTCGTAGGCGGCGTCGAGGCTCTCCTCGCCGGTCTCGATGCCGACGACCTTCTGCTCCAGCTCGGCGAACTCGGAACGGGCCCTCTGCTGGGACTCCTGAGCCTGTTCCTGCTGCTCCAGGGCACGGCGTCGCCGGGATTCGGCAGCATCAATGCGCCCCTGAGCGGTGTCCGCCTTGCCCTGGAGGGTGGCCAGGCCCGCCTTGCGGTCGGCCACGGCACGCAGCTGTTCGGTCAGCCGGGTCTCCTCGGCCTTCAGCTGAGTCTCCGCCTGCTCTCGCTGGGCCGTGATGCTCTCCAACCGAGCGGCGGCGTCATCGACTTCGGCCTTCTGCTCCTGGGCCTGAGCCGTGACCTGCTCGGCCTGGGCCCGCAGGTCCTCCGGGTCCCGCCCGGAGGTGTCCACCACAGCGGAGGCGTAGAGGCTGCGGGCGCGCTCTGCGGCCAGGGAGGCCACCGAGCGCAGCCGCTCCTGGACCTGCTCCAACCGGTGATGGCCGCCCACCAGCTTCTCGCCACGCTGGCGCAGAGCTTCGGCCTGCTGTGAGAGTGCGGAGATCTCGGCGTCCTGGCGCTCCAGGGAGTCCTTGAGCTCGGCGGCGCGGGCGCGGTCGGTCTCCTCCCCCTGACTGGACTCGTTCAGGGCTGTGGCGGCCTGAAGCAGGTCATCGGCGATGAGCCGCGACAGGGCATCGCGGACATCGTGTTGGATCCGCTGGGCGCGACGCGCCACTTTGGCCTGCCGTCCCAGCGGGGCCAGCTGCCGGGAGATCTCGCTGATCAGGTCTTCGAGTCGGTCCAGGTTGCCCTGCATGGAGTCGAGCTTGCGGACGGTGCGCTCGCGCCGGCGTCGGTGCTTGAGCACGCCGGCGGCCTCTTCGATGAAGCCGCGGCGCTGTTCTGGAGTGGCGTGGAGGATCTGGTCCAGCTGTCCCTGGCCGACGATCACGTGCATCTCCCGGCCCAGGCCGGAGTCGGAGAGCAGCTCCTGGATGTCGAGCAGGCGGCACTTCTGGCCGTTGATGGTGTATTCGGAGCCGCCGGTGCGGAACATGGTCCGGCTGATGGTGACTTCGGTGTACTCGATGGGCAGGGCGCCGTCGGTGTTGTCGATGGTCAGGCTGACCGAGGCCCTGCCGAGGGGCTGGCGCTCGGCGGTGCCGGCGAAGATCACATCCTCCATGGACCCGCCGCGCAGGGTCTTGGCTCCCTGCTCACCCATCACCCAGGCCAGAGCGTCCACCACATTGGATTTTCCCGAGCCGTTGGGGCCCACCACTGCGGTCACGCCGGGCTCGAACTCGAAGGTCGTGGCAGAGGCGAAGGACTTGAAGCCGCGGACGGTGAGGGTCTTCAGATGCATGGAGGGGTGATCACACCTGCGGGTCGAAGTCGTCCAGGCGGGGCCCCAGATCGAAGAGCTTCTCAACAGCCGCGACAGTCCGGGCAGCCGCCTGACCGTCCCCGTACGGATTCACCGCATTGGCCATCGCCCGATACGACTCAGCAGAGTCGAACAGATTGCAGACCTCCTGAACCACACGCTCCTCATCAGTACCGATCAGCCGCACCGTACCGGCATCAACCGCCTCAGGACGCTCCGTGTTCTCCCGCATCACCAACACCGGCTTACCCAACGACGGCGCCTCCTCCTGGACCCCACCAGAATCAGTCAGCACCACCGTGGCCAGATTCATCAACCGCGTGAACTCCCCATACGGCAACGGCTCAGTGACGATCACATTGCTGTGCCCAGCCAGGGCCGGCAGGATCGCCTCACGCACCACCGGATTCCGATGCGCCGGCAGCACGATCAGCTTCTGCGGATACGCATCAGCCAACCGAGCCAACGCCCGGCCCACACCCTCCATCGCCGCACCCTGATTCTCCCGACGATGGGTAGTCACCAACAGCACCTCACGGCCCGAGGCCGCAGCCTCCTCCAGCTGCGGATCCGAGAAGGGCACCTGCTTCTGAGCAACCTCCAGCAGAGCATCGATGACCGTATTGCCGGTGACCACGATGTCCTGCTCCGGCAGCGACTCCCGCAGCAGATTCGCCTTCGACTGCGA
This sequence comes from Nesterenkonia lacusekhoensis, assembly GCF_017876395.1. Lineage (NCBI taxonomy): Bacteria > Bacillati > Actinomycetota > Actinomycetes > Micrococcales > Micrococcaceae > Nesterenkonia > Nesterenkonia lacusekhoensis. The sequence goes on along the minus strand of NZ_JAGINX010000001.1, from coordinate 976,514 downwards.
GGTCGGAGCCAGATGCAGCGAAGTGATCTGCGAGGTCATCTTCCGATTGGCCTCCTCCGGGAACGGAGAGAACAGATCGAACGAGCGCAGACCCGCCTCGGCATGGATCACCGGAATACCGCTGTAGAAGGCCGCCATCGCCCCAGCGGTGGTCGTAGTGGTATCACCCTGGACGATCACCGCATCAGGCTTCTGCGCGGTGAAGAGCTCATCAAGGCCGTTGACCGTGCGGGTCAGCACCCCGTTGAGGGTCTGGCGGGGCTGGATGATGTTGAGATCATGATCAGGCACGATCCCGAAGAGCTCATTGACCTGATCGAGCATCTCCCTGTGCTGACCGGTGACAGTCACCTCACAGTCGAAGTGCTCACTGGACTGGAGCGCTTTGACGATCGGGGCCATCTTGATCGCCTCGGGCCGGGTGCCATAGATCGGCATGATCCTCTTCATGCCGCCAGTCTATTAGGGCCTTCCCGCGGGCCCGGTACGGACACGGCGTCAGGACCGGACTGCAGTGCCGGATGCCTGCAGCATTAGACTCGGGACACGGCTCGCACGCCCCTTGTCCGGCTGAGCCTCCTCACCCTTCGACCAGACAGGAGCCGCCTGTGCAGTCCCTCGCCCTGGGTCCTGTGCGCGTCATCCATTTCAACCCAGAGCGCGTCATCCCGACCGACCCTGCCTTCCCGGAGAAGACTCCGCTGAACAACTTCGGCGACGTCTTGGGCCCAGAGCTGGTGCGCAGGATCCTCATCTCCCGAGGCATCACCTGGGACTCGGATGTGGACGCTGCACACGACCTGCTCTCTGTGGGATCGATCCTGCATTTCTCCCGTCCCGGAGCACATGTCTGGGGCAGCGGGGTGAACGGCAAGGCTCTTGAGAAGCGGTATCGCCTGGAGGGAACTCAGGTCCACGCCGTCCGTGGTCCGCGGACGCGAGCCTTCCTGCAGGAGCAAGGCCTGCAGGTGCCTGAGATCTACGGTGACCCGGGCCTGCTCTGTGCGCAGCTCTTCCCCCGTAAGGAACTCGGCGACCCGTTGTTCCATTCCGATGTCACCATCGTGCCAAACTTCCACGACTACCCCGCTGTGGCGCATCTGCCCAATGTGCTGAACCCGCGCACCCCGTTGGAACAGTGCCTGGCCACTCTGGCGCACAGCAGGTTCGTCATCGGCTCGTCCCTGCACGGAACGGTGGTGGCTGAGGCCTATGGCGTACCTGCCCGCCCGGTCGCCTCTGACGTCGAGCCTGAGTTCAAGTACCGGGACTATCTCGAAGGGACCGGTCGTCCGCAGGCCGAAGTCGCCAAGGATCTCGAGGAGGCGCAGCGACTGGGCCCGCTGCCCGCCCCAGAGTTCGACGCCGACGCTCTGCTGGCCGCGTTTCCTGCACACCTGTGGGAGGAGACGGACTCCGACGCCCCCGCCGTGGCGCCGGATTCAGCCGAGTCCCCGTTGTTATACTCGGCGGCGCAAGACGCCGCTGCAGCGGGCCGAACTGAGCCCCCAGCGCCGGCCGGCACCGCAGCTCCAGACCGAAAGGCCTTCTCCATGTCTACCCTCTCCGGGACCATCCGCCGCGGACTCTCCGTCGGCCGACGCATCGCCCGGAAGGTCACATCGCAGGGACCCGCGCAGAAGACGGCAGAGCCCGCGGCCACGAACCCAGCGGTGACTGAGCGCCGTCTCTTCATCGGTCACACCCGTTTCAGCGTCCACCAGCACGGGTCCGGCTACTTCAACGCCACCCGTGACAGCAGCCGAGGCGCCGGCTTCAGCGAGAAGGAATACACCGACTGGCTGTACAGCGATGCCCGCCTCGCACCCCGCACCGAGATCTTCACTCAGCTCTCCCTCCCCCAGCTGGCCAAGGCGGCTGAGCACCACGACGTCGTCCACTTCGTCTCGTTCTCCCCCTCGCTCCCGCAGGAGCACAAGCAGCAGCTGATCGACGCGGCTCAGAAGTACGACTTCCTGGAGCTCAACGAGACGAAGAACGCAGTGAGCTCCACGCCCTCCAAGACTCTGGTCCGCCGCGCGCTGCAGAAGCACAACGTCACCGACGCACCCTTCGGTGTCTACCGGTTGGACGACGACGACCTGCTCTCGGTCAACTACTTCTCTCAGATGGCCCCCTACGTCACGCCTAAGCACATCGGTTGGTGGGTCTCCTTGGGAAGCGGCATCTCGGCCATCCGCATGGACGGCGAGTTCACGTTCGCCCGGGACTACTACTACCCCAAGAGCGCATTCGGGCCCATGGCCATCTGCGCCCAGGACACCGACGGTGAGATCCTGAACCTCAAAGCCCCCAAACACACGATCCTCGACCAGTACAACCCGACGATCATCGACTCCCGCGAACCCGCTTTCTTCCATATCAGGCATGAAAGCCAGGACAGCACCGTCGAAGGCGAGGTCCGTCCGTTCTACCCGGAGGCCATGGGACGCATTCTCAGCGAGGGCCCTGCCGACCTCGACAAAGTGGCTGAGCTCTTCCCGCTGGTGGCGGACAAGACCACTCTGACCCCCGGCCCCGAGGGCCGAGACGTCCAGCTGCAGGCAGCATGCACTCTGGAGCGCCCCGGATTGGACTTGTCCTGGGACCAGCAGGGCCCGCTGAGTCTGCAGGTGGTGCCGGCAGGCGGGAAGTCGTTGAAGCCCAACCAGATCCAGGTGCGCCTGACCCTCGACATCCCTGAAAGCCAGCGTGAGGTCCACCAGAAGTTCCTGTCTGCGGCCAAGCTGCGCTACTCCGAACGCGACGGCACCTACTGGCGCTATATGCCGAACAAGTCCAGCGGATTCGGGCATGTCCTTCCCATCGAGCCCCCTGCCGGGGTCAACGTGACCTCTGTCCGCCTGGTCCCGGACAAGGCGGAGACCATCGAGCTCGACGAGATCGTCGGATACCCGTTGCCTCCGCGACGCGCCTGAGCCGAGGTCTCGCCATGGATCCCGAGGTCAGGACATACATCGCGGAACAGCTCTCCGGCGTCTCGCCCACCGATTACGGCGGGCGTCGGGCCGACGCGCCCAGCGCGCTGCTGAGTCGAGCAGCCCGGCGCCAGCGGCTCAGCATCCAGAACGTTCAGGGAAACCTCTACGTCTTGGGGCGTGGAAGCCGCACCGTCGGCGGCTTCGAGATCAACCAGACCTCGCTGGCCAGCGAACAAGCCCGCCTCAGCGCCTCAGACATCGACCTGGGCAAGCGCTTCCTCAAGTCCGCGGGGATCGCAGTTCCCCGGGGACGAGCTTTCTCCCCACAACAAGGCGAGGAGGCTCAGTCATACCTGAAGTCGCTGAACCGGCCTGCGGTGGTCAAACCAGCCTCCGGCCAGTCCGGTGCCGGAGTCTCCCTGGGGGTCACGGCCGAGTCAGATGTGGGAGCTGCCTGGAACCTGGCCCTCCAGGCACGTCAGCTGGGGACCCCGGATGCCAGCGACCAAGTCGTCATCGAGGAACAGTGCTCCGGTATCGACCTGCGCGCGTTCGTCGTCGGAGAGAAAGTCGTCAGTGCGCTCATCCGGCTGCCGCTGTTCGGCGTCGGCGACGGGAAGCGGACCACTGATCAGATCTTCCGAGCCGCAGAAGAGGCACGCAGCCTTCACCCGCTCTTCGGCCGTTTCGCGCCCGATCTTCTGACCCCAAGCGAGGAGCACGGCGGGATCGCAGATGAGGTCAGCCGCACCGGTGAGATCTACCAGTTCTCCGCGGGAGTCAATATGCGCCTCGGCGGCGTCACCGTCGATGTCACCGCCGGACTGGGGTCGGCCCTTCGGGAACTGGCCATCGAAAGCTGCTGGGCGGTCCCCGGATGCCGCGCCGCAGCAGTCGACCTCCTGGTCCCCGACCTGGAGAGCACTGACGGCGCACACGTGCTGCACGTGAACACCCGCGCCAGCATCGCCGTACACCACTACCCCTGGATCGGTCGCGGCCGTCCTGTGGCCGACTCTCTGGTCCAGGGCATGATCAGCCGCTCAGGAGCTTGAGATGACGCTAGTCTCCCAAGGCGCCCGAGCAGTCCGTCGACTGTTCCACAGAGACCGTTCGGCCCGTCTCTGGCGCGAGTACCGCCGCCGTCCTGATACACACCCCCAGGTGCCCAACGTCTCGTATGCCGGCTACCACCGTGGAGAGAGACCGCTTCCGAATTCCACACCCGAAGGACAGGAAGAGTCCTCTCCGGTCTTCGACGTGCGGGCCTATGGGGCAACGGCGGACGGGCATACTGACGACACCGCAGCCTTCAATTCAGCGATCGAAGCCGCCGGTGCTGCCGGTGGCGGCACCGTTCGAATCCCTGCCGGGGATTATGCCCTCGACGGTGTCGTCTGGGTCCAGCACTCTCGTGTGCTGCTCAGCGGAGAAGGCCAGGAGAACACTCGGCTCCACTTCCGCCGGCCGCTCGAGCACTGCTACCGCACCTCGCGCAGCGGCGAATGGTCGTGGGCCGGAGGACTGATCTGGTTCCTGCCTCAGGCTGTGCGACACGGCCTCGAGGAACAGGACTGGGCCTGGGGATCCAATGAAGGGTGGCGGGGGAACGCTATACTCAGCGCGGCTGCTGCGGCACCACGCGGAGCCAGCCGCGTCCGGGTGGAGAACCCCGGAGACTTCTCCGTAGGTGATCATGTCCTACTGGTTGTGGACAACATCGCAGACCACAGCCTACTGCGGCACCTCTGCGGGGATCTTCCCGAGTCCAGCTACGACTGGCAGACCGGGGCATCCTCACTGCACCGTCAGCCCAATTACTCCGCACTGCGCTGGCCGGTGCAGATCGCTCAGACAGGGGCCGAAACCGTGACCCTGGCCCAACCGCTCCGGTTCGATCTGCGACCTGAATGGAATCCGCGCTTCCTGACCCTGGGCCCTCGGATCGAAGAGTCCGGTCTCGAGGACGTCACCCTGCACATGCCGGTGGTGGATCCTCAGCCGCATAATCAGGATCTGGGCTACAACGGACCCCACTTCCAGGCCGCATTGAACTGCTGGGCTCGGCGGGTGACCGTGGAGAACAGCGACAACGCTTTCGGTCTCACCTCCACCAAAGGCGTGACGCTCCAAGAGACCACTGTCCGGGGCAGAGCACATCACCACAGCTATATCTGCCGTGAGCAGTCCCACGACAACTTGGTCCGGACCTTCGCCATCGAATCCCCCACCACCAAGCTCCCGAAGGGCTCCCTGACCCACGGATTGAACGTGGAAGGCTATTCCTCTGGGAATGCGTGGGCCGACGGGGAGATGGTAGGGACCTTCGACTCTCACCGCAGGATCCCCTTCGACAACGTGCGCACCGATATCCGCATCACCAACCGCGGCGTGGTCGGCGGAGCGAAGAAGGCCGGCCCCCACTGGGGCGCCCGATTCTGCCACTGGAACATCGAGGTCCGAAACAATCGCTCCTATGCGCTGCGGCTGGAAGAACACGCACCGTACAGCGCCATGGTGGGGATCCGGGGCACCGATAAGATCTCGCAGCAGGAACCGGAGTTCCGCGGTATCCTTCACTCCGCGACCGAAGCCCTGGACAGCCAGGTGCTGCCGCGAAACCTCTACGAGGCCCAGCTGCGCCTCAGGCTCAGATCATGACTATCCCGGAGGAGACACGCCACCGCATGCGCAGGCTCTTTATCGGCCACACGCGATTCAGCGTCCACGCCTACAGCTCGGGCAGCTTCAAGGCCACCCGGAAGGACAGCCGCTTCTCGGAGGAGGAGTACACCCGCTGGCTGTACTCGGACGATCGCATGGCTCCTCGCACTGAGCTCTTCATCGACGAGAGCCTTCCCCAGCTGGCCGAATCCCTGGAAGCGGCTGAGGACTGCGACCTGGTGCACATCGTGCACATCTCCGATTCGCTGCCCTCCACATATCGCCGGGCTCTGGAAGAGGCGGCCCAGCGCCACCCCTTCCTGCACATCAACGTGGCGCCTTCCTTCGTCGCGCCCAGTGCTCCGAACAAGAAGGTGCTCAACCGGGTGCTCAAAGGGCGCCTGCCGGAAGACAGGCTCTTCGCCATCTACCGTCTGGATGACGACGACGTCCTGCCGATCAACTTCTTCGAGCGGATGATCCCCTATGTGGATCCGGAGCACGTGGGCTGGCGCATCTCGTTCCCCCACTCGTATTCGGCTCTGCGCACTTCCCAGAGCTACATCAAACCCTGGTATCGCTACTTCCCGAAAGCCGCGGCGGGGCTCGTATCGATCCACAAGAAGACGCCGGACGGAGACTTCCTCGGGCTCCAAACCAGCCCGCCCAAGAAGGGCCATCTCTATCTCGACACCCAGTTCCCCACGGTTCTGGACTCGAGGGAACCCGGGTTCTTCCAATCGCGCCACGTCAGCCAGGACAGCACGCTCTCCGAGGACGAGACACCCTTCTTCTCCAAGATGATCAAGGAGGCCGAGAAGAAGCCGGAGGCAGATCCGTCCCTTCTGGAGAAGTACTACCCCCATGTGTTCCGTCGACTCCATCTGTGCCCTCAAGAGAACGCTGTGAGCATCGCAGACGTTGAGGGGGCGCCGCTGGGGACGCAGGGCGCAAGCTTCGAACCGCAGCTTCACGGTGCATTCCTGCTCTTCGGGAGGACGGATTCCTACAGCGAGAGTGCGAAGATCACTGTGTCTGTGGCACTGGAGCAGACCGATCCGGAGGCACCCGCCCCGCAGGCGTTCATGAAGCGTGCGGGTTTCTCCCCTGACCAAGCCGGCGGATATTCGACCACCGTGGAGACGCAGACCGCTGAGGCCGAGAACGACGGTGCCTCCGCGGGCGTCTTCGAGACTGTGATCGAGCCGGCTCCCGGTCACCGCATTGGACAGCTGACTCTCAGCGGCGACGACGATGCCGGACACCTTGAAACGCTGGCTACCTATTCCCTGACCTGAGACCCGTCTCCCACCCCACGGAAAGCTTCCCCATGCCGCGCCATACCGCTCTGACCGATCTGCTCACCGACAGCGTAGGAGACCGGTCCCCCTTCCCACAGGACACGCAGGTGTCACTGACCACCTCAGGTGACTCGCTCAGCTGGGAGTTCCCGACCGCTTTCGGCGAGGTCACCGTTCGAGCCACCCAGATCCCGGCTGGCCTCCGCCTGACCTGCCACGGATCCGGCGACGAGAATCGCCGCGTGCTGCGCAACGTGCTGGTCACCGATGCTCTGCTGAAGGCCGCGCCGAAGGAGCATCACGAGCTCGAGGTCCTCAGCGGCCGCCGCGCCACCAGACGTGCCGCGCTGACCACCGTGGCGGGATGGGTGTCGTTCATCTGTTCCCGGATGCAGACCGTCTCCCAGGTGGAGCACGGAGAGACCCCGGACGAGGACATCATCCGGGGCTTCTGGTGGGACCGGAAGGCCAACTTCGGAGACGCGATCGGTCCGTGGATCGTCTCGACGATGACCGGCAGACATGTGGTGAACGTGCGGTCCACCAAGGACTCACCCATCCCCGCGGTGGGCCGCGCCTCGGCTCTCGTGGGTTCCATCGTCCAGATGATCAACCGACCCCGGGTCGATATCTGGGGTTCGGGTCTGATGCGCCCGCTCAGCGAGGACAGCGGCCTGCGCCGACGCAGAACCACAGAGGTTCACGCGGTGCGCGGCCATCTCACTCGGCATGAGCTGCAGGAGAAGCTCGGATGGACAGTTCCGGAGGTCTATGGCGACCCGGCGCTGCTTCTGCCACGGCTGTTCACCCCCAACTCGCCCGACGGGGACCGGCGCATCGCCTTCGTCCCGCACATGAAGCACCGCACACGCTTCTCCACGATCGACGAAGCCGTCTTCGACGTCTGCGACGTCCGGGACGACCTCACTACTGTGGTCTCTCAGATCGCAGGCGCACGTGCCTGCGTCTCGACCTCCATGCACGGCCTCATCGTGGCGCAGGCCTACGGCGTGCCCTGGGTGTGGCTGAACATCTCCGATGCGCCCCTGGGTGGCGCTGACTTCAAGTTCGAGGACTTCTTCTCCACTCTGGACAGCTCCTCGCTGCCCGGCGGGGCTCCTGCGCGTGTGGACGTCACCTCCGCGGATCTGGAGAACCTCGATCTGCAGGCGATCGCAGAGAAGGCGGCTCTACCGAGCACTGCCATCGACCTCGATGCGCTCGAAGCAGCGCTGCCGCACCGCACTCTGGCCGATGAACGTCTCCGGCAGCGCGTCGACCGCAGGGCCGCCCGCCGTATGAAGCAGGCCGTGAGGAAGCTCCTCCCGAGCCGTCACCACAGCTGAGCCACGACGGCGGACCCGAGTTCGACCCGATCGTCGCGTTCGGCGCGCCTGATCAGCCTCGATCAGGCGCGCCGCTGGCTCACCGGTAGAGGTGCGGCATCTCCTCACGCAGCTTCTCGTCCAGAATCGGCGCCAGGGTCTCCACGTAGCTGTTGGTCAGGTGGCTGGCATCGCGGTAGACCACCACGTTGCCGATCACCGCGGGGCAGGATCCCTCGGGACAGATGTGGTCGAGCATGTCGACAGTGTGGATGCCCTCAGGCAGGTCCATCTCTTCCAGCGGGTTCGTCTCTGCGTAGACACCATAGTCCGGCCCACATTCTGCGGGCGAGCCTCCCTCCGCCAGACAGTCGCCGACACGCTCCTCCGGACGTGACGTGCCGCGGAGCAGGAGCAGCTCTGACCCGGCGTCGAGGATCTCATTCCAGCGTTCCTCAGCGTCCGGCGCGATCCGCTCGTCAGAGCCGGCCGGCTGTGACAACGTGCCCGGGGTGATGACTACGTCCGGCTGCCGTTCCTCGACCACTTCGGGGAATCCCGCCCGCCATTCATGGCAGGTATCGGTCTCCGGCTCGCTGACCACCCCGAAGCGGCAGCCACTCTTGTCAGCGATCAGCAGCTCCCAGTTGTTCTCCTTGGCCAGCAGAGCAAAGGCGTGCTGCCACATACCGGCATGGGAGCCTCCGGCCAGCATCAGCGTCGCCTCCGGATCCTCGGGTGCTTCTGGATCTTCACAGACTAAGACGTCCCCTGTGCCGGGATCATTGCTGAAGTCCTGCATACATCCCCAGCCCACATACATCGGCTGATCCTGAGCCACAGCCTCAGGCTGGGGGTGGTAGTCCACCCCTTCGGGCGTCTCCGGTCCGTCGGCGGTTGTGACGGCGGCGCCGGGATAGTCATCCGGGTCCATATCCGTCATGGAGTAGCCCTCCGGCAGAGGGGTATGCGTGGACGAGAGCACGAGAGAGAACGCGGCCGCGCCGGCCCCCAACGTGCTGACGCCCCAGAGCAGCGGAGTCTTCACCGCACCGGGAGAGAATCGCGCCACCGGCTGCTCCACCCAACGATGGGTCATCCAAGCCAGACCCAAAGAGACCAGGAAGACTGCCGCGGCACCACGGGCCCCGATGGCCGGATAGTCCCTGACCTCGAGGTAGAAGATGAGCAGCGGCCAATGCCAGAGGTACAGCCCATAGGCCAGGTCACCGACCCATGCGAACGGCCGCGTGGAGAGCACTCGAGACGCGGAGAACGCAGACTCGTCCTCGGTCTGCCCTGATCCTGCTGAGATCAGCACCAGTGCCAGGCCCATCAAGGGCCACAGCGCCAGCGGCCCCGGGAACTGCTGGGCCCCGTCCAGGACGAAGCCGGTGCTGACGATGAGCGCGATCCCGAGCCACCCGGCCACGAACCGAAGAGCGCGAGGCAGAACGATCCGCACTCCCACCAGTGCCAGAAGCGCGCCGAAGGCAAACTCCCACAGGCGTGTTTCGGTCATGAAATAGGTCCGCTCCTGGTCGATGCCCTGCATGTGGATGGCGTACGCAAGGGAGAGGCCCAGCAGAACTGTCATCAGAACCACTGTGGTGCGCACAGCGGAAGCGCCGAGGGCCTTGGCGATCCATACGGCGAGCAGCACCAGCAGAGGCCAGACCAGATAGAACTGGCCCTGGACCGAGAGCGACCAGAAATGTTGGAAGGGACTGGTGTCAGCCCCCGCAGCCTCGTAGGCCAGTTGGGAGCTGATCAGTTCCCAGTTCTCGAAGTAGAGAAGGGAGGACCGTGCTTCGCGGAAGAGCTGCTCGTGCTGTGTGGCAGGGAGCAGGAGCCAGCCCGCCGCAGCGGTGACCGCGATGACCAGCGCTGCGGGCAGGACGAGCCTTCGAGCCAACCGTGCCAGATATCGACCCGGCCGAAATCGGCCGCCGCTCTCGGCGACCTCGCGGAGCACCATGGCGCAGAAGAGGAATCCTGAGATTGCCAGGAAGATGTCGATCCCGCCTGAGACCCGGCCGTTGCCGAAAAGGTGGAAGAGCACCACCCCGAGGATCGCCATTCCGCGTACTCCATGGAGCTCTGGACGGAAGCGACGCTCGGGCAGGTCACGGGTCAGCTTCCCCTGCACAGCGGGGGCAGCGGTGGTGTTGGGCATAGGTCACGAGACTTTCGGGAACGATCAGCACGGCCGGTTCCGGCCGTGTCCAGCGATCCATCGTACCCCGGTTACCCCAGAGTTCCCGGCTCCCTGCCCTCAGCCCCGCGAGCCTCGAAAGACCCTGACGGCTCTCTGGACGAGCGGTGCACGCCGAAGGATCTCCAAGCCGCCGTCTTCGTCCCTCTGGGGAGCTAACGGCGCGAAGGCCGAAGCTTCAGGAAGCTCCACCGCCGGATGCAGCGAGACAGAAGCCTCGGTCGAGGCTTTGTATCCGCGCAGGCTCAAGGTGAGGAGGTACCGCCCTTCCTCCCGGACCTCCTCCGGGCTGATGCGGATCCGATGCCTCTCCCCCTCGGTACGCACTGCCACGTGCACAGTGACATTGCAGGCCTTCTCCACAGTCTGCAAGACAGCACTGTCAAGGACTTCGACTCCCGGGGGAACGACGAGCTCCACGTCGACGCCCCCGTCCTCCCTCAGCACGACCTCCGAACAGGTCATGACGTGTGGAAGCCTTTGGGGCGGGTTGACGTAGTCCGGATCGCCCGTGCTCAGGCTGAGGTGAAGCGCGTTCTGATGGCGTCCCACAGATTCTGCGGGCACGAACAGGGTGCTGGTCTCCCGTCGCCGCAGCAGCTGGGAGAGGTCTCGGAGCTGCTCGTCGCTGAGCTGTTTCGGGCCCCCTGGCACCAGGATCAACTCGTGATACAGACGTGACGCTGCCTCCAGTGAGGGCTGACGAACTCGGGACAGCCTACCCAGCAGAGCCGCGCGCCGCCGCAGCTCGCTCATACCCTCAACGGTGCGCCGCTTGTCCCAGGCTTCCCATACGAGTCTCAGCAGCTCCACCTCCGCGTCCACCACCAGCGCGTAGGCGTACTGCAGTCGGGCTGGAAGCTTCCGCCATTCCTCGATGTCCCTGAGCTCGAGCAGCCGCCGCAGAAGGCTCCGGGCCTCAGAGCCGACAGTCACCTCGGAATCCGCCCTGAGCAGAGGAGTCAGGAAACCCCGGACATGTCCTTCCAAACTGGTCCTCCAGAAGGCCGCCCATACAGGACCGCCCTGCGGCATGAGACGCTGCGCCGCCTCCAGCTCCTGTTCCAGGAGCAGCACGACGTCTCGGTTCCAGCCCTGAGACTCTGCGCTGTCTCCCGGCGGAAGAGCCGGCCTGGTATCCCGCTGGATCAGACAGACTTCGGACACGAGCAGCGTGCGGGGACGTCTCTCCAGCAGGTTCACCGACAGCGCCAGATCCTCTCCCAGCACGTGTGTACCGGGCACGATGCCGACTTGACGGGCCCACTGCGCTCGGAGAAGAAAACAGGGCGCACCCCGCAGACCGATCAGACCAGGCGAACGGCGCAGATCCGTCACGTGGTGCGGGTCGCTGATCTGCAGATGCTTCCATCGGCCGACCGGCTGGACGGTGCGGGTGGCCGAGTGCTCGAGGTGGCGTCCGACGACCAGGTCCGCCCCCTGGCGCAGCGCGGCAGCGAGCAGAGTGACCAGCCCTGCAGGTGCCGCCATATCCGCAGGGCGCAGGAACGCGAGGAACTCGCCCTGGGCTTCCTCCTGGAGCTGACGCCACCCGGCAGGTCCCGAGTCCGAGCGAATTGCTCGAACACTCACCGAATCACCGGCGGGCTGCTTCGGCAGAGAGTCCAGCAGCGGTTCGGGCCCCGCCACGAGAACCTCCAGTGAGGCACCGCGCTGGGCCGTGAGGGAGGCCAGGCATTCGTCCAGCCATACGGCGTCCTGCTCCTGGGCCATCAGCAGCACGGAAATATCAGGCCTGATCACCCTTGCCCCCGTTCCGCTCCGCCGGCCGGCAGGCTCTGAAGCAGGTCCAAGAAGCCGTGGGACATATGCCACGGCAGATGTCTGCGGGCGAAGGCATCGGCCGCGCCACGGGAGGCCGACGCCGCCGCGATCCCCTCGGAGATGGCGTGCTTCAGCCCCTCTGGGTCTGATTCGTCGAAGAGATGCACCCAGTCTTCATCTTCGAAGAGAGTCTCGAACTGAGGTTCACGAGGCAGCACGCACGGTGTGCTGAACGTTGCAGAGAGATAGGCACTGCCAGAGTTCAAGACTTTGGCGTAGGGGAAGACCATGAGATCTGCGGCACGGAACCAGGTCTGCAGCTCGTGGTCCGGCACAAACTCATAGAGGCGCACACAGTCGATGCCCTGCCGATCAACAATGCTGTCCAGCTCCTCCTCCACCCCTGCCTGGGGCTTTCCAGCCAGTAGGACAGTGATCTCCTGGCCCTGTGTCTTCAGAGAGCCGACCGCCTCCAGGAGGCGCTCGATTCCCTTATACGGCCGGACCTGACCCACGAAACCGACCACAGGACGATCCGGCCGGATGCCCAGCGACTCGCGTGCCTGATCGCGCGTGATCTCCTGCGGATAGACCCCGCGATACGTGGAGTGTTCGATGGTGACGAACTCTGCCTCGCCCACGGAACAGTGTTCGCGGACCAACTCTTCAGTGCGGCAGTTGAGCTGAATCACATGATCGGCGTAGGCCCCCATGAAATTGCTGAACCGTCGCTCCAGACTGAGGAACTCCGAGTCGTGTGAGACCAGGTTGTGCACCGTCCAGAGGAGGAAGGAACCACGGCTGCGGGCGCGCGCCACAGCGGTGCAGAAGGATCTGAGGTTCTCCTCCACCTCCTGAGGGTCCGCATCTGTCCGAAAGATCGGCCAGCTCCACTGGACGTGGATGACGTCACCTGCGCCGATCTCGTCCAAAAGCTCGACGAAGCGCGTAAGGACGCTGGTCTCCCGAACATTCCATTGCGCAGCCCTGGGAAGCAGGTAGAGCATCCTGGAATAGGGGTTCATCCCCGCCCGTGGGAAGGAGACCAGAGTGCGCATCTCTACGCCTTCACACGTCCTGCGTACCCGGCTGCCGTGCGGTGGTCTTCCAAGAACCTGAAGCCTCGTTCCTGCTGGGTGGCGTAGAGATCCGCCTCCCACAGTTCAGACACGGCCGAGGGGACGTCCTTCGGGCCTGCATACACCAAGGCGTCACCGTACTGTTCTTGAAGTTCCACAGGTGCGATGCAGACCACGCCGGCCCGCAGGGCTGCCACGATGCTGGGCTCCACCGACTCGTCCCACAGCTCACGAGTATGGACGAGCAGGAAGTCCAGCTCGTCGAGATACTCTGCGAAGCCGGTGACCGAATGGTCGCGCACCGACCAGCTCTCAGGCATCTCACCCCTGGCCAGGATCTTCTGTGTGTACAAGGTGTTGAGGTTGGCACGCAGGGAGACTCCGTACGCGCCGTCGCGCGGAAACATGACGTCGCGACGGGACGGCTCCGGCCAATTGGCCTCCTCCTCACTCCACGGTCGACCGACCATAGGAGCTCGGCCGTCGGCGATCCCCGTTGGAAGAGGACGGCGCAGGGGCTCAGCGGGCGAGTCCCATGGGTCGGACAAGACATCGTCGGTGGGGATCAGAGACCGCAGCTCCCTGATCGCGTGCGGCGAGGGTGCCGCCCAACGCGGCCGCCGGCCGAACATCGCCGCGACGTTTGCCGCAACGTCGCTGAGGTCGTAGCTCGCGCTGCCTGCGGAGAGGACCGCCGGGGCACGGTTGGCCACGACGATGACGTCCTGCGGCACCAAGGCGGCTTCGGTCCCCTGCAGCAGCTGCACCACCGGCGGCCAGTGGATGATCAGACGACCAGCCGTGGCCTTGCGGTCCAACGTCAGGCGGTCCACCCGCCCGTCCAAGAACATCTGCTGAAGTTCAGGGATCATCCGCCGTTTGGCGGCGGTCGAGATCAGGCCGTTCTGCAGCGGAATGATGCCCACTGAGAGCCCCTGGGCCAGTGCCGCTTCGATCTCCTGAAGCAGTGAGAGCGTGTTGCCGCCCCACAGTCCGAACTCCGAGAGGTAGACGACGTCGTAATGGGGAATGTGATCTTTGTTGCGCTGCGGCAGGAAGGACGGCGGGGCCACCCAACGTCGCTCACCCGGCGTGTAGTCCAGATGCGATGACGCTCCAGCGGTGATGTTCTCATGCCAGACCCGGTATGCGTCCTGGTAGATCTCACGATCGGGATGCCGGTACCCGAGACCGAAGTCGTTGCTGGTCAGATTGCCCTCTCCCAGCAATGAAAAGGCCAGCGGGACAGACACATCGGCGATCAGCTTGGTTCCGTACGCCAACTCGAATCGGGTGCGGTACTCGTTGTCCGCTGACTTCCGAACCGGGTCCCAGTAGCCGAGGGTCTCTTTGACCTCCTGGGTGCGATACATGATGGAGGCAAAGCTGGGGTGGATGACCCGGTCGGGACCCCACCGGACGAGGAACTTCATCGATTCGTCCACACGCACCCAGTTGACGATGTTTCCGGCCTTCTCAGGAGTGTCTCGCAGATCCCGTGCCTGGTACTCGATCCTCTGCGGATGGTGCCAGTCGTCCTTGTCTGCGATGGTCACGAAGTCGCCTCGGGCCATGTCGAAGGCGTCATTGCGCACGGAGTAGGCTCCGCGGTTCTCCTCACAGAAGACCACACGGATGCGATCGTCCTCGCGCTCCCACGCACTGAGCTGCTCACGGAAACCGGTGGGGTTGCCATCGGCGTCGTACTGCGGGGAGGCGTCGTCGACGATCAGAATCTCGAGGTTGCTCCACGTCTGGTTCAGCAGGGAGCGGATGGCCACATCAGTGGCCTCGTTGGGCTCATAGATGGGCATGATCACAGTGACCAGCGGCATCTCCTCGCCCTCGACCGGCGAGGCGTTCGTCACGATCTCGTAGAAGGACGGGTTCTGCGGATCTTTGAAGGACAGCGGCGCGAACCCTGCCTCCTCGAACTTCTCGTTGAGGCGACTCAGCCACTCCCCGGCCTTGTGCGGATTGCGTGCGACCACAGGATTCACCGCGTTGAGCCCGAGGAACGCCTGGGAGTAGGCGCGATCCGGTCTCTCTTCGGGCAGGGACAGGACCTGCTCCGCCTTCAGTGTCTGACCGTCCCAGGTGAGCAGGTCCGCGTAGAAGGAACGGTCCTGGCCCTCCAAGAAGTTCTCGACGTCGTAGAGGTCCTCAGCCAGCTCATAGAGCTTGAGGCAGTCCATGAGGTCCTGCGTGCTCAGCCGCTGACTGTAGAGCACTCGGGCGAGCGAGAAGAGGGCAGGCTTCCAGAGTCGACGCTGAAGAGCTGCAGCCGATTCACTGCGACGCCGACCCACCCGAGCAGCGTCGACCGCCCGCATCAGGGCGCGATAGTCCAGGGCACCGCTGCTGGCAGTCAGGGCGAGGACGTCACGCGCACCGACATTCTTGGTCTCGCGGGCCATGCGGGTGAACCAGGTGAGCTGTCCAGGACGGGAGCGCAGATTGGCGGCCCAGGCGGAGAGCGCCGAGGGCGGACCGGCCGGCTCCACGCTCTGCTTGGCGGGCTGGGCAGTGCTGGGGCTGCGTTTGGCCACCACGGCGGCGCTGCGTCCGCGGACACGACGCGAGAGCACACGGACACCGTAGATCTGGACGAGCAGCAGAGTGCCGATCGCTCCCATCACACTGAGCACGACCAGCGGTGTCAGCTGCAGCACAGCGAACACGAAGGAAGCAGCGGCAAAGAAGCCGAACACTCCCAGAACAGTCCAGTGCAGCAGGGTGAGGCTCTGCACCCTCCGTCGGAGTCCTCCAACAATGCTCACAAATACGCTACTTTCAACCTTCGGCGATCTCGGACAGCGCTGGTCAGTCTAGACCAGCACTTCGGGCACCTCAGGCAGACCCGCCAGGCGGTGCTCTGCCTCAGCGGAGCCACGATGGCCCACTGCTAGACTGGCACACGTTTCGCGCCGGGAGTGTGTCTTGTCCCGGCGCATGATGACGTTGGAAGGACTGATGATGGCCGCTCCCACCACAGAGCGCGAAACCCCCGCATTCACTGCGGGACAGCAGCGCACTGTTCAGCTGGACGGCACCCCGCTGGTCCGTGTCGGGGCGCGCCCCGGATTGCTCCAGTATCTGCGTGACATCTGGCGCTTCCGCCATTTCCTCTACTACGACTCTCACTCCCGAGTCTCTTCGGCGAACAGCTACGACTCGCTGGGACGCCTGTGGATGGTGTTCAACCCGATCCTGTTCGGTTCGGCCTACTTCTTCGTCTTCGGCATACTGCTGGAGACCGGACGAGGCATCTCGAACTTCATCGGCTACCTGGTCATCGGCGTGTTCATGTTCCGGTTCTTCACCTCTGCGGTGAACGGAGGTTCCAACGCCATCGCCGGAAACCAGAAGGTCGTCCAAGCCTTCAACTTCCCGCGCGCCTGTCTGGTGCTCTCCAGCACCATCCGGGAGCTGTTCTCCTCTGTACCGGTGTTCCTGGTCATGGCCGGCCTGGTCTACCTGCTGGGCGACACTCCCCTGGAGGGCTCACCGCGCATCGAGATCCACCTGAACTGGCACTGGCTGCTGTTCTTCCCCTGCGTCGCGCTGGCCCTGCTGGTCATGGCCGGGTGGAGCCTGGCGCTGGCCCGCGCGGTCAACGCGTACAACGACGTCAAGCACCTGATCAGCTTCGGCACCCGCATCCTCTTCTACACCTCGGCGGTGTTCTTCCACCCTGATCGTTGGGCCAATGCCGGTCAGGACTGGATCACCACGATCATGCACCACAACCCGCTCTTCTGCGTGCTGGACATCATCCGCGGGGCATGGCTCTACGACGGTGACATCGACCCCTACCGCTGGGTGGTCCTGGGCGCCTGGGCGGCCGGCTCGCTGATCATCGGCTTCCTGATCTTCTGGCACGGTGAAGAGACCTACGGGAGGGAACGATGAGCGCCACCAGCTACATCCCCCGTCGCGTCAACTGGAACGCGAAGTCCCGAGCCCCTCAGCGCGACGGCGCCCAATGGGACTTCGAGGACGACGAGGCCGTCGAGGAGCTCACCCTGGGCTCCAACCCGCTGACCGAGCAGGTCCCGGTCGTCGAGACGGTGGACCCCGACGAAGTCTCCGTGGTGGTCGATCAGGCCTCGATGACCTACCGGGTTCGGTCCCAGACCGAATATCGAAAGTCCACGAACTGGTTCGCCCGCCAGGTCAAGAAGGTCCTGGGCTCCGGCTGGGCCGAGGTCCCCGCCCTGGAGCCGATGAGCTTCATCGTCAACCACGGCGAGACCGTGGGAGTCATCGGCACCAACGGCTCCGGCAAGTCCACCCTGATGAAGCTGCTGACCGGCAAGGTCCGGCCCAGCTCCGGGGAGGTCTACGCCACCTCCACGCCGATCATGCTGGGCGTCAACGCAGCACTGGTCAAGACCATCTCCGGCCGTGAGAACATCCGCCTGGGCTGTCTGGCCATGGGGCTGAGCCCCAAGCAGGCCGAGGAGAAGTACGACCTGATCGTGGAGATCTCAGGGCTCAAGGACGCCCTGGACATGCCGCTGAAGACCTACTCCTCCGGTATGCAGTCCCGCCTGCAGTTCGCCATCGCCACAGCGGTGGATCCCGACATCCTGCTCATCGATGAGGCGCTGAACACCGGCGATGCCCAGTTCCGGGCCCGGACCAAGAAGCGCCTGGACGAGGTCCGCGCCCAGGCCGGCTGTGTGTTCCTGGTCTCCCACTCGTTGGGCACGATCAAGCAGATGTGCACGCGTGTGCTCTGGGTGGAGCAGGGCCGGCTGCTGGCCGACGGCGATCCGGAATGGGTCTGCCAGCAGTACGAGGAGTACACCGCCCACAAGTCTCAGGAGCGCAAGCGTTCGGCGCAGATCGTCTATGACCGCACGCTGCTCAAGCACAGCCCGGTCCAGGTCCGCTTCAAGGAGGGCACCCGCCCTAGGCGCGCCGGCTGATCCTCTCAGTCCAGAGCTGCAGATACAGAAGTGCCCCCGGTGAATCTCACCGGGGGCACTTCTGTAGGGTGTCCGAAGCGGATCAGGCGAACCAGATGCCGATCTCCCGCTCGGCCGACTCCACCGAGTCCGAACCGTGGACGAGGTTCTTCTGGACCTTCTCGCCCCAGTCCCGGCCGAGGTCGCCGCGGATGGTTCCCGGCACCGCCGTCGTCGGTTCTGTGGTGCCGGCCAGGGAACGGAAGCCCTCGATCACGCGGTCGCCCTCCAGGATGGCTGCGACCACCGGGCCGGAGAGCATGAAGTCCACCAGCGGCTGGTAGAAGGGCTTGCCCTCGTGCTCCGCGTAGTGTGCGGCCAGCTGCTCAGTGCTGGCGTTGAGCTGCTTCAGCTCGGCGATGCGGTAGCCCTTGGCCTCCACACGGCGCAAGATCTCACCGGTCAGACCACGCTCGACGCCGTCGGGCTTGACCAGGATCAGGGTACGTTCAGTCATCAGTTCTCTTCCTCACTTTCGGCTGCCAGAGCCTCTTCCATCCTGTATCTTTCCATCTTTTCGCGATCCAGCTGCGCACCCTTGGTCACCGCGTACCACCAGCAGAGCAGGAAAGCGATGCCCACCGGGATCATCATCCACTCGAAGATGCCCCCGGCGATGATGACCAGCTGCAGGGCCCAGCCCATGCGATACCCCAGCGGCCGGCTCAGGAACGCGCAGCTGACCACCAGCAGCGCGGCGACCACCAGTGAGCCGCCGAAGAGCCACCAGGCGAACCACTCGTTCTGGTAGAGGCCCCAGGCCATGAGGCCGTAGAAGAACATCAGCAGCGCTTCCAGGCACAGCACGGAGGAGGCGAAGAGGATCTTGACCGAACGCGGCGGTGCCGTCTGACCGGGCTGCCACTGCCGGCGCTTCTGCTCCAGACGGGACTCACGCCGGGCCATCGAGGTCCTCCTCGCCGTCTTCGGGCCGGACGTCCTCGATGCCGAAGCGTCCGAGGTCCACGTCGCTGAGGTCAGCCGCGTCCGGACGGGAGGTCGGCTGAGCGGCCGCACCGGTGTCGATCTCTTCAGCCTCCGGGGCGCCCAGCAGGGTCCGGGCCTCCCCGACCACTGTGATCGAACCGGTGATCAGCACTCCCCCGGCGTCACCGGAGTCAGAGGCATCGGAGCGGCCCACGGCCCAATCGATGGCCTCGTCCAGGCGCTCGGTGATGTGGATGTCCTCCTCGCGGAAGCCCACGTCGACCGCAAGGGCCGCGAGGTCCGCAGCGGGGATGGAGCGCGGCGAGGTGGACTGGGTCAGGCAGATGTCCTCCACCATTCCGTCATACTCGCGGTACAGCGTGGTCAGGATCTCCCGGGCGTCCTTCTCCTGGAGGATGCCCACCACCAGCACCAGCTGGGCCAGGCCGAAGCTCTCCTTGAGCGCCTGAGCGCTGGCCTCGATGCCGGCTGGGTTGTGGGCGGCGTCGACCACGATGCTCGGGCCGGTCCGCAGAGTCTCCAGGCGGCCCGGAGAGGTGATGTTCTCCGCGGCCAGCTGCAGGTTCTCGATGTTCAGCTCCTGCTGACCGCCGCCGATGAAGGCCTCCAGCGCGGAGACGGCCACAGCGAAGTTCTCCGCCTGGTGCGCACCGTGCAGCGGAAGCAGGATGTCCGGGTAGCGCCCCGCGATCCCCTGGACGGTCACCTGCTGACCACCGACGCCGGGGACTCGGGACTCCACACCGAACTCGACGCCTTCGAACCGGTACTGGGCGCCCTTCTCCCGGGCAGTCTCCAGCAGCACGTCGGCAGCGTCGGGAACCTGGGCGGCCGAGATCAGGAAGCCGTCCTCCTTGATGATGCCGGCCTTCTCCAGGGCGATGTCACGCTCGGTGTCACCCAGCAGATCGGTGTGGTCCAAGCTGATCGGAGTCACCACCGAGACCGTGCCGTCGGCGACGTTGGTGGCATCGGTGATGCCGCCCAGGCCGACCTCCAGGACCATGACGTCGACCGGAGCGTCGGCGAAGATCGCGAAGGCCAGGATGGTCACGCACTCGAAGTAGGTCAGCGGCACCTCACCCTGAGCCTCGAGCTGATGATCCACCAGCGTCAGATGCGGACGGATCTCGTCCCAGATGCGCACAAAGGTGTCATCGTCGACCGGGCGTCCGTCGATGCAGATCCGCTCGGTGACCTTGGACAGATGCGGCGAGGTGTAGCGACCCACCCGCAGGTCGTGGGCCAGCAGGCCGGCCTCGATCATCCGAGCCGTGGAAGTCTTGCCGTTGGTGCCGGTCAGGTGGATCACCGGGGCGGAGCGGTTGGGCTCACCCAGCACATCCATGGCCATCCGCATGGGCTCCATGCGGGGCTCCATCTTGTTCTCCGGCGCGCGGGAGAGCAGCTCGGCGTAGACGCTGGCCACCGAGAACTTGTCCAGCGGCTCACCGCCTGCCGGGATCATGGATTCCGAATCGGTCATGCGACCCTCACTTCCACCACAGGCTCGGCTGCGGCGTCGTCGATGTTCAGAGCCAGCTCCACCGTCAGGGTCTCGGCGGAGACCAGCTCACGGTGGGCTTCCAGGGCACGGATGGTCTCTGCCGGGGCGCTCACCGTGGTGGCGATCCGGTCCGAGACCTGCAGGTCAGCATCCTTGCGGGCCTGCTGGATGCTGCGGATCATATCCCGGGCGGCGCCCTCGGCTGCGAGCTCCTCGGTCACCTCGGTGTCCAGCACCAGGAACCCGCCGCCGGCCGGGGTCTCCAGCACGGTGACCGCCTTATCGCCCAGCTCCTCGGAGACTGTCGTGGAGAGCGTGTACTCGCCCTCGACCAGCTCCAGACCGCCGGCGGTGACCACGCCGTCCTGGACCGACCAGTCACCGGACTTCGCACCCTTGATGGCGTGCTGGACATCCTTACCCAGGCGTGGGCCGGCCGCGCGGGCGTTGACCACCAGCTGCTGGCCGATGCCCCAGGCCTCGGCGTCGGTCTGGGCGGCGTCGAGCAGCTCGACCTCCTTGAGGTTGAGCTCATCGGCGATGATCTGCTGATAGGTCCCGGCCAGGGCGTCGGCGTCGGGGACCACCACCGTCATCTTGGCCAGAGGCTGGCGCACGCGTCGGTTGGCCTGCTTGCGCAGCCCTGAGCCCGCGGAGCTGATCTGACGGGTGAGCTCCATGAGCTCCACGGCGCGGTCGTCGCGCAGGTAGTCCGAAGGCTCGGGCCACTCGGAGAGATGGACCGAACGCTCACCGGTCAGCCCCTGCCAGATCTCCTCGGCGGTCAGCGGCAGCAGCGGGGCCGCCACCCGGGCGAAGGTCTCCAGACAGGTGTAGAGGACGTCATAGGCGGCGAAGTCCTCCTCGTAGAACCGTGTCCGGGACCGGCGGATGTACCAGTTGGTCAGCGTCTCGGAGTAGCGGCGCAGCGCCTCGCAGGCACCGGAGACCTCATAGGCGTCCAGTGCCTGGGTGGTCTCGCGGACCAGGTCTCCGGTGGCGGCCAGGATGTAGCGGTCCAAGGGGTTCTTCACCTCATCGCCGCTGACCTTCTTAGCCCGGTACCCGGCCCCGCCCTGGGCGGTGTTGGCGTAGAGGGCGAAGAAGTGCCAGGCGTTCCACATCGGCAGCAGCACCTGACGCACGCTCTCCCGGATGCCCTCCTCAGTGACGATGAGGTTGCCGCCGCGCAGGATGGGCGAACTCATCAGGAACCAACGCATGGCATCGGAGCCGTCGCGGTCCAGGACTTCGGAGACGTCCGGGTAGTTCTGCAGCGACTTGGACATCTTCTGCCCGTCCGAGCCCAGCACGATCCCATGGCTGATGACATTGGTGAACGCCGGGCGGTCGAAGAGCGCAGTGGCCAGGATGTGCATGGTGTAGAACCAGCCGCGGGTCTGGCCGATGTACTCCACGATGAAGTCTGCCGGGTGGTGACCCTCGAACCACTCCGCGTTCTCGAACGGGTAGTGCACCTGAGCGAACTGCATGGAGCCGGAGTCGAACCACACGTCCAGAACATCCTCCACGCGGCGCATCGTGGACCTGCCGGTGGGGTCGTCCGGGTTCGGGCGGGTGAGGCTGTCGATCCACGGGCGGTGCAGATCCGGCTCGCCCTCAGCGTTGCGCGGGTAGTCCCCGAAGGCCTCCTTGAGCTCCTCCAGGGAGCCGTAGACCTCCGTGCGCGGGTAGTTCGGATCATCGGAGACCCACACCGGGATGGGGCTGCCCCAGTAGCGGTTGCGGGAGATGGACCAGTCGCGGGCGTTCTCCAGCCACTTGCCGAACTGGCCGTGCTTGACGTTCTCGGGGATCCAGTTGATCTGCTCGTTGAGCTCGAGCATGCGGTCCTTGAACTGGGTGACCGCCACGTACCAGGAGGTGACCGCCTTGTAGATCAGCGGGGTGCGGCAGCGCCAGCAGCGCGGGTAGGAGTGCACATAGGACTGCTCGCGGACCAGCCGGCCGTCAGCCTTGAGCCGGTTGATGATGGTGCGGTTGGCCTCGAAGACCTGGACCCCGGCGATCTCAGCCAGCGGGGCGTCGCCGTCGGGGGTCTCCTCAGCGAAGAGGTCCAGGAAGCGTGCGCCCTCGTCCACCGAGAGGATCACCGGGATGCCGGCCTCCTCCGAGGAGCGCTGATCCTCCTCACCGTAGGCGCTGGCCTGGTGGACCAGCCCGGTGCCGTCGGTGGTGGTGACGTAGTCCTCCACGAGCACACGGAAGGCGTTCTCGGTGCCCCACCGCTCGGTGTCGGTGTAGTAGCCCCACAGCGGCTGGTACTCGATGTTCGCCAGGTCGCTGCCCTGGTAGCGGGCGACGACGGCGGCGGCCGCAGCATCGGCTGCCGTGGTCTCCCCGTCGGTGCCGTCCTCCGAGTCGGTGAAGCCCAGGTCCTTGGCGTAGGCGCCCAGCAGCTCGGCGGCCAGCAGGTGCCGACCCGGCATCGGGCCGTCCTCCGGCGCCTCCACCACGGCGTACTCGAGATCCGGGCCCACCGCCACGGAGAAGTTGGTGGGCAGGGTCCAGGGCGTGGTGGTCCAGGCCAGCAGGTTGACCCCGGCCAGGGCATCGCCGTGCTGTCCTCCGCCGGTGATCGGGAAGGCCACGGTCACCGACGGGTCCTGACGCTCCTGGTAGACCTCGTCGTCCATGCGCAGCTCGTGGTTGGACAGCGGGGTCTCGTCCTTCCAGCAGTAGGGCAGCACGCGGAAGCCCTGATAGGTCAGGCCCTTCTCGTGCAGCTGCTTGAAGGCCCAGATGACCGACTCCATGTACTCCACGTTGAGCGTGCGGTAGTCGTTCTCGAAGTCCACCCAGCGGGCCTGACGGTGGACGTAGGACTCCCATTCGGAGGTGTAGCGCAGCACAGAGGCGCGGCAGGCGTCGTTGAACGTGTCGATGCCCATCGACTCGATCTCGGCCTTGTCGGTCATGCCGAGCTCCTTCATGGCGGTGAGCTCGGCGGGCAGGCCGTGGGTGTCCCAGCCGAAGCGGCGCTCCACGCGCTTGCCCCGCTGAGTCTGATACCGGGCCACGAGGTCCTTCACGTAACCGGTCAGCAGGTGGCCGTAGTGCGGCAGACCGTTGGCGAAGGGCGGCCCGTCGTAGAAGACGAACTCGCTTTCACGGCTTCCCTGATCGGCCGGACGGTTGTCGATGGAGGCCTGGAAGGTCCCGTCCTGCGCCCAGTACTTCAGGATGCGCTCCTCGATCTCCGGGAAGCGCGGGGAGGCCGGGATGCGGCGCTGCTCGGAGGCGGCTGAGGCGTCCCCGGAGGCAGGAGTGCGCGGATAGGTGGGCGAGGAGTTCTCGGTCATGGAGGTCCATCCTGCTGTGTTCGACGGTCCGGTCTTCGCGCAAGGACGCTGATCAGCGCGGTACCACCTTGCTTGTCCGCTGCGCCGCCGAAGCGGGCCTCGGACCTCTCCATGACTGCTGTGACGGGCTTACCCGTCCGGGTCTACTGGGGCCGGCGTCGCGGAGGCTCTGCTCCCCATCTGCTGGGCCTGTTCTTCCGGAAGCTCACCGGTGATGGCCGGGTCGATGCTGTTGCACAAAAGTGTATCGCCCAGGCCGTATCACGCGTAATCTCGGGAATCATGGAGATCGAGCTGCTGCCCGACACCTTTGTCACCGAAGCTGTCCTGCTGGTCTGCGCCTTCATCCTCTCCGCCGTGATCGGAGTGGAGCGCGAGGTCCGCCAGAAGTCCGCCGGGGCACGGACCCATATCCTGGTCGGCCTGGGCACGGCACTGTTCACCCTGGTCTCTGCCTACGGGTTCTCTCATCTGCTCGGCGACGACGTCGTCCTGGATCCCTCGCGCATCGCCGCGCAGATCGTCTCAGGCATCGGCTTCATCGGCGCCGGCGTGATCTTCGTGCGTCAGAACATCGTCTCCGGCCTGACCACAGCCGCCTCCATCTGGGTCACGGCCTCAGTGGGCATGGCCTGCGGGGCAGGGATGCCGCTGATCGCCGCATTGACCGTGGTGCTCTACCTCCTGGCGGTCACCGTGGTCTCCAGTCTGGCCAGGAGTCTGCCGCGGCACGGCCGCAGCAGCCTCTACTCGGTGCGGTACGTGGACGGGCGCGGGGTGCTGCGCGACATCCTCCGCACCGCCTCCGAACAGGGATATGAGGCAGCGCTGTCCCACACCAAGCGGATCGAGAGCGAGGCGGGCGACGCCGTCGAGGCCAGCATGCGCTTCACGCGCCTGCAGCGCCGGCCTGATGAGGACCTGGTCCGGCGTCTCAGCGAGCTCGACGGGGTGCTCGAGATCCGCGCCGTCGAGGAGACCCACGACTGAGGGGCCAGCTCTGCCCCCACCCCTGTCACCCGGGGGGGGTGCCTCTATGGTTTTCGTCAAGCCGCTAGGGCGTGGCCGGTGCCGCCTCTGATGGTCTCGGGGTCTTGGTAGAAGGTCCCATCACGCAGCATCGCGTAGAGGGTATCCAGGCGTCTGCGGGCTAGGGCGATGACGGCCTGTTTATGGGTCTTTCCTTCGGCGCGCTTCTTGTCGTAGTAAGCCCTCGATGGGCGGTGGTGCAGGGCTGCGAAGGCGCTGTTGAACAACGATGATTTCAATCTCTTGTTGCCGCCGCGGTTGGCGAATTCACCTCTGATCGAGGTCCCGGAACGCCTAGTCGTCGGCGCGATCCCCGCATAGGAAGCCAGATGGCCTGCGGTCTTGAAGTCCTTACCCACGACTTCGGTGAGGATTCTGGCGGCGGTCCTGACCCCGATTCCGGGCATCGAAGTCAGGACCTGGCGAAGAGGGTGGGCCTCCACCAGGGCATCGACCTGGGCCAGGACCTGCTGACGCTGTGAGTACAGGTCCTTCAGCTGTCCGGCGATGATCGGCACGATGGTTGCTGCCGCCTCGGTGCCGGGAACTACCACAGTCTGTGCGGCCAAGGCGACGAAGATCTCCTCAGTGAGTGGCTCAGCCAACCGTGGGTTGTGTTTGGTGATCCGGTTGCGCACATGGCCTCGGCCGGCGTCTTTGATCCGCTGCGGAGTAGGCCACCTGCTCAGCACATCCAGGACCCCGTAGTGATGCAGCCGTGGCCCTATGACCCGTTCCAGGCCGGGGTGGATCTGGGTCAGCAGCCCGCGCAGCCGGTTCCTGGCGGCAGTTGTCTGGGCCAGTAGGTCATCATCGAACCCGGTCAGTACCGCCAGCTCGGCGACCTGCTCATCAGATGTTGCGATCTGCCGCAACGCGGTGGGCATGGTCCGGGCGGTCTCAGCGATGATGAATGCATCCCGGGCATCAGTCTTGGCTGAACCGGCGTGCAGGTCAGCCATTCTGCGCATGGTCAGCCCCGGCAGGTAAGCCACCTCAACATCCTCAGCCTCCTGGGCAACAGCCACCGGCAGTGCGCCGATGGTCGCGGGCTGATCGACCACCAACAGGGCAGGCCCATGTCCGGCAGTCAGCTCGCCCAGCAGGTCTTGGAGTTTGGCCTCGTCGTTGGGCAGGGGCTTGTCATAGGCCTTCTCACCGGTGGTGGTCAGTGCGGTGGCGTGATGCTCACTTTTGCCGACGTCTAAGCCGATGAACAGGGCAAAGTCCTGAAGATTCCAGGCCACGAGCTTCTCCTCATCAATTGTGGAGTCCTGTCACCGCCCAGAACGGGGCGTCTGGGCAGCCAGCTGCCCAGCCCTGCCATCCCCAGGTCCTGGGGTGGAGTCGGTGGACGGGTCATGCTCGGCATCCACGTTAGAAAACAAGCCCTCATTGCTGGGGCTGTCGTGCCTCTATCAGCGATCCACGATCCGCCCGTGACCAGCTCCTGGGTGACAACACCCCCCGGATCATTGCGTGACTGGGGGCAAACGATCATGCCGAGGAGCCGGACCGGACAACACCACTTATCCTGCCGGAGAACTGGTGCCCTTAGAAGCTAACGGGGGGTGAGTTCAGGGGTGGGAGCTCCGATGCGGCGGTGAGGGAATGCGGCGGTGGAGGCTCAGGCCTCCGGGGCGGCGTACTCTGCCTCAGTGAGCTCAGGGGCCTCTCCCCCGGAGCTCAGCGTCAGCGCCTCAGCCTTGGTGGCCGCCTTCAGGTCCTCCAGCGCGGACTCCACGTGGGAGACCTGCGCCTGGGGCAGGGTCAGCGTGCCGGCGGTGATCGCGTGGCGCTGCTTCACCTCAGCCTCAGACTTGGCGCGGCGGATAGCAGCCAGGGACTCCGCCACAGCATCGAGCGTCTCGGCGTTCCCGGCAGCCGCCTCGAAGCCCGCCGCGGTGGGCCAGGCCGCCGCGTGCACCGAGCCGCTGCGCCACCAGCGC
Source organism: Nesterenkonia lacusekhoensis (assembly GCF_017876395.1). Classification (NCBI taxonomy): domain Bacteria; kingdom Bacillati; phylum Actinomycetota; class Actinomycetes; order Micrococcales; family Micrococcaceae; genus Nesterenkonia; species Nesterenkonia lacusekhoensis. The sequence continues at coordinate 949,474 of NZ_JAGINX010000001.1, read as the reverse complement.
CAGATCTCATCGGTGGCGAAGGGCAGCACAGGGGCGAAGAGCCGCAGCAGCGTGTCCAGCGTGGTGGCCATGGCGGCCCGGACCGAAGCCTGGGCCTGCTCACCCTGCCCGCCGTAGGCACGGTCCTTGACCAGCTCCACGTAGTCATCGGTGAACTGCCAGAAGAAGCTTTCGGTCATCGACAGCGCTCGGGCGTAGTCATAGTCCTCGAAGCGCGCGGTGACCTCCTCCACCAGGGCCTTCAGCCGGGCCAGCAGAGCCTGGTCCAGCGGCTGGTCCACTGCGGCGGATCCGGCCTCATCGGTGACGATGTGCTCCTCGGTGACACCCATGCCGAAGGCGAACTTCGAGGCGTTGAGCAGCTTGATGGCCAGGCGGCGGCCGATCTTGAACTGCCCCTCCTCGTAGGCGGTGTCTGCGCCCAGCTTGGCTGAGGCCGCCCAGTAGCGCACGGCATCGGTGCCGAACTTGTCCAACACGTCGTTGGGAACCACCACGTTGCCCTTGGACTTGGACATCTTCTTGCGGTCAGGGTCCAAGATCCAGCCGGAGATGGCCGCATTGGTCCACGGCACCGAGCCGTTGAGGCTGTTGGCCCGCACCGCCGAGGCGAAGAGCCAGGTCCGGATGATGTCATGGCCCTGTGGGCGCAGGTCATAGGGGAAGACCTTGTCGAAGAAGTCGTTCTCCCGCTCCCAGCGGCCCGCGATGTGCGGGGTGATCGCCGAGGTCGCCCAGGTGTCGAGCACATCGGCCTCGCCGGTGAAGCCGCCGGCCGCATCCCGCTGGGATTCGTCATAGCCGGCAGGAGCCTCCGAGGCCGGGTCCACCGGCAGCTGTTCCTCGCTCGGCAGGATCGGGTTGTCGTAGTCGGGCTCACCGGATGCATCCAGGGGGTACCAGACCGGGATCGGCACACCGAAGAAACGCTGACGGGAGACCAGCCAGTCGCCGTTGAGGCCCTCCACCCAGTTCTCGTAGCGGGAACGCATGAAGCTGGGGTGCCAGTCGATCTCGCGGCCACGGGCCAGCATCTGCTCGCGCCGGTCGGCGTCGCGTCCGCCGTTCCGGATGTACCACTGACGCGAGGTGACGACCTCCAGCGGCTTATCGCCCTTCTCGTAGAAGTGCACTGCGTGGGTGATCGGCGTGGGCTCGCCGTCGAGCAGATCCTGCGCCTTGAGCATCTCGACCACGGCCTCCTTGGCGGAGTGGACGGTCTTGCCGGCCAGCTGCTCGTAGTTCGCGCGCCCCTCCTCCGTGGTGATCCACTCCGGAGTCTCGCGGGAGAAGCGGCCGTCACGGCCGATGAGCGCGCGGGTGGGCAGCTGCAGCTCACGCCACCAGGTCACGTCGGTCATATCGCCGAAGGTACAGATCATCGCGATGCCGGAGCCCTTCTCCGGATCGGCCAGATGATGCGCCTTGACCTCCACCTCGACACCGAACAGCGGAGAGGTCACCGTGGTGCCGAACAGGCCCTGGTAACGCTCGTCCTCCGGGTGGGCCACCAGTGCCACGCAGGAGGGCAGCAGTTCAGGACGAGTGGTCTCGATGAAGACCTGCTCACCCTCGGCCGTGGTGAACGGGTAGCGGTGGTAGGCGCCGGGGCGCTCCTTGGCCTCCAGCTCAGCCTGGGCCACCGCTGTGCGGAAGGTGATGTCCCACAGCGTGGGGGCCTGGGCGGTGTAGGCGTTGCCGGACTGCACGTCGCGGATGAACGCCTTCTGGGAGGCCGCCCGGGAGGCGTCGTCGATGGTCCGGTAGGTCTGGCGCCAGTCCACGGAGAGCCCCAGGCGGGTGAAGAGGTCCTCGAAGACCTTCTCGTCCTCCACAGTGAGGGCCTCGCAGAGCTCGATGAAGTTCCGGCGGGAGATCACATCCCAGTCGCGCTGGTTCTTCGCCGGCTTCTCCGGCGGGGTGTAGTCCTCGATGTAGGGCTTGGAGGGATCGCAACGCACCCCGTAGTAGTTCTGCACACGGCGCTCCGTGGGCAGACCGTTGTCGTCCCAGCCCAGCGGGTAGAACACGTTGTAGCCGCTCATCCGCTTATAGCGGGCCATCACGTCGGTCTGCGTGTAGGAGAACATGTGCCCCACGTGCAGAGAGCCGGAGGCCGTGGGCGGCGGGGTGTCGATCGAGTAGACCTGCGAACGATCGGTGTCCTCGTCGAAGTGGTAGACCTGCTCCTCACGCCAGGCGGAGTTGAGCTTGTCCTCCAGGCCCTCCAGGGCCGGCTTGTCAGGAACGTCAGGGGTCTTGATGGGCGCGTCTGTGCCCGCGATCTCTTCAGCCATGCGGCCCATTGTTTCATGCTGGACCGCCGCCGCACGCCCAGCGCCCCTGAGGACGCGGAGTGGTCTCAGCCTGTCATCTCAGATTGCGGTCGCCCATGGTGACCCTGCGCGCCTGACACTACCGTGGGAATCATGTTCACCAGCGAGAGTTCACCCCGATCCGCCCTCGTCACCGGCGCCTCCTCCGGCATCGGCGCCGCCACCGCACACCGGCTCAGCACCGATGGCTGGCAGGTCTTCGCGCTGGCCCGCCGCGCTGAGAAGCTCGAGCACCTGGCCGAGCAGGAGGGCATCATCCCGATCGTCTGCGACATCACCGACCCCGACGCCGTCCGGCAGGCCTATGCGCAGGTCGCCGAGGCCGGCGGGATCGACACTCTGGTCAACAACGCTGGCGGCGCACTCGGCGTGGAGACCGTCGGTGAGGGCAGCGTCGACGACTGGCGCTGGATGTTCGAGGTCAACGTCCTGGGCACCCTCAACATCACCCAGGCCTTCCTGCCGATGCTGCGCGAACACGGAGAGGGCACCGTCCTGAACCTCACCTCCACCGCCGGCATCGTCTCCTACGAGGGAGGGGGCGGCTACAACGCCGCCAAGTTCGGCGAACACGGCATGACCGGAGCGCTGCGCCTCGAAGAGGCCGAGCACAACATCCGGGTCATCGAAGTCCTCCCCGGGATGGTCCACACCGAAGAGTTCTCCGCCAAGCGCCTGCGCGGGGACGCAGCCGCCGCCGAGGCCGTCTACGCCGGAGTGGACAAGCCCCTGACCGCCGAGGACGTCGCCGAGGTCATCGCCCACTCGGTGAGCCTGCCGCACCACATCAACCTGGACCAGATCGTCGTACGTCCCGTCGCTCAGGCGGCGCAGCACAAAGTGATCCGCAAGGGCTGACGCCCTACTGAGGTCGAGCGGCCGCTGACTCTCCTTCCTCAGCTCACGGAGTGCGCCACGCTGCCGCGTGTCGCGAAACCCTCCGTTCGACAAGGAATCCTTGAGAGTCAGCGGCCGCTCTCTGCTCGTCAGGACGTGTCAGCCGTCGAGGGGGTAAGGCTCAGAGGTCTTGGGCGTGGGCTTTCTCCTCCGACGCCCGACAGGCTGAAGGGCCCGAGGTGTGATCAGATACGCGCGTCATCAGCGCCGAATCGGGCGATATAACGGCCTTATCTGATCACACTTGGCGCGGGCCCCGCCCGGAGGCCCTGATCCCAACACCATCCATTGGCACGGTTGAGTCGTCAGAACGCACCCGACCCCACTCAGACGTGCCAATCGACGCCCGACGCCGGCTGCTGCGCCCCCTCCGCCGAGTCCGTCGCCACAACCCCAGATCAGTCGAACTGGGGGAACTCGGTGCGGGAGCGCTTCAGTTCGAAGAAGTACGGGTAGCTGGCCAGGGCGACGGCGCCGTCGAAGATCTGGCCCGCCTCCTCGCCGGTGGGGATCCGGGTGATCACCGGGCCGAAGAAGGCGGTGCCGCGGAAGGCCACCACCGGGGTTCCCACGTCCTGACCCACCAGGGAGATGCCCTCCTCATGGGAGGCGCGCATGGCGTCGTCGTTGGCGTCCGACTTGGCCTCGTAGATGAGCTCCTCGTCCAGGTCCAGCTGTCGCAGCGCGTTCAGCGTGGCGGACTCGAACTCCTTGTTGCCGTTGTTGTGGATCTCGGTGCCCACGGCGGTGTAGAACTCGCCGACCTTCTCCTGGCCGTACTTCAGCTTCACCGCGGTGGCCGCGCGGGAGGGGATCCACCGCGAGCGCTGCTCCGGGTCCTCCTCCGGCGAGGGGTTCTTGTCCTCGTTGAGCACGCCCAGGCTCATGACGTTCCAGTGGACCTCGATGTCGCGGATCTTCTCCACTTCGAGGATCCAGCGGGAGGTCACCCAGGCGAAGGGGCACAGGGGGTCGAACCAGAAATCAACACGCTCAGCCATCGTCAGGCTCCTTTCAAGGGGATCGGTTCCAGTCATCGCAACTGCCCGCCCGGGGCAGACATTCCTTCAGCGGACTTCCTTCCAGCGGCGAGAAGGTCTCGGCTCACAGCGGTGCGTCCTCCGGAATGGGGACCTCCAGGCCGAGCAGCGCGTTCTCCACGACCTCCATGAGCGCCGGGTGGATCCAGAACTGCCCGCGGGCCACCGTGTGGGCATCCTGGCCGAAGCTCATGGCTTGGACGATCGGCTGGATCAGGTTGGAGGACTGGTAGCCCATGGCGTGGGCGCCCAGGATGGTGCCGTCGCGCCGGTCGGCGATGATCTTGAAGATCCCGTAGCTGTCCTCCATGGCCCAGCCGTAGGCGGTGTCGCCGTAGTTCTGGACCTTGGTGGTGATGTTCTGCCCGCCGATCCTCTCGCTGGCCTGGGCCTCGGTCAGACCCACCTGGGCCATCTCAGGGTAGGAGAAGATCGCCGAGGGGACGGCCTGGTGCCGGGAGGTCCGCAGGCGCTGCGGGTTCTCCAGGTTGTGGGCGACCACTCGAGCCTCGTGGTTGGCCACGTGCTTCAGCTGCGCCTCGGAGGAGATGTCCCCCAGCGCGTAGAGGCCCTCGACCGGCTCCCCCTGGGCGAGGACCCGCTGGTAGTCGTCCACGACCAGGCGCCCGTCGGACTCCAGGTCCAGACCGGCCTCTTCGGCGCCGACCAGGTCCGTGTTGGGGCGGCGGCCGATGGCCACCAGGACCAGGTCGACGTCGTAGTCCTCTTCGCGCCCGTCGGAGGTGACCAGCTGGGCGGTCACCCCGGGGTGCTCGCCGACCCCTCCCTCCTGACGTTCGACGACGGCGCCCAGGGTCCGCTGGTAGAGCACGGTCCAGTTCTTCTCAGCCTCGGCGGAGTAGGCCTTCTGGATGTCCTCGTCCAGCACAGACATCAGGCCCAGGCTGCGGTTGACCTGGATGACCTCGCTGCCCAGTCCGGAGAAGATGCCGGCGAACTCGCAGGCGATATATCCGCCGCCCAGGATCAGCACCCGCTGCGGCAGGTCCTCGATCCGCATGATCGAGTCCGAGGTGTGCACCTGCGGCAGGTCCACGCCGGGCACCTGCGGCTTCACCGGTCGGGAGCCGGCGGCGATCACCAGCTGCTCAGTCTCGGCAGAGGTGCCGTCCTCGGCGGTGAAGGCGAAGCGCCCTGACTCCCGACGCCGGCTGAGCAGGTCGGGAGCCAGGGTCACCTTCTGTGAGAGCAGCTCCACGTTCTCCAGTTCCACGTCCCGGTAGCTGCGGCCTCCCTCCGAGATGGCGTCCACCCGCGAGAAGATCCGATCTCGCATCGTCGGCCAGTCGACGCTGTGGAGCTTCAGGCCCACATCGACTTTGGCCGCCTCCTCGGGCCCGCGGGCCAGGGCGGAGGGACGGACGAACATCTTGGTGGGGATGCATCCGACGTTCAGGCACGTGCCGCCGAAGGCACCGGTGGAGCCGGTGCCCTTATCAGCGAGGACCACGCGCTTGTCCTCCCAGAAGGGAGTGATCAGTGAGTTGCCGGAGCCGGAGCCGATGATTCCGAGATCTGCGGTGACTGGTGTGGACATGCCCCTATTCAACCACCGCAGAGCTCATCCGATCACCACGAGGAGATCTCCGCCGTCGACCTGCTGGACCCCGTCGATGACCGCGCGGCTCACCGTTCCGCCGACGGCAGTGGTGATCCCGGCCTCCATCTTCATGGCCTCGATCGTGGCGATCGTCTGCCCGGCCTCGACCGTCTGACCCTCCTCCACGGTGAGGGTGACGGCCCCGGCGAAGGGCGCGGCCACATGGCCTTCACAGCTGGGGTCGGCCTTCTCGGCCGAGCGCACCACGGCCTCGACGCTCTCGTCACGGACCATGACCTGACGCTGCTGGCCGTTCAGGGTGCAGATGACCGCGCGCATCCCCTTCTCGTCGGGCTCCGAGATGGTCTGCAGGGTCACCAGCAGACGCACTCCGGTCCCCAGGGAGATGACGTGCTCCTCCCCGGGTGTCATGCCGTAGAGGAAGTCCCGGGTGTGCAGGACGATGATGTCGCCGTAGCGCTCCTTATCGGCCTCGTAGTCCCGTGTGGGCCCCGGGAAGAGCAGACGGTTCAGCGTGGCTCGCCGGGTGGGGCCCGGTTCTGCGAGCGCGGCGGCGTCTTCGGCGTCGAGGTGTTCGTCCACCGGCTTGACCGTGCGGCCCTCCAAGGCCCTGCTGCGGAAGGGCTCGGGCCAGCCGCCGGGCGGGTCTCCGAGCTGTCCGGCGAGGAACTGGATGACCGAGTCGGGCAGATCGAAGTCCTGCGGGTTCTGCTCGAACTCCGCCGGGTCCACTCCCATGCCGACCAGCTGCAGCGCGAGGTCTCCCACCACTTTGGAGGAGGGGGTGACTTTGACCAGGCGTCCGAGCATGGTGTCTGCGGCGTGGTACATGTCCTCGATGTCTTCGAACCGCTCCCCCAGGCCCAGCGCCATGGCCTGTTGCCGCAGGTTGGAGAGCTGGCCGCCGGGGATCTCGTGGCGGTAGACCCGGCCGGTGGGGCTGGGCAGACCGGATTCGAAGGGCCGGTAGATCGCCCGCACCGCTTCCCAGTAGGGCTCCATGGAGGCCACGGCATCCAGGCCCAGACCGGTGTCGCGCTCTGTGTGCTCCAGCGCGGCCACCAGAGCTGAGGCCGGCGGCTGGGAGGTGGTGGCGGCCATGGAGGCGGTGGCGACGTCGACGGCGTCGACTCCTGCCTCGGCCGCGGCCAGCAGAGTGGCCAGCTGTCCCCCGGCGGTGTCGTGGGTGTGCAGATGCACCGGCACCTCGAACCGTTCGCGCAGAGCGGTGACCAGAGTCGTGGCCGCAGCCGGACGCAGGAGCCCGGCCATGTCCTTGATGGCCAGGATGTGGGCGCCGGCGTCGACCATCCGCTGGGCCAGGTCCAGGTAGTAGTCCAGGGTGTAGAGGCTCTCCTGGGGGTCCGAGAGGTCGCCGGTGTAGCACAGTGCGGCCTCTGCCACCGCGGTTCCGGTCTTCCTGACCGCCTCGATGGCGGGGATGATCTGGTCGACGTCGTTGAGAGCGTCGAAGATCCGGAAGATGTCCACTCCGGTGGCGGCGGCCTCGGCGACGAAGGCGTCGGTGACCTCCAACGGGTAGGGCGTGTAGCCCACGGTGTTGCGACCGCGCAGCAGCATCTGGATCGGGATGTTGGGCAGCTCGGCACGCAGCAGGGCCAGACGCTGCCACGGGTCCTCGGAGAGGAAGCGCAGGGCCACGTCGTAGGTGGCACCTCCCCAGGCCTCCACCGAGAGCAGCCCGGGGGTCACATGCGCCACCGCTGGGGCTGCGGCCAGCAGGTCACGGGTGCGCACGCGGGTCGCCAGCAGCGACTGGTGGGCATCCCGGAAGGTGGTGTCGGTGACCGCCAGTGCCTGCTGCTGCCTCAGACGCTGCGCGAAGCCCTCCGGCCCTTCGGCCTGGAGAACCTGACGCCAACCCTCGGGCTTGGGGTGTTTGGAGGGGCCGTCGAAGGGGCTGCGGTCGGGCTCCTCGTATTTGTCGCCGGGGAAGCGGGGCAGCTTGTCCCTCGGGTCGATGCCGTGGATCCGGGGGCCGTGGGGCTGATTGACCGTGACGTGGGCCAGGTACTGCAGCGCCTTGGACCCGCGGTTCTGTGAACGGTTGACCTGGGTCAGCTCCGGGTGCCGATCGATGAAGTCGGTGGCCACATCCCCGGCGAGGAACTCCGGCTCATCCAGCACGTTCATCAGGAAGGGGATGTTGGTGGCCACCCCGCGGATCCGGAACTCGGCCAGAGCGCGGCGAGCCCGGCGGACCGCGGTCAGATAGTCGCGGCCGCGGCAGGTCAGCTTCACCAGCATGGAGTCGAAGTGCGGACTGATCTCCGCCCCGGCGTAGACGGTGCCGCCGTCGAGCCGGATGCCGGAGCCGCCGGCCGATCGGTAGGCCGAGACCGTGCCGACGTCGGGACGGAAGTCATTGGCCGGGTCCTCAGTGGTGATCCGGCACTGCATGGCCGAGCCGCGCACGTGCAGCTCTTCCTGCCGGATCCCCAGGTCCTCCAGGGTCTCGCCGGCGGCGATGCGCAGCTGAGAGGAGACCAGGTCGATGTCGGTGATCTCCTCGGTCACTGTGTGTTCGACCTGGATGCGCGGGTTCATCTCGATGAACACGTGCTGGCCCGCCCGCTCGCCGGCGGTGTCCAGCAGGAACTCGACCGTGCCGGCATTGCGGTAGCCCATGGCCTTGGCGAAGGCCACCGCATCCCGGTACAGCGCCTGCCGGACCTCTTCGTCCAGATGAGGCGCCGGGGCGATCTCCACCACCTTCTGGTGGCGGCGCTGCAGGGAGCAGTCACGCTCGAAGAGGTGGACGACGTCGCCCTCCCCATCGGCGAGGATCTGGACCTCGACGTGGCGCGGACGGACCACTGCCTGCTCCAGGAAGACGGTGGCGTTGCCGAAGGCCGTCTGGGCCTCGTTCATGGCGGCCCGCAGCGCCTCCGGCAGGTCCTCCCTGTGCTCCACCCGGCGCATGCCGCGGCCTCCGCCGCCGGCGACTGCCTTGACGAAGATGGGGAAGCCGATGCGGTCGGCCTCGGCGATCAGCTGCTCAGGATCATCTGAGGGGTCGGAGCTCTCCAGCACCGGAATGCCGGCCTGCTTGGCGGCACGCAGCGCACGGATCTTGTCCCCGGTGGACTCCAGGACATCGGCCGGGGGCCCGACGAAGGTGATCCCTGCCTGTTCGGCTGCGCGCGCCAGCTCCGGATTCTCCGAGAGGAAGCCGTAGCCGGGGTAGATGGCATCCACCTCGGCGTCCTTGGCCACCCGGATGATCTCCTCGACATCGAGGTAGGCCCGGACGGGATGGCCCTCCTGGCCGATGCGGTAGGCCTCATCGGCCTTCTGACGGTGGAAGGAGTTGCGGTCCTCGTGGGGGTATACGGCCACAGTGCGGGCGCCGAGCTCGACGCCGGCCCGCAGCGCTCGGATCGCGATCTCGCCGCGGTTGGCGACCAGAATCTTGGAGAACATTCATGTTCCTCTCTGCCAAACGTGAGAAGCAGACCACGCCTTTGTGACCTGCCGGAGATGACGATACCGCGCCGAAGACCGCTGTGGTATGTGCTACGCCACATGACTGTGGCGCGTTCCACAGTGGGTGCGGGAAGATCAGGTCCTGATTAGTGTTGGGACCACAGGAAAGTCCCACCCCTGCATCGAGGAGAGACCATGATCTTCATCGTCGTGAAGTTCCAAGTGAAGCCAGAGTTCGCCGATCAGTGGCCCGAGCTCACCCGCGAGTTCACCGAAGAGACCCGCAAGGAGCCCAAGAACAAGTTCTTCGAGTGGTCCCGCAGCCTGGAGGATCCCAACGAGTACGTGCTGCTGGAGGCCTTCGACGACGACGGCGCCGAGCCGCACGTGAACTCGGAGCACTTCAAGAAGGCCACCAGCGAAGAGGGCCCGATGTTCGACGCCCTGGCCTCCACCCCGAAGATCATCTCCCGCCAGATCGAGGGCGACGACTGGGGTGAGATGGGCGAGATGAAGGTCTCCTGACCCGCCTGCATCGCAAAGACCTGCGCCGATCTGATCGGGCCCCCGTGGTGATCGCCACGGGGGCCCGATCTATCCCTATGATGGAGGGGTGCAGATCATGAGCGTGTCCAGCTTGAAAGGCGGGGTCGGGAAGACCTCGGTCACCATGGGCCTGGCGTCAGCCGCCCTCCAGCGCGGCGTCAGGACTCTTGTCATCGACCTCGACCCACATGCTGATTCCACTACGGGCCTGGCCGTCTCCCGCGGCGCCGGCACCGAGGCCGGTCAGCTGCTGCGCGATGCCAAGAAGGCCGAGGTCAACCAGCACACCGTCCGCTCCGGCTGGGTGGACTTCCTCTCCGAGGAGGAGCGCGCCGAAGCCGTTCTGGACGTGATCCCCGGCTCTGCGCTCTCGGCGACCTTCGATCGCCCAGACATCCGCCCCCGCGACATGCGCCGCCTGCGCACTCTGCTCGACGGCGTCAGCGGCTACGACCTGGTCCTGGTGGACTGCCCGCCCTCTCTGGCCGGACTGACCCGCATCGCGTGGGCTGCATCGACCCAGGTGCTGCTGGTGGCCGAGCCGAGCCTGTTCTCTGTGGCCGGAACCGAACGTACGATGCGTGCGATCCGGATGTTCTCCAACGAATACGCCCCGCAGCTGACCCAGGCAGGCGTGGTGGTCAACCGCGCCCGCGCCGATTCGGCCGAACACGAGTACCGCCTGCTGGAGATGGAGCGGCTCTACAAGGACAAGCTGATGCTGCCGGTGCTGGAGGAGAACGCCTACTGGCAGCAGATCCAGGGGGCGGCCTACCCCATCCACCACTGGCCCGGCGACCAGGCCCGCGATCTGGCGAAGTCCTTCGACCAGCTGTTGCGCCAGCTCGTCTGAGCGCGGCCGTACCGGTCTGCATCGTCCGGCTCAGAACATGAGAAAAGCGCCCCTCGGGGCGCTTTTCTCATAGGTGGTGCATGTTCTCTGAGCGGACAGCCGAAGCTGGTTGGTCAGGACGCCTGGCGACGCGCGCGCATCTTAGCCAGCTCGTCCTGGCCTTCGAAGGCGTCCAGCGGAGCCTGCACGGCCTCCGCCGCTGGTGCCTCCGGATCTTCAGAACGCTCGCGGGGGAACTCAGCCAGGCTTCCCTCGACCTCCCGCCAGACACGACCCACGGCGATGCCGAAGACGCCCTGCCCGCCCTGGACCAGGTCGATGACCTCGTCCGGGGAGGTGCACTCGTAGACCGAGGCACCGTCGGACATCAGAGTGATCTGCGCCAGATCGTCCACGCCGCGCTCCCGCAGATGATCGATGGCGCTGCGGATCTGCTGCAGGGAGACCCCGGTGTCCAGCAGCCGCTTGACCACCTTCAGCACCAGGACGTCCCGGAAGGAGTAGAGCCGCGTCGAGCCGGAGCCCGAGGCGTTGCGGAGGGAGGGCTGGACCAGCTTGGTGCGTGCCCAATAGTCCAGCTGACGGTAGGTGATCCCGGCGGCCGAGCATGCGATGGGACCGCGGTAGCCCATCTGCTCGTCGAGCTCGGGCATACCGTCGTCGAAGAGGCGCTGCTGCACGGGTGCCGCAGCGTTCTCGGTAGCCTCACGCGATGCGCGCGAGTGGGAATCCAGACTCACCTCATACCCTCCTGAAGTCTTCTTCCTCCACGGTATTGCCCTGAGGGACCGCGGCCAAAGACATTCGCTCCTCAGCCTACGGCGTGTCGTCCGGAAGCGCCACAGTCAGCTGCGAAAGTCATCCGGGCCGGCCGAACCGAGGAACTTCTGGAACTCCGCGATCTCCGCCTCCGAGATGGGCCCCTTGGACTGCGGGGCCCGATCTGCCGGATCCGCCGCCGTCGTCTCCTCGCCGTCGGCCGAGACGGTTCTGAAGCGCGGGGTGACGGCCACCGCGGCCAGGGTGTCCGCATCCATGGTCACCGGACACTGGACGCGCACGGCCACCGCGATGGCATCCGACGCGCGGGCATCCAAGGTATGGCCCCCGGCCAGGGTGATGGTTCCGAAATAGGTCTGACTGTCCAGCAGTCCGATCTCGATGGTCTCCACTCCCCCGCCGAGGCTGGTGAGTGCCTCCACGAGCAGATCGTGGGTGAGCGGACGGGGTGGGGTCTTCCCCTCCAGCGCAGCAGCGACCGCGTTGGCCTCCGCGGCTCCGACCATGATGGCCACATGCTGAGCCTGGGTGCCTTCGGCGGCACCGCGCAGCACCAGGACCGGCTGCTCGGCGGGGAGCTCCACGCGCACTCCGATCACATCCAGCGGGATCTGCTGGTCATCCATGCGTCCAGTGTAGGCAGTGGCGCGGCTGGCGTCAGCTGACGAGGATCAGTTCTTGTCGAGCTGCTCCACCGCAGAGTCCATCATCGAGGAGCGCAGGTCCTTCAGGCACTGCAGCATCTCCTTGGAGGACTCGGCCACGCGCGCCCGGGCGGCGGCATCCTTGCGCGCAGCGTGGGGGGCCATGGCCCGCCCGATCAGATCCAGTTCAGCATCGGCCGAACGGCGCAGGGTCACCAGGTGCTTAGGCTCCAGGCCGTAGCGTGCCAGCACGCGCACCGACTTCACCGCTTTGAGGTCGTGGTGGCTGTAGTTGCCCTGAGCGTCAGCCCGGATGATCCGGAACTTCTCCAGCGTGTCGAGCATGCCGCGCGTCGCCCCCGACTGCGCCCGCAGCTCTTTGCGGGTCAGCGGCCGGATCCGCCCAGTGATCTGGGCTGCCATCTCATTGGTGACATCGCGCGGACCCACCGGGGCGGCGTCGGGGAGCTCTTCGGGCTGCTCCCCCGCATCCAGGGCGTCCATCGTCTTCTTGATGACGTCCAGCGGCATATAGCGGTCGCGCTGCAGCGCCAAGATGAAACGCAGCCGCTCCACATCCGCTGCCGAGTACTTGCGGTAGCCCGACGCCGTACGCGCCGGTTCCACGAGATCCCGCTCCTCGAGGAAACGCAGCTTCGACGCTGTCAGATCAGGGAACTCGTTCTGCAGCTCGCGCAGAACTTCGGAGATCGTAAAGACATGCGAGTTCGCCGGATCGTCGGCATCAGCCGACGGCTTCGGCTTCGGCACAGGCGAAACACTCACTGCGTATCCTCTTTCGGGCTCAGGGGAAGGAAAGAAGTCAGCCCCAGGATAACGTGCTGAGGAAGAAATGGTCGGTATTTGGAACAGCCGCGCACCGCTGCGGGGTCAGGCCCTATTTGGAGCCGGCGTAGTAGGTCAGACGGAACTTGCCGATCTGGACCTCGTCGCCGGACTTGAGCTGATAACGGTCCACCCGGTCGTGATTGACGTAGGTGCCGTTGAGGCTTCCCAGGTCTTCGATCTCGAAGCCGCTGTCCACACGGTGGAAGTTCAGGTGCCGACGCGAGACCGTCACATCGTCGAGGAAGATCTCGGCGTCGGGATGGCGGCCCACTGTGGTCACATCCTGATCCAGCAGGAAGCGAGCCCCCTGGTTGGCCCCGCTGTGGGCGATCAGCAGCGCCGAGCCGGACGGCAGAGCGCTGATCGCCTCATGGTCGTTCTCGGAGAGGCTGGGCTCAGAAGGGGCGGCCGCAGCAGGCGGAAGCCCGATGCTCGTGGTCTCCGAGGCGCTCTCATGAGCTGCAGGGTGAGCCTGTCCTTGCTTATCGGATCCTTCAGAAGTCCGGCCGTCGTCCTGGCCGAAAGGTGCGGTCTCCATCATGACCTCCTCTCCCCGTGCGGCGATGTTCTCTCAGCCTACCTGGTTTTCATAGTCGTCGGCAGTGAGCAGGGAATCCAGCTCGGAGGCGTCGCTGAGCCTGACATCGAAGAGCCAGCCGGCACCGTAGGGGTCCGTGTTGATCGCCCCCGGGTTCTCGTCCAGCGACTCGTTGACCGCCACGATCTCACCGCTGACCGGAGCGTAGATGTCGGAGACCGACTTGGTGGACTCCACCTCACCGATGACATCGCCGGCGGATGCGGAGGAGCCGATCTCAGGGTGCTCGACGTAGACGACGTCACCCAGGGCATCCTGAGCGAAGTCGGTGATGCCGATGCGCACCACACCGTCGGTGTCGGTGGTGGCCACCCACTCGTGCTCGGCGCTGTACTTCAGCTCAGCTGGGATATTGCTCATCGGTTCGGCTCCGCTCCTGGTGAGACATCGATTTCTCTCACCAGACAACTTAGCACCTCAGGTCAGTCCTTGACGGCGCCCTGGGTCAGACCGGAGACGATCTGGCGCTGGAAGAGGATCACCAGGATGACCACAGGGATGGTCACCACGATGGCCGCCGCCGAGATCGCCCCGGTGGGCTGTTCGAACTGCGAGGATCCGGTGAAGAACGCCAGTGCCGCGGGCACCGGGCGCGCGGCCTCTGTAGAGGTCAGCGAGATTCCGTAGACGAAGTCGTTCCAGGCGATGAAGAAGGCGATGATCGCCGCGGTGAACACGCCGGGCGCCGCCAGCGGGACGATCACCAGTCGGAAGGCCTGCCACTGGGTGGCGCCGTCGATCGAGGCCGCCTGCTCCAGCTCCCAGGGGATCTGCTTGAAGAAGGCCGAGAGCGTCCAGATGGAGATCGGCAGGGTCAGCGACAGATACGGGATGATCAGACCGAGCCAGGTGTCATAGAGCCCGATGCTGCGCCACAGGTTGAACAGCGGGGTCACCACCGAGATCACCGGGAAGATCGAGACCGCCAGGGAGGTGAAGAGGATAAACCGCTTGCCCGGGAAGTCCAGCCGCGCGATCGCATAGGCGCACAGCGTGGCCAGCACCACGGCGATGACCGTGGAGATCAGCGTGATGCCGATGGAGTTGCGCAGCGCGCTCAGGAAGAGCGTCTGGGCCTGCCCCACGAAGATCATCTCGTAGTTCTGCCAGGTCCAATTCTGCGGCCAGAACGTGCCGGCGCCGACATCGGCCGGGGTCTTGAAGCTGTTGGCGAAGATCGCGACCACCGGGAACAGCGCGTAGATGAACACGACGACGGCGATCAGGGCCCAGATGCCCTTCTGCTTGGGTGTGAGACGAGTGTTGATCATCTACTTGGTCTCCTTCTTCTGCCCGGCGTTGGAGCCGGTCCCCTCGGCCAGATTCACCTTGAATCCCTTGACTGCGATCACTGCGATGAGCACCACGCAGACGAACATGATCACCGAGACGGCCGAACCCAGGCCGATCTCCAGGCGCATGATCGACTGGCGGTAGGCCAGCAGTGAGAGGACTTCGGTGCCGGCGTCGCCGTTGGTCATGATGAAGACGTTGTCGAAGATGCGGAACGAGTCCAGGGTGCGGAAGAGCACCGCCACCATGATCGCGGCCTTCATATTCGGGATGACCACACGGGTCAGCTGCTGCCACCAGTTCGCGCCGTCCACCTTGGCGGCCTCCAGCAGGTCGTCGGAGACCTGCGCCAGACCGGCCAGCAGCAGCAGCGCGATGAAGGGGGTGTTCTTCCAGATCTCAGAGGCGATGATGACCGCCAGGGCGCTCCAGGTCTCGGCGAACCAGTCCATCTCTTCGCTGATGCCTGGAACCCAGGAGAACCAGCTGTTCACGAACCCGGAGTTGATGTCGAACATGTAGTACCAGGCGAAGGCCGAGACCACTGTGATGATGCCATAGGGCACCAGGATGGCGGTGCGCAGCGGGCCGCGCAGCCGGGCGATGGCCCGGTGCATCAGCAGCGCCAGGGCGAATCCGATGACCAGCTGCACCGACACGGCGACCACTGTGATCAGGACGGTCACGATCATCGCCCTCCAGAACACGTCGGTGCTGGAGAAGACCGTCAGATAGTTCTGCAGGCCGACGAAGTCCCGCTCATCCGGGGCCGTGAGGCGCAGGCTGAACAGCGAGTCATAGACCGCCTGGGCGATGGGATAGGCGGTGACCAGCAGCATCACCACGAAGGCCGGGCCGGCCAGCATCCAGCCGAGCCGCACCTCCTGCCTGCGCCGATCCTGCTGGGTCACCAGCTTGGCGCGCTTATCAGTGGTCGCAGTGCTCACAGCAGACGCTCCCCTCGCAGTACCTCACCGATGTGCTCATCCGCAGTGCCCGGCGTCGTCTCCGGATCCACGCCGCTGAGCGGGCTGAACTGATCCTGCAGCGTCTCGGAGATCTCGTTGTAGAACGGGGTCTGAGGACGCGGGGCGCCGTTGTCGATAGCCTCACGGATGTCATCGGCCATGGGGAACTCCTCGGCGATGGCCGGATCCTCGAAGGCCGCCTCGGAAGAGGGCGGGTTGCCGTTGGTCAGGAAGTACTCGGTCTGCCGCTCCGGGGACACGATGCACTCCACCGCGTCATAGGCCAGATCCTGGTGCTCCGAATCTGCCCCGACGCCGAGGTTGATGCCGCCCAGCGGCGGTGCCGTCGGAGTGCCCTCCTCCATCTGCGGGTACTGGGTCCAGGCGATGTCGTCGAGGACCTCCTGATCCAGCGTGCCCTCCTCCACGGCGGCGTTGGTGGCTGCCCAGATGAAGGGCCAGTTGACCATGAAGGAGCCGTTGTCGCCCTGGAAGAGACGCATGGCCTGCTCCTCGTCCATCGAGGAGATGCCCGGTCCGCCCAGGCCCTCCTCACCGATGGTGGAGAAGACTTCGGCGGCCTGCTGTCCGGCCTCGGAGTCCAGCGAGGTCTCCAGCTCCTCGGCCGGAGCCTGCGGATCCTCCAGGATGGACTCACCCTGAGACTCCACCAGCGCATTGATCCACACGGAGATCGACTCTCCCCGCACGCCGTGGACGCCCAGGTAGGTGTCGGTGCTCTCAGCGGCCTCCATGATGTCGTCCCAGGTGACCTCGCCCTCCATGTCCAGGCCGGCCTCCTCGGCCACCGACTCGCGATACCAGAGCAGCTGCGTGTTGGCCCAGAACGGGATGGAGACGATCTCGTCATCCCAGATGGCGCTCTGCAGAGAGCCCTCCAGAGTGTCCTCCGTGGTCCGCTCGGCCACATCATCGGGCACCGGAGCCAGGAAGTCCGGCTCGGCGAACTCGGGGACGAAGACAGGATCCAGGGACATGATGTCCAGCGAAGAGTCCCCCGCGGCCAGGCGGCGGGCCAGCTGTTCACGCTGGGAGGGTGCATCAGCCGGAAGCAGAGAGGTGCGGATCTCGTATTCGCCGTCGGCCTCTTCGGTGCACTGCTCCGCGATGACGCGCTGGCCGCCGTCGTCGGGGTTGATGTACCAGGTCAGAACGGGGGCGCCGTCATCGGCCCCGCATCCGGTCAGCAGCAGCATGGCCGCGGAAGCCGCACCAGCACCCCTCAGGGCGAGCTTGGTGGGGATCTGTCGCGGTTCCGTCATGGATCGCACCTTCCCCTCGTGGAGCCTCCGAGCATAGCAGTGCCTCAGTGACTCCGCTCACGTTCACAGTTCCGGCCGAATATACACCGGTGACGTGGTGCGGGACACGTTCCGCCACACGTTCTCAATGAATGAGATGGGGAAAAATTCCTGGTCGATCCAGGCCAGAGGGTCAGGCCGACTTCTTGCGCAGCTTCTTCTGCTCGTCGTGGGTGATCAGCTCAGGCTCAGCGCCCTCGCGCACCGTCTCCTCGGTCACCGTCACAGCGGCGACGTCGTCGCGGGAGGGCAGGTCGAACATCAGCGGGTTCAGCACGCCCTCCAGGATGGAGCGCAGCCCACGGGCACCGGTCCCCCGAGCCTCGGCCTGCTCCACCACGGCACGGAGCGCACCCTCGGAGAACTCCAGCTCGACGCCGTCGATGGCGAACATCTTCTGGTACTGCTTCAGCAGTGCGTTCTTCGGCTCGGTCAGGATGCTGACCAGAGCATCGGAGTCCAGGTCCTCAACAGTGGCGACCACAGGCAGGCGACCGATGAACTCGGGGATCAGACCGAATTTGTGCAGATCCTCCGGCTCGACGTCGGCGTAGCTGGCCTCGCCCTTGGTGATGGTGTTCAGCGGAGCGCCGAAGCCGATGCCCTTGCGGCCGGCGCGGGACTCGATGAGCTCCTCCAGACCGGCGAAGGCGCCGGCCACGATGAAGAGCACATTGGTGGTGTCGATCTGGACGTACTCCTGCTGGGGGTGCTTGCGCCCGCCCTGCGGGGCCACCGAGGCGGTGGTGCCCTCGAGGATCTTCAGCAGCGCCTGCTGCACGCCCTCGCCGGAGACGTCGCGGGTGATGGAGGGGTTCTCCGATTTGCGCGAGATCTTATCGATCTCGTCGATGTAGATGATGCCCTGCTCGGCCTTCTTCACATCGCCGTCGGCAGCCTGGATCAGCTTCAGCAGGATGTTCTCCACGTCCTCGCCCACATAGCCGGCCTCGGTCAGCGAGGTGGCATCGGCGACGACGAACGGAACCTGCAGCTTCCGCGCCAGGGACTGGGCCAGATAGGTCTTGCCGGAGCCGGTGGGGCCCAGCATCAGGATGTTGGACTTGCCGATCTCGACGTCGTCCAGCGGGCCCTTCTCCAGGGATGCGGTCTTCTTGGCGGAGCCGGTGGCCTGGATGCGCTTGTAGTGGTTGTGCACCGCCACGGCCAGGGAACGCTTGGCGGGATCCTGGCCGATCACATATTCGTCCAGGTAGCTCTTGATCTCCGCCGGAGTGGGGAGCTCGAAGTCATCGGGCTCCTGCACCTCGTTGAGGTACTCCTCGATGATCTCGTTGCAGAGCTCGATGCATTCGTCACAGATATAGACGCCGGGTCCGGCGATGAGCTTATAGCGGACCTGCTTCTGGCTCTTGCCGCAGAACGAGCACTTCAGCAGATCTGCGCTCTCCCCGATACGTGCCATGGACGTGAATCCCCTCAGCGACTGACGAAACGTAGTACCCGTCTAGGGTACGTGACAGAGACAGCACCGGCGGTGACCGCCATGCAGGCAGGTCACCGCCGGTGCTCAGAGTGTGGCTGTGCCGTGGATTCCGCAGCTCACACGGGCAGCTTGCGGGACTCCAGGACCTCGTCCACCAGGCCGTAGGCCTCGGCCTCGGCGGCGGAGAGGAACTTATCGCGGTCGATATCCTCGCTGACCTGCTCAGCCGTCTTATCGGTGTGCTGGGCCAGCACCTCCTCCATCCAGGTGCGGATGCGGCGGACCTCATCGGCCTGGATGGCCAGGTCGGTGGCGGTTCCGCGCTGGCCGCCCATGGCCGGCTGGTGGATCAGCACGCGGGCGTTGGGCAGCGCCAGCCGCTTGCCCGGGGTGCCGGCGGCCAGCAGCACTGCGGCTGCGGAGGCGGCCTGACCCAGGCAGACCGTCTGCACATGCGGACGGATGAACTGGATGGTGTCGTAGATGGCGGTCATCGCAGTGAAGGAGCCGCCGGGCGAGTTGATGTAGAGGGTGATGTCCCGCTCCGAGTCCATGGACTCCAGCACCAGCAGCTGCGCCATGATGTCATCGGCGGAGGCGTCGTCCACCTGGGTGCCCAGGAAGATGATGCGATCCTCGAAGAGCTTGGCGTAGGGATCGTTGCGCTTGAAACCGTAGGGGGTCCGCTCCTCGAACTGCGGGAGGATGTAGCGGCTGTCCACGCCCGGTGCCGCGGGGGCGCCCGGCATGGGGGCTGCCTGCGGAGTCTTGTTGAGATCGAAGTTCATGAAAGCTCCTTGGATGTCCTGTTCTGGCCGCTGACTCTTTCGTTCTCTCAGACTCCGCCGCCGCCGGAGACGGTGAAGGAGCGCTGGGCGATCTTGTCGAAGAAGCCGTATTCGAGGCCCTGCTGAGCGGTGAACCACATGTCGCGGGCGTTGTCCTTCAGGATGGTCTCGATGGACTGACCGGTCTGCTCCGCGGTCAGCTCCGCCATGACCTGCTTCATGTGCTGGATCAGCTCGGCCTGGATGCGGACATCCGACTCGGTGCCGCCGATGCCGCCGGAGGGCTGGTGCATCAGGACGCGTGCATGCGGGGTGGCGAAGCGCTTGCCCGGGGTGCCCGAGGACAGCAGGAACTGTCCCATGGAGGCGGCCAGGCCGGTGGCCACGGTCACCACGTCGTTCGGGATGAACTGCATGGTGTCGTAGATGGCCATGCCGGCGGTGACCGAACCGCCCGGGGAGTTGATGTAGAGGTAGATATCCGCCTCGGGGTCCTCAGCCGACAGCAGCAGCATCTGCGAGCAGATGGCGTTGGCGTTGTCGTCGCGGACCTCCGAGCCGAGCCAGATGATCCGCTCTTTGAGCAGCCGGTTGTAGATGTAGTCGTCCCGGGATGCCGGGTCCACGGTCTGCATCGTCGGCGGGGTTTGCATGCTGGGGCTCTCAGTCATGGACAGCTCCTCCACTGGATGTCTCGAGAAGAATTCGGATACGACATTACTTGCTCTGCGGCCCGCGGTCCCTCCCGGCGCGGGACTGTTCGCTGTTGGGCGAAGGCGGCGCAGATGCACGAAGCCCCGCATCCGTGGGCGGATGCGGGGCTTCGGATGCCTGGCGCAGGCGGAGATCACTTCTCCTCGGAGGACGCCTCCTCTGCGGGGGCCTCCTCCTCGGGCTCCTCCTCCTGGTCCTGCGGGGTCACAAAGTCGGTCAGGTCGACCTCTGCACCCTTGCTGTCCTTGACGGTGGCCAGCTCGAGCACCTTGGCCAGAGCCTTGCGGCGGCGGACCTCGCCCATGATCATGGGCACCTGGCCGGCCTGGTCCAGCATCTGGGCGAACTGGTTGGGCTCCATGCCGTACTGACCGGCGGTGGAGACGATGTACTCGATGACCTCGCTCTGGTCGACGCCGATCTCTTCCTTCTCGGCGATCTCGTCCAGCACGATCTCGTTGCGGAAGGCGTCGCGGGTCTGCTCCTCGATCTCCGCGCGGTGCTCCTCGGTGTCGTGGTCGTCACCGGTGCTGTGGCCCTGGCCGGAGAAGTGCTGCTCGACCTGCTCGGAGACCACGGACTCGGGGACGGGGACCTCGACGAGCTCCATGAGCTTCTCGAGGACCTTGTCGCGGGCCTCGACGCCCTGCTCGACGACGACGTTGTCCTCCGCCTTCTTCTTCAGGTCCTCCTTGAGCTCGTCGATGGTGTCGAACTCGGAGGCCATCTGGGCGAACTCGTCGTCGGCCTCGGGGAGCTCGCGCTCCTTCACAGCGGTCAGGGTGACCTTCACGGAGGCCTCCTGACCGGAGTTCTCGCCGCCCTGCAGAGTGGTCTCGAAGGTGGCGTCCTCACCGGCGGAGAGGCCCTCGAGGGCCTCGTCGATCCCCTCGAGCATGGTGCCTGCGCCGACCTGGTAGGACAGGCCGGTGGCGTTGTCCACCTCTTCCTCACCGATGGTGGCGACCAGGTCGATGGTCACGAAGTCGTCCTTGGCGGCCGGGCGCTCGATGTCCTTCAGCGTGCCGAAGCGGCCGCGCAGCTCGTCGAGCTGCTCCTGGACAGCGGCGTCGTCGGCCTCGCGGGCTTCGACCTCGACCTCCAGGCCGGAGTAGTCCGGCAGCTCGATCTCAGGCTTGATGTCCAGCTCGCCGGAGAACTTCAGGACGCCCTCGTTGGTCTTGGTGTCGGGGATCTCCTCGACCTCGACCTCCGGGCGGGACAGCGGGCTGATCTCAGCGTCGGCGAGACCGGCCTGGTAGAACTCCTGCAGGTTGTCGTTGATGGCCTGCTGGATCACGTACTCACGGCCGATGCGCTGATCGATGATCGGAGCCGGCACCTTGCCCTTGCGGAAGCCGGGGACCTGAACCTGCTGGGCGATGCTGGTGTAGGCCGCCTTGATCTTCGGTTCAAGCTCCTCCGAGGACACCTCGATGGTCAGCTTGACTCGAGTCGGGTTCAGATTTTCAACGGTGCTCTTGACCACGTGGGGGCTCCTGATAGATGACGACTGATCTGTCTGACGCGGCCCATGCCGCCGTCGGGAAGACAGGATTTGAACCTGCGACCTCTCGCTCCCAAAGCGAGCGCTCTACCAAACTGAACTACTTCCCGCAGTCCCGAAGACTCCAGAGTCTGACCCTAGAATCGGCACGGACCGATCTACAATAGCGTGTCCGCCGCGACGGCGGCGAATCGCCGGTGCTCCGCAGGGTGCGCAGCCGGGCTGATCACCTCGGATACGCGAAGAGGCGCCGCCACCTGGTGACGACGCCTCCCGTGCGATCCCCTCGGAGCTGTGGGCCCCCCGGGACTCGAACCCGGAACCTACAGATTAAGAGTCTGGTGCTCTGCCAGTTGAGCTAGAGGCCCGTCTTTGCGGGCTCCAGAGGATCTCTGCGATGCTGCCCCGATCGCTCCGGGCAACGACATAAAACTTTAGCACCGGTTCTCACCCGACGCCAACTCGAGTTCAGGGTGATCCTGATCTCACCCTCCGGCGGCCGCGTTGGATAGGCTGACCGTGCGAGCGGAGACACGCCGTTCACGCGCGCCAGCTCGCCTGACACGAACCACACACGAGCATCGCTTCGAGGAGCAGCCATGACTCAGCAGCCCGGTCAGCCCGGCGACCCCAACGAACCGCAGGACGGCCAGCCCCAGGGCCAGCCTCCGCAGCCGCCGCATCAGCCTCAGGGCGGACAGCACCCCTACTCGCATCCGGGCCAGCCCGGCCAGCCTGGCCAGCAGGGACAGCCGCCGCATCCCTATCAGCAGCAGCAGCCCCCGCACTACCCACAGCCGAGTCAGCAGGGCCAGGTCTCCGCGGCTGAGGCCAAGGGCTTCTTCGGTGCGCTGTTCGACTTCAACTTCAACAGCTTCGTCACGATCAAGTTCATCAAGTTCATCTACATCCTCTCGATCGCCTTCCTGGTGCTCCTGTGGCTGGTCTACGTGGTGATGGGCTTCGTCGTGGAGCCTGGTCTGGGCGTCGCAGCACTGCTGCTGGGCTGGATTCCGGTGATCCTCTACGTGATCTGGATCCGCGTATTCCTGGAGTTCCTGGTCAGCACAGTCCGGACCGCTCAGAACACCTCTGCGATGCGTGAAGACTTCAGCGGACTGCGGCAGGATCTCTCCCGGCGCTGAGCGGTATCACGCAGAACACTGGCAGAGTCCGACGGACAGGTCATCGCGCCGATGAGGCGATGAGATTCAGACGTGGAAGAAGCACGGCGCAGACGAGGCCCGGGCCGGCAGCACTCAGCGGTGCTGTCCGGTCTGGGCCTCCACTGTGTCCATGAAGAAGTCGATGAACTCGTAGAAGTCCTCCACGTCCCAGCGCTGCTCGATCCGCGCCTGGGGCATCTCCTCGAAGACCACCGAGCTGCACATGCGCAGCCCCACCCGGTATCCGGTGGAGAAGGTGATCTCCACTCCGTCATCATCGGTGGCCAGCCCGGCCAGATTGGTGAGGTTCACCGTGACCGGCACCGACGGGACGGGCTCGGCGCTGTCCTCCCCCGCGGCACGCGGCAGAGCCTCGCGCAGATCCACCGGGCAGAGCACCAGTTCCACCGGCTGACGCCGGTATCCCACCAACAGATGTGCGGCGGAGGCGGCCCGCTGCTGGGCCGAGGAGTCGGCGTCGTCGATCTCCGCGGTGGCGGCCGCGCAGCGGTTGGCCGCATAGAGGATGTTGTAGGAGCCGAAGTTCATCACCGAGGCGTCGAAGGTCCCGCGCAGGGCCTGTTTGAGCTGTTCCGCGGCCTCGTCGCGCTCCGTGATGGTCGCCATGGGAACAGAGTCTACGGAACGCGCGTGACCGGCGCGTAAAGTGGGGACCATGACTGAGCAGAAGGACACCCCCGCCGACGCCGGACGCCTCTCCCCCGGCGACACCGCCCCCGACTTCTCCCTGACCGCAGCGGACGGATCCACCGTCACACTGAAGGAGCTGCGCGGTCAGAGGGTCATCGCCTACTTCTACCCCAAGGCCTCCACTCCGGGGTGCACCACCCAGGCCTGCGACTTCCGCGATTCGCTGCAGTCGTTGGTGGGTGCCGGCTACACCGTGCTGGGCATCTCCCCGGACCCGGTCTCCGCACTGGAGAAGTTCACCGATAAGCAGGATCTGAACTTCCCGCTACTCTCCGATGAGGACCACGCCGTGGCCGAGGCCTACGGCGCCTGGGGCGAGAAGAAGAACTACGGCAAGGTCTCCGTGGGCCTGATCCGCTCCACTGTGGTCATCGACGAGGAGGGCACTGTGGAGCTGGCCCAGTACAACGTGAAGGCCACCGGCCATGTGGAGCGCCTGCGCACCAAGCTGGGCGTCTGAGACGCCTCAGACCTCCGACAGCTCAGACCTGAGATGCCGCAGGCCTGAGACCCAGTAGAATGGTCAGCCGCGTCCGCTCCGCCGAACGGTGGAGGGCCGCGGCAGGCGCGAGTGGCGGAATTGGTAGACGCGCTGGATTTAGGTTCCAGTGTCTTTGACGTGCGGGTTCAAGTCCCGCCTCGCGCACCGGCAAGTCCACACGATGAGGAACGGAGTCCAGATGGCCGAGATGGACCGGAGGCGCTTCTTCGGCGTCACCGGCGCCGCCGTCGCCACCTCGGCCCTGGCCCTGCAGCACGACGAAGCCGCCTCGGCGGTGGATCCCTCCGACGATCAGAGCGATGAGAGCGCCGCCCAGCGCGCCGTCGTGGTCTCTGCCGTCTCCGAAGTCCGCTCGCTGGACCCGGCCCTGGCCGTGGACACTGAGACCGAACGGGTGTGCCGTCAGGTCTTCGAGACACTGATCGGAATCGAGCGGGAGACCGGAAACATCGCTCCGCTGCTGGCCGCCGACTGGGAGATCAGCGATGACCAGCTCACCTACACCTTCGAGCTGCAGGAGGGTGTGACCTTCCAGGACGGCTCCGAACTGACCGCCGAGGTCGTCGTCGCCAACATCGAACGCTGGAGCCGGCTCGATGAGATCTACGGCGACGAGGTGCTCGAGAGCACCGTCCCTCTGGCCTTCGCGTCCGTCTTCGGCGGGTTCATCGGCGATGACGCCTGCGTCCTAGAATCGGCGGAGGCCGAGGACGAGCGCACCGTGGTGCTCACACTGCGCGAACCGGTGGTCTTCCTGCTGCAGGCGCTGACCCTTCCAGCCTTCGGCATCGTCTCAGCCGAGGCCCTCTCCGGGGACTCTGACCGGGTCTCAGAGAGCCCCGTAGGGACCGGTGCCTTCCAGCTGGTCTCTGCCGAGGACGGGGAGATCGTGCTCCGGGCCTTCGAGGAGTATTGGAACGGCTCCCCCGAGGTCGAGCAGGTCACCGTCCGGTCTCTGCCCCGGTCCTTCGACCGACTGCGGGAGCTGCAGCGCGGGACCCTCGACGTCTATGAGTATGTGACCCGGGACAATCTGCGGACCCTGGTCCAGTCGGGCCGGATGTTCCTGCAGCGGGATCCGTTCTCCGTGCTCTATCTGGGCTTCAACCTCGATCATCCGGTGATGTCCGATCCCCTGGTCCGCGAGGCCATAGCTCGGGCGGTCGACCGCGGCTCCCTGGTGCGCAACCACTTCCTGGAGGGCACCCGCACCGCCCACCAGTTCATCCCCGCAGCGCTGGGAGTCCACTCCGAGGAGGCGCTGCGCTACTCCATGCACCTGGAGGAGGCGGAGCGCCTGCTTCAGGAGAGCGACTACGACGGAGAAGAGCTGCCGTTCTACTATCCGATGAACGCCACCCGCAGCTACCTGCCTCTGCCGGAGGCGATCTTCGCCTCCATCGCTCGGGATCTGACCCGTGTGGGGCTGAACGTCGCCCCACGCCCGGTGCCGTGGAACGACGGCTATGTGGACAGGCTGCTCGCCGATGAGGACCGGGCCATGCATCTGTTGGGCCGCAACGGCGGCTACCGCTCCCCACATTCGTTCTTCGGACCGCTGTTCTCCTCGGTCACCGCGGAGTTCAACTATGACAACGAAGACGTCCGCGAGCTGATCCACCAGGCCCGCAGCGAGACCGATGACGAATCCCGCGACGACCTCTACCGCGAGGCGGCCGAGCTGATCGCCGAGGACATCCCAGCACTCCCGCTGGCCTATCCCATCTCCGGACTGGCCCTGGGCCAGAACATCGTGAACTACCCCTTCTCTCCGGTGCTGCACGAGCTGTACCGAGACATCGTCCCGCAGTGACGTCATCTGATTTCTTCCCCTGAACCGGGCGCGGGTAAAGTCTCAGACGAAGCAGGGGGCATCGGCCCCGGCCGAGCTGCCCGTGGGGATCGACAAGGAGAATTCAGTGGCCAACTCAACGAGGACCAGCACATCAGGCTCGAGCGCAGCGGCGGAGAAGTTCGACGTCGTCCTCATCGGAGGCGGCATCATGTCCACCACGCTGGGCACTCTGCTGCAGGAGCTGGAGCCCAACTGGTCGATCGCCCTGTTCGAGACCCTCGACCAGCCCGGCCAGGAATCCTCTGACCCCTGGAACAACGCAGGAACCGGCCACACCGCCTACTGCGAGCTCAACTACACCCCGCGCGGAGCCGACGGAACGGTGGGCACTGCCAAGGCGGCCGGCATCGCGGAGCAGTTCCACGTCTCCCGCCAGCTCTGGTCGCACTGGGTGGAGAAGGGCACGCTGGGCTCCCCGCGGACCTTCATCAACGCCCTGCCGCATATGAGCTTCGTCTGGGGCGACGAGAACGCCCAGTACCTGAAGGACCGGTATGAGGCGATGAAGGCGGAGCCGCTGTTCAGCCACATCCAGCACACCGAGGACCAGGCTGAGATCGAGTCCTGGGCTCCGTTGCTGACCGGAGGCCGCGACGCCGAACAACGTGTGGCCGCGTCCAAGTTCGACAACGGCACCGACGTGGACTTCGGTGCTCTGACGCGCCAGATGGCCGACCACCTCGGTGACAGCGGCGTGGAGCTGCGCTACGGCCACGAGGTCCAGAGCCTCTCCCGCGGAAGCGACGGACGCTGGGAGATGAAGGTCAAGAACCGTTCAGCCGGCGAGAAGCGCACCGTCTCGGCCCGCTTCGTCTTCGTGGGCGCCGGCGGCGGGGCGCTGCACCTGCTGCAGTCCTCGGGCATCGAGGAGATGAAGGGCATCGGTGGGTTCCCCGTCTCCGGCCAGTTCCTGCGCGCCACCGACTCCGAGGTCATCGAGAAGCACCATGCCAAGGTCTACGGCCTGGCCACCGTGAAGAACGCTCCCCCGATGTCGGTGCCGCACCTGGACACCCGGTTCGTGGAGGGACGCCGCTCTCTGATGTTCGGCCCCTACGCCGGATTCTCCACCAACTTCCTCAAGCAGGGCTCCTACTTCGATCTTCCCTTCTCCGTGCGTCCGCACAACCTGCTGCCGATGATGCAGGTGGGCCTGGACAACACCGGCTTGGTCACCTACCTCATGAAGGAGGTCACCAAGTCTCAGAAGCAGAAGGTGGACCAGCTGCGTGATTTCTATCCCGACGCCGAAGGCGAAGGATGGGAGCTGATCACCGCAGGTCAGCGCGTTCAGATGATGAAGAAGGACGCCAAGGGCCGCGGTGTGCTGCAGTTCGGCACCGAGCTGGTCACCGGCGGCGACGGCTCCATCGCCGGCCTGCTGGGCGCCTCCCCCGGAGCCTCCACCGCCCCCTCGATCATGTTCAAGCTGCTCGAGCGCTGCTTCCCGGCCCAGATGGAAGGCTGGAAGCCCAAGCTCCAGCAGATGGTGCCCTCCTACGGCCGCCTCCTCAACGAGGAGCCGAAGCTGCTCGATGAGGTCGCTGCGGCCACGAGTAAGACTCTGCAGCTGGACAGCTGAGCCTGACCGGCTGTGGGCACACTGCGCTATCCGGCGCCGGAGTCCTGCCGGACCGCTCTCGGTCTGACCGTCCACACCTGGCCTGCGGCTCGGCAGGCCGGTTCCGGAGCCAGCCCTGGCGGTGATCCGGCACCGGTGCTGCTGATCCACGGCTTCGCCTCCAACACCCTGTACAACTGGGTCAAGACCGGATGGCTGGACCCGCTGGCAGACCGTGGCAGCGCCGCAGACGCCGGCGACCTCGGGTCTGCCCAGAGCTCCGGGCGAACTGTCATCTCTGTGGACCTTCCCGGCCACGGAGCCTCCCAGGACGTCGACCCGGCCGAGATCCGCAGCGCCGACATCCTCGATGACCTCCACGAGATCATCACGGCGACGGCGCAGGCTCCGGTGGCGCTGCACGGCTATTCGATGGGCTCCCGGCTGGCCTGGCAGTTCGCCCATGACTACTCCCAGGATGTCGTGTCCCTGGTCATGGGCGGATCGCCGGTCTCCGACGAGGTCTATCGTGTGGATGCCGAGCAGGCCCGCGCCTGGGCCGCCGGAGGACCCGAGCCCGAGGATGAGGCCACCCGTAGGTATGTGACCGTGGCGGCGTCCCTCCCCGATCAGCATCTGCGGCATGTGGTCGAGCTGAGGCTCAGCCTGGCCCAGGACCGCTATGCCCCGCAGGAGGCCGTCCCCTCGGTCCCCACTCTGGTGGTGGCCGGCGCGCAGGATCCCATCGCGGCGGGGGCCGATCAGCTGGCCCAGTGGGTGCGCAGCGCCGGCGCGCCGGCGCAGTATGTGGAAATCCCAGGGCGCAACCACGTCAACGTTCTGACCTCACGGGACTATAAGCAGGCCGTCCTCGACTTCCTCTGAGCGCTGCAGCGCCGATCTGTTCGGCATGGTCAGCCGACTCATCCAGTTCAGCCGATGAGAGCCAGGATGAGTCCTCCGGCGGCGAAGCCGAGAACCGAACCGGCCAGCAGGGCGCCGCCGAGCAGCGTCTCTGAGGAGTCTCGATCGGAGGAGCCGTCCTCGGCACAGACCGGGCCGACCTGTCGGTACAGCTCCACGAGCAGGGCACCGATGGCTGCGGCGGCCAGGACCGCCGCGCAAGAGACGATCACCAGTCCGGCCCGGCCGCCCAGCACCGTGCTCAGTGCAGACATCAGCGTGCTCACCGTGGCCGTGAGGCCGACCAGCAGCACTGTGAGCGTGGTGAGCAGCCGGCGTCGTCGGGACGCGCTGACGCCGTCGCCCGCGGAAGGGAACCACCGCGAGGCCGCCGCTCCTGCGGCGAGCATCGCAGCGATGGTCAATGACGCCGACCAGGCCCCGCGGTAGACGGACAGGGCGCTGTCGAGGACGAGGATCCAGAGCAGCGCTGTGCTCCCGCCGAGCAGCACGGCTCGGACCAGCACAGCGACACGCAGTCGGCGCGAACGGACTGGGCCGCCGTCCGCTGCGCCGGCCTCTGCCTGCCGGCGTGCCGCGTCGATGCCGGCCAGCAGAGTGCGCAGCGGCGGCTCGGCGTCATCCTCGGTGGAGCGGCTGCTGTGCTGCTCGGCCTCGTCGAGGGCTCCGATGGTTGCGTCCATGGCATAGAGCGGAACGGCTGCGGCCGTCACGGCGGCCGCAGCCAGCAGGCCTGCAGCGGGTCCGGCACTCCAGGTCAGGACCGCGGTGAGCAGCGCCGCCGCGAGGAGCGCGAGGTCCTCCCGGTTCCCGTCCTGCCTCAGTCCCTGCTCCGCAGTGAGCCGCAGCGCGCGCCACCGGTCTCGGGCCACAGCACTCACCGGAGGAACGGTGGCCCCGGCCAGCGCCGCACACCCCATGACCATGACGAACAGGGTCACGTCCGAGGTGAGGGTGTGCGCATGGGTGAAGCGATCGACTGCGGTGACCAACAGAACGAGGCTGGTGACGTGAGCGGCGGCGCCGGTCAGCAGGACGGGCCGCCGGCCCCAGCGTTCTGCAGCGGCGGTGCCCAGTGAGCCCGAGAGGCCCAGCGCAGCGACCGCGGCGGCCATCACCACTCCGGTGGTGAAGGGCGAGCGCGTGCTCAGGCCGATCGCAGCGGTCAGCGCCACCGGAAGCAGCGCGGCCGGCATACGTGCGGCGATCTCCAGCACGGCCCTACCCAGGCCGGCTCTGCTCAGGCCGATGCTGGCCGGCACAGTCCTGGCCGGCACAGTCCTGTCTGAGCCAGCTCTGGCCGGGGAGCCCGTGCCGCCGGTGGTCATGCTGAGCCTCCGGTGCTCGGGCCGCTGAGGTGCATCTGGGTCCGGGAGCCGGAGGGGCTCTTGATGACGCGCAGCTGCACCGGGATGGCTTGGTGCATCTCTGTGACGTGACTGACCACGCCTACGCGCCGACCTTCTCCCTGCAGGCGCGTCAGAGCCCCCATGACATGCTCCAGGGTCTCCTCATCCAAGGAGCCGAACCCTTCGTCGATGAAGAGGCTCTCCAGTCCGATGCCTCCAGCGTCGGACTGGACCACTTCGGCCAGCCCCAGGGCCATCGCCAAGGAGGCCATGAAGGTCTCACCGCCGGAGAGCGAGGAGGTGGGCCGCTCCTCGTCGCTGTGCTGGTCGGTGACCTTCAGCTCCAGGCCTTGAAGTCCCCCGCCGCGCTTGGAGTCGTCGTGGAGCAGCCGGTACCGGCCCTCAGACATGATCTGCAGGTGACGGGTCGCGGCCTCGGCCACCCGTTCCAGCCGAGCGGCCAGCACAAAGGTGGTCAGCGTCATGCCCAGGCGGTTGTCGGGGCCCCGCCCGTTGAGCGTGTCGGCCAGCTCGCTGCGGCGGACCTGCTCGGCCAGCTGCTCCTCGCGCCGCCGCTGACCTTCCTGGAGCCGATGCAGGCTCTGGCGGAGGTGGTCCAGCCGGTCGTCGAAACGGTCCAGCGCTCGGACAGACTCCTGGTGCTGCTCAGCTGCGGCCTCGGCGACGGAGAGAGCCTCCTGGAGAGCCTCTGGCTCCGGGGCCTCCTCCCCTGCCTCAGAACGACGCCGGCCCGCCGAGACATCATCCACCTTCGCCTCCTCCTGAAGCCGCACCTCGGCACGGTCCCAGACCTCCACCCGGGACCGGCGCTCCCGCACGATCTGCTCCTCCAGCAGCGCCGCACGCACAGCCTCTCGGTCAGAGAACGCTGAGGCCTCCAGCTTCTCCTGAGCCTCCTGGGCAGTGGTCTGGGCCTGCTGAGCGCTTTGGCGGAAGAGCTGCAGCGCCTCCTCCGTCTCCTCCACCGCACTCTGCAGGCGATCCAGCGCCGTGCTGCGGGCCTGGACGCTCTCATGCTGTCCGCGCAGCTCCATGAGGGTGGATTCAGCGCGCGCGGCGTCCTCGGTCACCCGTTCATGGTCTGACTGAGCCACGGTGAGGGCGGCCTGGGCTGTGGTCTGTCGCTGTTCGGCGTCGCTGAGTTCGGTGCGGGAGGCTGCGAGCTGGACCTGCAGCTCACGCTGGGCCTGCCGCTCCTGCTCGGTCTGAGCGGTTCTCTGCCGGGAGGCCTCCAGCGCCTCCAGCAGCTCCTCCAGGGTCTGTTGGACAGCATCCCCCAGCTCTTGGGTCAGGGTACGGACGCGTGTGGTCTTCTCCTCGAGGGCGGCAGCGGCGGCAGTGCGGGCTTCGGCCGCCGTCTCGGCCGCGCTGAGGGCCTCCCGCACCTGAGCACGCGTCACCGTCTGCCCATCTGCGGCGGCAGGGCGGGGGTGTTCTGTGGACCCGCAGACCAGGCAGGGCTGACCCTCTGTCAGGTTCCCGGAGAGTTCCGCGGCGATCCCGCGCAGGTGCTCGTCCAAGGCTGCCTCATGGGCGGCCGATGCGGTCTCGGCTCGGGCGGTCGTCTCCTTCAGACGCTGCTCGGCCTCGGCCTGCTGCTGCCGTGCGGAGTCGAGCACACGACGAGATTCCGTCTGAGCGGCCAGACGGTCCTGCTCCGTGCGGGCGGCATCGCGCTGGGCCTCGAGCTCCTCAGGATCGCGGAGCTGGTTCTCCTGGGCTGTGATCCGTTGAGCCAGCTCCTGCTGCGCAGCCTCTGCCGCGCTGAGGGTCTGCTGGTGCGCCTGGATCTGCTCGTTCAGCTGCCGGGACCGCCGGTCCAGCTGCTCCTGGTGGGTCTCCAACGCCTGAGCATCCTGAGCTCGCAGCCGGCCCTGCAGCTCAGTGAGCTCCCGCCGAGCGGCCTGCAGCTGCTGCGCACTGATCTGAGCATCACCGTGTCCAGCATCATCTGGTCCGGCGCCGGCCAGTCCAGCGCCGTCCCATCGGGCACCGTCCGATCCAGCACTGTCCTGTCCGGTGCCGTCCTGCCCGGTGAGCACCGCATACTGGGCGATGTCCTGTTGGGACTCGATCAGCTGTTGGAGCGTCTGGGCCTTCCGCAGGGCCTGGCTGCGATGCTCGGTGGCCTGCGTGCTCGCCCGCTCGGCGGTGCGGAACCATTCGTCCAAGGCTTCTGCTGCGCGGTGCCGCTCCAGGGAATCGCGCAGCTGGGCAACTTCGGCGCTCTGCTGGTGATGCTCGTGCACCTGCCGCTGGTGCTCCTCCCATCGGGCGAGCTGACGGGCACGCGCGCTGAGCTCCTCTGCGTGGTCCTGAGCACGGCGCCGCTGCGTCTCGGCCGCGCTCCGCGCTGCGTCCAGGCCGCTGCGCTGGGACTGCGCCTCAGTGAGGATGCGGTGCTCCAGCGAAGCGTCCTCAGTCTCCGGTTCCTGCTTCGACTGGGGCTCCGGCTCCTGCTCCCCGTCGGGTTCCCGCTCAGGCGGCTGCTCCTGAGAGAAGTCGACCCCGGTGAGCTGCTGGGCACCATCCAGCACAGATGAGCGGAGGGCCTCGATCTCCCGGTTGGCCTCCTCCACCTGGCCCTTGGCCTCTTTGGCCTGTTCCCGCAGGTGCTGCTCCAGCTGCTGAAAGGTGCTGGTGTCGAACAGGCGCTCCAACAGCTGCTGCTTCTCGCTGCTGCTGGAATGGAGGAATTCGGCGAAGTCCCCCTGCGGCAGCAGGATGACCTTGGTGAACTGGTGACGATCCAGAGGAAGGATCTCGCCCAGCTCCTTGCCCACTGCCTGAGAACCATTGGCGGCGGCGCTCCATGTTCCGGCTTCCTGGACCTCCAGATGGGCCTTCTGGTTCTCCTGGATGAAGCCGGTGCCGCGCTGCTTGGGCCGCATGTGCTGCGGGCTGCGAGTGACCCGGTAGCGTCTGCCGCTGAGGGTGAACTCCAGGCTGACCTGAGGCACTGCCCCGGGCGCGGCGTGGTCGCTGCGCAGCCGCGTGACGCTGCGTTCGCCGGCCACCTGACCGTAGAGGGCGAAGGTCACAGCGTCGAGGATGAAGGTTTTGCCGGATCCGGTCCGGCCGTTGAGCAGAAAGAGCCCGTCCTCGCTCAGTGCGTCGAAGTCGATGATCTCAGTGCCCGGGAACGGGCCGAAGGCCTGCAGGGTCAGCAGGTGCAGCTTCATCGGGCCTCAGCTCCGCTCTGAAGCCGGACCGCCTGCAGCGCCTCCTCCAGCAGCTGCTGCTCCTGCTCAGCAGGACCGCGGCCCCGGACGTGTTCGAGGAAGCCGGTGATGATCTCAGCCTCGGAGACCGCCTCCTCCACGGCGGAGGAGTAAGTGCGCAGAGTCTGCTGCTCGGTCCCGCTGTGCGTGAAGGAGCACAGCTGCGGATACGCCTCCCGCACCCGCTGATAGGCCCGCTCGGGACGGACCGGATCGGTCAGCGTCACCTGCAGATAGGCCTCCTGGTGCTGCTGCACAGTCTCCGGCTCCAGGATCTCTTCGATGGAGCCCTTCAGCTGAGCCAACGGCCTGCCGATGGACCAGTCCACGGCGCGGATCTGCTCCCAGTCCTGCGAGTCCCACAGCCAGGCCCCTTTGGCCTGGCG
This sequence comes from Nesterenkonia lacusekhoensis, assembly GCF_017876395.1. Classification (NCBI taxonomy): domain Bacteria; kingdom Bacillati; phylum Actinomycetota; class Actinomycetes; order Micrococcales; family Micrococcaceae; genus Nesterenkonia; species Nesterenkonia lacusekhoensis. The sequence goes on along the minus strand of NZ_JAGINX010000001.1, from coordinate 916,167 downwards.
GGTCTCGGAGAAGGAGAAGCGCAGCGGAGAGCCGCTGTAGCGCACGGTCTGGGAGAGCTTCTGCCGGCCATGCAGATGTCCCAGGGCCACGTAGTCGAAGCCGTCGAAGAGCTCCAGCGGCACCACAGCCAGCCCACCGGCAGTGTGCTCCTGATGATCCATCTGTTCCCCGGCAGGAGCATCCACCCCGATGGTCCGTTCAGAATCCGACCCCACACCGCGGGCGGCGAAGAGATGAGCCATAAGCACCACGCGCACCGTGCGCCGCTGCCCCAGATGCTCACGGCGAGCGCCCACGTCCTCCCAGATGCGGCGGACCACCTCGGTCATCACCGAGGTGTGATCAGCACGGTCCAGGCCGAGCTGCTCACGGATCAGGGCCGGCTCCAGATACGGCACACCGTAGACCAGCGTCAGCGGCGCCGACTCGGGCGCCTGTCCCGGAGTCTCCTGCGACGAAGCCTCCTGACCGGCGTCGGGGATCTCCACCGGGGTGAAGGCATCCTCCAGTGAGGTGCGCAGATGAACTCCGGCGGCCCCCATGAGGCCGCGGCCGAAGCCCAGGCGCTGGGCCGAGTCATGGTTGCCCGAGGTGATGATGACCCGGGTGCCGCCGGCCACCAGCTCCTCCAGGCAGGACTCGAGCTCACGGACCGCCCATTCCGGAGGCAGCGCGCGGTCATAGACGTCACCGGCGATCAGCAGGACATCCACGGTCTCCTCAGCGACGGTGGCGCAGACCGTCTCCAGCATCTCCTGCTGGGCGCTCTGCAGCGAATACCCGTGGAAGCCGCGGCCGAGGTGCCAGTCAGAGGTGTGGAGCCATCGCATGGGACCACGCTATCGCTCGGCGGGGACATGGACCGCTGACCTGGCCGGTGCTACTGTGAACGGCACAACTGAACATCCTTGTCCGACAGGGGAGCGTCCGCCGCAGGCATGCGGCCAGGCGCTGAGAGTGGGCTCACGGCCCAGACCCTAGAACCTGCCCAGGTTAGAACCTGCGAAGGGAGTCGCATATGCCTATCTCTGCGCCCTCAGCGCATCCATCACCTGCCCGCACCCGCCGCACCATGCGCTGGAGCGTGGCCGATATCCTCGTCGCCTCCACGCTCGCCGTGGCCTCCGGCGTGATCTTCTGGGGCTGGAACCTCAGCTATCACCTGGTGGGCAACCTCTTCGCTGTCTATCCGCCGGTGGAGACCCTGGTCCACGGCATGTGGCTCTTCCCCGCAGTGCTCGGCGCCCTGGTCATCCGCAAGCCCGGAGCCGCCCTGTACTGCGAGCTGGTGGCCGCCGCGATCTCCGCGCTGCTGGGCGCCCAGGCCGGTCTGACCGTGCTGGTGGCCGGATTCTTCCAGGGCCTGGGTGCGGAGCTGATCTTCCTGGCGCTGCTCTACCGCCGGTTCAGCCTGCCCCCTGCCCTGCTGGGCGGAGCTGCGGCGGGACTGCTGGGCGGCATCAACTATCACTTCGTGCTCCACTCCTATGCCTACGCGCCGCTGGAGACGATCATCCACATCAGCTGCTTCGCGCTCTCCGGGGCGGTGATCGCGGGTCTGCTCCCCTGGGTGGGAACCCGCAGCCTGGCCCGAACCGGTGTGCTCAGCCCGCTGTCCTCCCGCGGTGCCCACCGCGAACCCGTCCTGTGAGGGGCCGGGCTGTGAGGGAGACGGAAGATCTCCGACAGGAGGCGGAGCCGACAGCCTCACCGGCTGGATGGAGCTCGCCGGAGACGGCGTGCACGGAGACTGCGAGCGCGGAGGCCCCGCCCGGTGCCGCAGTGCGCGCCGAGTCCTGGACCTGGCAGCATCCGGACCGCAGCTCCCCCGCGGTGGAGGAGCTCAGCCTGGACATCCGTCCCGGGGAGAAGGTGCTGATCACCGGGGCCTCCGGCTCTGGGAAGTCCACGCTGCTGCACGGCTTGGCCGGAGTGCTCCCCGCCGAGGGGGCGAGCACCTCGGGACGGCTGCTGATCGACGGGGCAGAGCCCGCCGAAGTCCGCGGCCGGGCCGGTCTGATGCAGCAGGATCCCGAGGCGGCCGTGGTGCTCTCCCGAGTGGGCGATGACGTGGCCTTCGCCCCGGAGAACCTGGCGGTGCCCCGCGAGGAGATCCCGGACCGGGTCCGCGAGGCGCTGCAGGCCGTGGGGTTGGAGCACCTGCCGCTGGAACATCCCACCGCCCAGCTCTCGGGCGGGCAGAAGCAGCGCCTGGCACTGGCCGGGATCCTGGCGATGCGCCCGGGGCTGCTCCTGCTGGACGAGCCCACCGCCAACCTGGACCCAGACGGCGCCCTCCAGGTCCGCGACGCCGTACTCTCCGCAGCTGAGGCCACCGGGGCCACTCTGCTGGTGGTGGAGCACCGCACCCACCGCTGGGCGGCCGCGATGGACCGTGTCATCAGCCTCGACGCCGGACAGGCCGGCAGCGGAGCGGGGCTCGGCAGCGCCGATCAGAGGTCCCCAGACCCACACAGCCCAGATCGTTTCCTCGCCGTGCTGCCCGACTGGTCTCCGCCTTCTCATACTGGGCTCTCTCCCACCGGCGAGACTCTGCTCCGGGCCGAGGAACTCGCCGTCCATCGGCATCCGCCCACCACCACCTGGCGAAGCCGCCAGCCACCTGCCCCGGTGCTCAGCGGAGTGGAGCTGAGCATCCGAGGCGGTGAGGCGGTGGCCATCACCGGGCCCAACGGCGTCGGGAAGTCCACGCTGCTGCTGACACTGGCCGGGCTGATCCCGCGTCATGGCGGCCGCCTGGAGCCGGATCCGGAGGCCATGACCTCCCAGGAGCTCATCAGACATTCGGGGATGGTCTTCCAGGAGCCCGAGCATCAGTTCCTCCGCGCCACAGTGGCTGAGGAGCTGGAGCACCGGCAGGACCTGCTCCATCAGCTGCGGCTGAACCATGTGGCCGAGGCCAACCCCTTCACCCTCTCCGGCGGCGAGAAGCGGCGGCTCTCCGTGGGCACCGCCCTGGCCTCCGGGGCTGAGCTTCTGCTGCTGGATGAGCCGACCACGGGTCAGGATGCCGCCGCCTTCGCCGATCTGGTGACCCTGCTGCGCGATCATCTCGACGCCGGCGGGGCGGTCATCGCAGTGACCCATGACGAGGATCTGCTGACCGCACTGCAGGCCAGGCGCCTGGAGGTGACGGAGCACAGCCGCGCCGCCGCCTCGCCGGGTCAGCCCTCGGATGAGACCCCTGAGGCCTCCTCCCCTGAGCTGCCGGGCTTCGGCGCCGTCCGCTCCACCTCCTGGCTGGGCCGGCGCGGCCCGCTGGGCAAACTGATCGTCCTGGTGCTGATCACCCTGGCCCTGGTGGCCTCCATCGACCTGGTCTCCGCGGCGGTGGTGGTCCTGGGCTGCTTCGCCCTGCTGCCTCTGGCGGGGATCCGTCCGCTGGCGCTGATGCGGCGGATCTGGCCCTTCGCCGTCGGGGCGCTGCTGGCGGTCTGGGGCACCGCCATCGCCGGGGAGGAATCGGGACGCGTGCTGGTGGACTTCGGCTTCACCACAGTGAGCACCGGCTCGGTGATGCTGGGCCTGGCTCTGGGGCTGCGCGGCTTCGCCATGGTGCTGCCCAGTGTGATCATCCTGTCCACCACCGATCCCACCGACCTGGCCGACTCCCTGGCCCAGCAGCTGAAGCTGCCGGCGCGGTTCGTGCTCGGCGCCCTGGCGGCCATGCGGCTGATGGGGATGCTGGCCGCCCAGTGGACCACATTGGGTCATGCGCGGCGGGCCCGGGGTCTGGGCAGGGGGCGCGGCTTCGGCTCCCGGCTGGCCAGCACGCTCTCACAGATCTTCGGGCTGCTGGTCCAGGCCATCCGCACCGCCACCCGGCTGGCGGTGACCATGGAGTCCCGCGGCTTCGACGGCGGTCCGCGCAGCTGGGCCCGGCCGGCACAGTTCACCGCGGCGGACCTGCTGGTGGTCCTGGGCGGTGCCGTTCTGGCCGCTGCCGCCACAGCCGCGGCCATGGCCGCCGGGACCTGGTCGCTGGTCTGGTGAGGGCGGCGCTGATCGGGCCGGAGCTTATAGGCTGGCCAGGTGAATGACGCCCGACTCATCGACCGCTTCTCCCCTGTTCTGCTGGCGGCACTTCCGCAGGAGGACCCCGAGGCCGCCGTCCATGCAGAGGTGCTGCACCAGTACTGTCTGAGCGACGGACTGCTGGAGCTGCTGGACTGGTCCCGCCAGGGGGTGGGCGCCGACCCTCTGGCCTGCATGTGGCTGGCCTCTCTGCGCTGGTACCGCCTGATCACCGGTCAGTTCCCGCCCGGTGCGCCGGAACCGCCGGCCCGCGACGCCGACGCCGCCCTGCCGAAGGCCATCAGGAACCGTCAGCTGCGCGTGGCCGAAGGCACCGGCGCGGTGAGCCTGGCCGGTCTGGCCGACGGAGAGATGGCCTACCCCAGCGCCCCTGCCCAGCCGGAGAGCGACGATGCCGCAGCGCTGCTGCGCGTGGTGCCGCTGGGCCTGGTCCCCTATATCGAGGAGCAGATGCGGCGCAGCTGGGTCTCCCAGGCCGTCTCGCTGACCCAGGGAGCCCCGGCGCTCATCGAGGCAGCCGAACAGCTGGTGATGCTGGTCCACCGCAGCGCCTCGGGTGAGCTGGAGGACCCGGCTGACGAGCTGGAGGAGATCCTCACCCGGGTGGAGGCTCCGGAGGAGATCGCCCAGGTGCTGCGCGCTCAGCTGCAGGCCTGCGTCAGCGGTGAGCCTCAGTCGCAGGGCCCTGCCGCTGAGGCGGTGGCCGCTCTGGCTCAGGAGTGGGAGCGGGTCACTCGGCCGGCCTGAGCTGATCGGCGGGGATCATGCTGCCGTCCTCGGCCACGGCTCCCACGGGCCAGGACTCGGCCAGTGCCACGCGGAACTCAGGCTCTGACATCAGACGGATGGGCTGGCCGGCCTCGATGCGGCGCAGCGCCTCCCGGGCCTTATTGCTGCCCAGCGCCCGCTCGGCGGCCGGGTCGACCTGCCCGGCGGGAGCCTCCAGATCGGTCAGGGCGAAGCCGTCGCCGATGACCAGCACTGTGGTGGCGCCGTTGACCTTCGAGGACATCGCTCCCCCGTGCTGGGCCACCAGCCGCTTGGCCTCTGAGCGGGAGACGGCGAGGTTGCCCGTGAAGACGAAGCTCTGCCCGTAGAACGGGTGGGAGGGGTCGGCGTCGAGGGCCGGCGGCAGGTTCTTGCCCTCGTCCTGCCAGCGCATCAGATCCGGCAGATCCTCGGCGTTCACGTTCGGCGTGCGGCTGTCGAAGAGATAGGCCATCTGGCGCACCTGGGCGGTGGCCCGCGACTCCTGCTCCCGCGGCACGGTCCAGGGCTCCAGCTCCTCGGCCGGGATCCCGCAGTCGGCCGCCAGCTGCTCCACCGAACGGGCGCCGCGGCGCCGGGCGATGTCGCAGACGATGGCGGCTGAAGCGCGCGCATCCTCCAGGGCGTGATGGTGGTTCTGCAGCGGGCAGCCGGCCTCCTCCGCGGCATAGGGCAGGGCGTGTGAGACCAGGTCATAGACCGCTCGGGACAGCTGGACCGAGCAGAAGCACCGCAGTCCCGAAGAGTCCAGGCCGCTGACCTCCAGGGCAGCCTCGAAGACTTCGATGTCGAAGCTGGCGTTGTGGGCCACCAGCACATCGGTCCCGATGAACTCCCGGATCTGCGGAAAGAGCTCGGCGAAGCGCGGAGCGCCCTGGGCAGATTCTGCGGTGATGCCGTGGATGGACACGTTCTTCGGGTCGAAGCGGTCGAAGCCCTCCGGCGGACGCATCACCGCGTAGAAGCTGTCCACCTCGAGTCCGTCGCGCACCTTGACCAGCCCCACCGAACAGGGAGAGCCGCGGAAGCCGTTGGCCGTCTCGAAGTCGACGGCGGTGAAGTTCAGGCCGGCGACCGGTTCGCCAGACACCTAGGCCAGCACCTGCACCACATGATCGCGCAGCTGGGCGAAGGCCTTCCCGCGGTGGGAGATCGCGTTCTTCTCCTCCACGCTCAGCTCGGCGCAGCTGCGGGTCTCCCGCAGCGGCTGCAGGATCGGGTCATAGCCGAAGCCCTCCTCCCCGCGCGGGGCCGTCAGCAGCGTGCCCTCGAGGCGTCCGAAGGTGGTGACCTCCTGCGGCGGGGCCCCTTCGGCGCTGGGGACCACCAGGGAGGCGGCACAGACGAAGGCCGCCGCGCGGTGCTCCTCGGAGATGTCGCCGAGCTGCTCCAGCAGCAGCTGGAGGTTCGCGGCGTCGGAGGCGTTCTTCCCGGCCCAGCGGGCGGAGAAGATGCCCGGGGCTCCGTGGAGGACTTCCACGGCCAGGCCCGAATCGTCGGCCACCGCCGGCAGACCGGTCTGGGCGGCCACCTCGCGGGCCTTGATCAGGGCGTTCTCTTCAAAAGTCACCCCGGTCTCAGGGATCTCCGAGCATCCGGCCGTCTGGGCGTCGGTCACGGCAGTCTCGAGGTCGAGATCGGCCAGCTGTGGGTTCTGGGCCAGCAGCGCCCGGAACTCACGGACCTTGCCCTGATTCCGGGTGGCCAGGACGATGCGGGCTGCGCTCATGCTGCGGAGATCCTCTGCTGACCCAGGGCCTCAGCCTGTGCCTCAGCCAGCTGTCCGGTGCCCACCAGGGCCAGGTCCAGCAGCTGATCCAGCTCGGCACGTTTGAAGGGCACACCCTCAGCGGTGCCCTGGATCTCCACGAAGTCTCCGGAGCCGGTGGCGACCACGTTCATATCGGTCTCTGCGGTGGAGTCCTCGGTGTAGGGAAGGTCCAGCACCGGGGTGCCGTCGGGCAGGATGCCCACTGAGATCGCGGAGACCGAGTCGGTCAGGACCTTGGCGTTCTTGGCCACGTGACCTTCGCCGCGGGCCCATTCGATGGCATCTGCCAGGGCCACATAGGCGCCGGTGATCGCGGCGGTGCGGGTGCCGCCGTCGGCCTGCAGGACGTCGCAGTCCAGGGTGATCATGTTCTCGCCCAGCGCCTTGGTGTCCACCACCGCACGCAGGGCCCGGCCGATCAGCCGGGAGATCTCATGGGTGCGGCCGCCGATCTTGCCCTTGACCGACTCGCGGGAGGAGCGGGTGTTCGTGGCTCGGGGCAGCATGGCGTACTCGGCGGTGACCCAGCCGGTGCCCTGGCCCTTGAGCCAGCGCGGGACGTTCTCCTCGAAGCTGGCGGTGCACAGCACCTTGGTGCTGCCGAACTCGATCAGCGCCGAGCCTTCGGCGTGGGCTGACCAATTGCGGGTGATGCGCACCTCGCGCAGCTGGTCCACGGCGCGGCCATCGGTGCGGTGGTAGGTCTGTGCGTTGTTCTCATGAGATGTCATAGGTGACTCCTGCGACGGCGACGGCGAGGTCGCCGTCGTAGTTTTCCTTGGTCTTCTCCAGGACCACCTTCTGTGAGGTCCAGACAGGGATATGGGTCAGCAGCACACGCCGGGCGCCGGCCTGGGACGCCATCTGCCCGGCCCGGGCACCGTTGAGGTGGATGCCGTCGAGATGATCGTCCCGGCCGTCCTCGAAGGCGGCCTCGCAGAGGAACACATCGGCGTCGCGGGCGGCCTCCACCAGATCCTCACAGGCATCGGTGTCACCGGAATAGGTGAGCACTGTGGTGCTCCCGTCGTCGCCGGGGCCCTCCACGCGCAGCGCATAGGCCTCGTCGATGGGATGGCGCACCGGCACCGGAGTGATGGTGAACGGTCCGATCACCACAGGCCGGCGCGGCTGCCAGACGCGGAAGTCGAAGTCGGGGTGCATGCCCGGATCGGGATCCAGACCGTAGGCGTTGGCGATCCGCTGGTCGGTGTCGGTGGGCCCGTAGACCGGCAGGTGCTTGCCGGGCCAGCCTCCGGGACGCCAGCGCACCGCCACATGCATGCCGCAGAGGTCCATGTAGTGGTCCGGGTGCAGATGGCTCAGGCAGATCGCATCGAGGTCCTCGAGCTGCGTGTGCTGCTGGAGATTGCCGAGTGCGCCGTTGCCCAGGTCCAGGATGATCCTCCAGGTCCTGCCCTCGTGCTCGGCGCTGAGCAGGTAGCAGGAGGCCGGAGACTCGGGCCCCGGGAACGAGCCGCTGCATCCGATGATGGTCAGCTTCATCCTGCCAGCCTATCCTCCGTGATGCGTTCGATCACACCGGTCGGGTAGGTCTCGGTGACGTGGTCGACCTGCTTCACGCTGAGCACCTCAGGTCCCAGGAAGCGGCGGGCCAGCTGCTCGAAGGCCTCGGCGTCTCCGGTGGAGAGGAACGAGTGGGAGGCCCCGGCGGCTCCGGTCTGGGCGGCCGACTCCTCGCGCAGCAGCTCCTCCCGGGTCAGGGCCCGGTAGAGATCCTTGGGCGTCTCCTCAGCCGAGGAGACCAGGGTGACCGACTCGCCCATCACATAGGAGAGCACGCCGGTCAGCAGTGGATAGTGGGTGCAGCCCAGCACCAGCGTGTCGACGCCGGCTGCCTTCAGCGGAGCCACGTACTCCTCCGCGGCGGCCAGCAGCTCATCCCCGGCGGTGATCCCCCGCTCCACGAATTCGACGAATCGCGGGCAGGCCGCCGAATGGACCTCCAGCTGCGGCGCGGCGGCGAAGGTGTCCTCATAGGCGCGCGACCCCACGGTGGCTTGGGTGCCGATGACGCCGATCTTCCCGTTGCGGGTGGCGGCCACAGCGCGGCGGACGGCTGGCTGGATGACCTCGATGACCGGGATCCCATAGCGGGCGGTGTAGCGCTCCCGGGCGTCGCGCAGCACGGCCGCGGAGGCTGAGTTGCAGGCGATGACCAGGGCTTTGACCCCGTTCTCGACCAGCTCGTCCATGATGCCCAGTGCGTGGGCGCGGACCTTGGCGATCGGCAGCGGACCGTAGGGCCCGTGCGCGGTGTCGCCCAGATAGGTGACCGATTCGTTCGGAAGCTGGTCCAGCACGGCACGGGCGACGGTCAGACCGCCGACCCCGGAGTCGAAGATGCCGATCGCGGCGTTGCGGTCTCTCACTCGTCACCGCCCTCGGCGTCGGGCAGATGCGTGAGCATGGCGCTGAACAGCGTCTCCTGCAGCCAGGTGATGAACGTGTAGATCTCGGCCATGAAGCTCTCCGTGTCCTTGGCCTTGGAGTGCATGGCCTTCTGATGGACAGCCTCGGCGTCGTCGTCGTCCTCGATGCCCAGCCGGACTGAGAGGGTCAGCCGCAGATCGTTCAGGGCCCGGCCCAGGATGGGCGCCTGCTGCTCGCCGAGGCGGATGGGCGAGCTCTCCAGCCACATGCGCGCCGCCCGCAGGTCAGCGATCTTGGCCTCCCGCAGGGAGGCCTCGGCGAGTCTGCGGAACTGGCCGGCCTCTTCGGGGTCCTCCGAGGCCTCGGGCAGCAGGCGGCGCAGCACCGGGTCCTCAGGAGCCTCCAGGGGCTGTTCCTCGCCGAGGCCGGCCAGCTCGGCGCGGAAGTGGGCGAAGAGCGGGTCCTCCTCTGCCGCGTCGGCGTCAGAATCGGCGTCGGCGCCAGTAGCGGCGTCGGCGTCCGTCTCATCCTCGGCCTGCGGCTGGTGCTCCCCAGTCTCTGCGCGCCCTTCGAGCAGCTGGATGACATCGCCGCAGAGCGTGCTCAGCAGACGCCGTTCGTGGGCGTCCAGCTCAGCGCGATATCCCGTGGAGGTGGCGCGGAATCCGACCGCCACTACTCGGATTCCTCGAGCGTGGCCTGCAGGCCGTACTGATGCATGGCGGTCACATCGCGCTCGGCCTTCTCACGCGCGCCGCCGGCGACCACGGCCCGGCCCTCATGGTGGACCTGCAGCATGAGTTCGTGGGCGCGCGCCTCGGAGTGACCGAAGTAGGAGCGGAAGACCCAGCTGACGTAGGACATCAGATTCACCGGGTCGTTCCAGACCACCACCTGGTACGGGCGCTGCTGGAGGGACCGGGTGCTGAGGTCAGTCTCTTCACGGGTGAGCGTGGATCCCTGAACGGAACTCATGGCCGATATTCTACGCTGGAGGCTGTGACACACGAATCCTCTGCCCCCGTGAGCTCCACTGCACTGCTGACCGACCAGTACGAGCTGACCATGGTCGAAGCCGGCCTGGCCTCCGGCGCGGCACATCGCCGGTGCGTCTTCGAAGTCTTCGCCCGCAGCCTGCCCCGAGGCCGCCGCTACGGAGTGGTCGCAGGCACCGGACGCATGCTCGAAGGCCTCGAACAGTTCCGATTCGGCGGCCCCGAGCTGGACTGGCTGGCCTCACGGAAGATCGTAGGCGAACAGACCCTCGAGTTCCTGCGCGACTACCGCTTCTCCGGCAGCATGTGGGGCTACCCCGAGGGCGAGGTCTACCTGCCGCACTCTCCGGTGCTGCGCGTGGAGGCGAGCTTCGCCGAGGCCTGCCTGCTGGAGACCTTCATCCTCTCGGTGCTCAACCACGACACCGCCATCGCCTCGGCCGCCTCCCGGATGACGGTGGCCGCCGGGGAGCGTCCCTGCGTGGAGATGGGCTCCCGGCGCACCCAGGAGATGAGCGCGGTGGCCGGAGCCCGCGCCGCCGCCGTCGCCGGCTTCGCCGCCACGTCCAACCTGGAGGCGGGCCGCCGGTGGGAGCTGGGGACCTTGGGCACCGCCGCCCATGCCTTCACGCTGCTGCATGATTCGGAGGAGGAGGCCTTCCGCGCGCAGGTGGAGGCCTTCGGGCCCGGCACCACGCTGCTGGTGGACACCTATGACGTCGAGGCCGCGGTCAACAAGGCCGTGGAGATCGCAGGCCCGGAGCTGGGCGCAGTGCGGCTCGACTCCGGAGACCTCGTGGAACAGGCCCATGAGGTCCGTCGCCAGCTCGACTCATTGGGCAACACCTCCACCCAGATCATCGTCTCCTCCGATTTGGACGAGCACGCCATCGCCCGTCTGCAGTCGGCGCCGGTGGACTCCTACGGAGTGGGCACCAAGCTGGTCACCGGCTCCGGCGCTCCGACCGCCTCGATGGTCTACAAGCTGGTGGAACGCACCGACGACGCCGGCACCCCGGTCCGAGTGCGCAAGAGCTCCTCCGGCAAGGAATCTGTGGGCGGGGCCAAACAGGCTGCCCGGCGCTATGACGCCCAGGGCCGGGCCGACGCCGAACTCGTCGGCCTGGGCGAACTGCCCACCTCTCCGGATCAGCGCACGCGGGAGCTCATGGTCCCCCTGGTGCTCGACGGCCAGGTCCAGCCCGGGCACACCGGTGCTGAGGGTGTCCGCCGCGCCGCCCAGCGGCACCGCGATTCGGTGACGGAGCTGCCGGCCGCGGCGCAGCGGCTGCAGGAGGGTGAAGCGGTCATCCCGACCATCTTCGCCTGAGACCTCGGCGGCGCCCCTGCACCTTCCGTAGACTGGAGCCATGAGTGAGGCACTGATCATCGTCGACGTCCAGAACGACTTCTGCGAAGGGGGCTCGCTCGCTGTGGCCGGCGGCGCCCAGGTCGCAGCAGACATCAGCGAATTTTTGGAGGAGAACTCCGCGGACTTCGACGCCGTGGTCACCACCCAGGACTGGCACATCGACCCGGGGACCCACTTCTCCGAGGACCCGGACTACCGGTCCACCTGGCCGGTGCACTGCGTGGCCGGGACCCCCGGGGCCGAACTGCACGAGAACCTCGACACCGAGCACGTCGACGCCCGCTTCCTCAAGGGGCTCTACTCCTCGGGCTACTCCGGCTTCGAAGGCCTGCAGGGCGATCCGGAGAAGGTCGGCAGCCTCGAAGGCGAGAAGGGCATCCGAGTCGAACCGGCCGACGCCGTCGAGGAGGATGCCCAGGACCTGCACCTCTGGCTGCAGGACCATCAGATCGACGCCCTGACCATCGTGGGACTGGCCACCGACCACTGCGTGCGCGCCACAGTGCTGGATGCGGTGGAGAACGACTACCGCGTCCGAGTGATCCGCGAACTGACCGCAGGGGTGGACGAGGACGCGGTGCATCAGACCTACGACGAGTTCGCCGAGGCCGACGTCGAGGTCATCTCGCTCGAGGAGATCTAGGAGCTGACATGGAAATCACCCGGTGCACCATCACCTTCGACGCAGCCGATGTGCAGCTCGAGGCGGCATTCTGGGCCGCGCTCTTCGACGGGGTCAGTGAGGGCGACCACCAGTGGCGGGTCGTCCGCGCCCCGGACGGCACTGTTCCTGTGGGCGTCCAGCTGGCCCAGCGGCACCGGGTGGAGCCGCAGTGGCCCGGCAAACCGGCAGACACGCACCTGGATCTCTGGGTCAGCGACATCGACGCCGCCCACGAGGAGGCGCTTGCCCACGGCGCCGAGCTGCTGCAGCCGGCCGCCGGCGGTGAGAACTTCCACGTCTACGCCTCACCGTCCGGCCACCCGTTCTGTCTGTGCTGGCCGGTGGAGCAGCTCAGCGCCTGATCAGCCAGCTAGCGCTGTCCGACGAACCAGCCCTGCAGCTTCTTCAGCCGCTGCTCCAGCTGCGCCTGATCGGCCTGAGGCACGGCAGGGCCGCCGCAGGCCTCACGCAGCTTGTTGTGGATGGTCCCCTGGTGCATCCCCGTCTTGGCCGAATACGCAGAGACCGACTTGTTCAGCTGCGACCTGAGGTCCTTGAGCCGACGGTGATCCACCACATCAGCTGCCTTCTGCTCCGCCGCTCGGGGCTGACGCTTGAGCTGCTCAGCCTGATGCTGGCGCAGCAGCGTGGAGACCTGCTCTGGTTCCAGCAGCCCGGGGATCCCCAGAAAATCCATCTCCTCGTCCGAACCGACAGCACCGCCGAGGCCGAACTCGTCGCCGTCGAAGAGGACCTTGTCGAAGGAGGCGTTGGAGTGCAGCGCGGAGAACTCCCCCTGGGCCAGCGACTCTGAGGCACGGTCCTCCTTATTGGCCTCCTCCAGGAGGTCATCGTCCAGACCTTCCTCGGCCTCCTCCTCCACGGCGGACTTGGGCACGTCCAGGGCGTGGTCGCGCTCCTCCTCCATCTCGTTGGCCAGGCCCATCAGCACCGGCACCGACGGCAGGAAGACCGAGGCGACCTCGGCCTTCTTCCGAAGTCGCACGAAACGGCCGATCGCCTGAGCGAAGAACAGCGGCGTCGAGGTGGAGGTCGCATAGACACCCACACACAGCCGTGGGACGTCCACACCCTCGGAGACCATGCGGACTGCCACCATCCACATCTTGGAGCCGTCCTCGGAGAACTCCTCGATCCTGTCCGAGGCGCCCTTGTCGTCGGAGAGCACCACAGTGGTCTTCTGCCCGGTGAGCCGGTCCAGCTGATCCGCGTAGGCGCGGGCGTGCTCGTGGTCGGTTGCGATGACCAGGCCGCCGGCGTCGGAGATCTTGTCCCGGACCTTCAGCAGGCGCTTATGCGCTGCTGCAAGCACCGAGGGGATCCACTCGCCCTCCGGGTTCAGCGCAGTGCGCCAGGCGTGGTTGGTGATGTCCTTGGTGGCCGCCTCGCCGAGCTGGGCCTCCATCTCCTCACCGGCGGAGGTCCTCCACCGCATGTTTCCGGAGTAGGCCATGAAGACCACCGGACGGACCACGCGGTCGGTCAGGGCCGGGCCGTAGCCGTAGGAGTAGTCGGCCTTGGAGCGCCGCACGCCGTCGGCGTCCTCCACGTAGTCGACGAACGGGATCGGTGCCGTATCCGAGCGGAACGGTGTACCGGTCAGCGCCAGACGGCGCACGGCGGGCTCGAAGGCCTCACGGACGCCGTCGCCCCAGGAGAGCGAATCACCGGCGTGGTGGATCTCGTCGAAGATGACGAAGGTCCGCCCGGCCTCCGTCTTGTTCCGGTGCAGGGCAGGCTTATTGGCCACCTGGGCGTAGGTCACCGCCACACCGATGAACTGCTGACCGTGTCGGCCGTCGGAGTTCTTGAAGTTCGGATCGATGTTCAGGCCCACGCGTGCCGCGGCATCGGCCCACTGACGCTTCAGGTGGTCTGTGGGCGCGATGACGTAGATCCGGTTGATCTCCCCGGACTCCACGAGCATCTTGGCCACACGCAGCGCGAAGGTGGTCTTACCCGCACCCGGGGTGGCCACCGTCAGGAAGTCTTTGGGCCTCTTGCGGATGTAGAGGTCCAAAGCCTCCTGCTGCCACTGGCGCAGCGTGCCGGCAGTGCCGTGGGCCGCGCGGTGCGGGTAGACCGGTGGGAGCGATGAGCCGACATCGGTGCCGACGTCGAAGAGCGTCTCTGCCTCAGCGGCAGAGGAGTTGATCTCTGTCACAGGCGGCAGGTTCAGCTGCGGCCGAAGCCGAAGAAGCCGCCGCGCTTGCCGCCCTTGCCGGAGTCGTCGCCGTCTCCGCCGCCCTGCATCTCTTCATAGATCTCTTTGCACTCCGGGCAGACCGGGAACTTCTCGGGGTCCCGGGAGGGAGTCCAGACCTTGCCGCAGAGCGCGACGACGGCGCCGCCCTCCAGGGCGGACTCCATGATCTTGTCCTTCTTCACGTAGTGCGCGAACCGCTCGTGGTCACCAGGATCAGCCGGCTGCTGGACGGTCTCCCGCTCAATGGTGGCCGCCCCTCCGCCGGCAGGAGCAGAGGCTGGGTCAGCAGTGCGCATGTAGGGATTCTGTTCGGCCATCATGTTCTCCATTCTACGCGTAGGTGCGGATCTGCTGATAGATCTCCGGAAAGCGGCGGTCATAGGTGCGGGCACCGCTGCGGATGCCCCAGAAGAGCACGAGCAGTCCTTTGACCAGCGCCACGACCAGCAGAGTCGCCGCGGCCCAGGTGCCGGACGTGACCAGCCACACGATCCACAGCACCAGCTCAGGAATCATCAGCACCACCATGATCAGCCAGGAGGCGAACTGCACGATCAGGGATCGGCCGGCCGAGCCCTGAGGCGTGGCGAAGGGGCTCTCCCCCGGCTGCGGCACCGGGTAGAGCAGCCGCGCCGAGGTCACCGAGGAGATCCCGACGCCGACCAGCAGCATCCCCAGGCTCAGCCCGAGACAGACCAGCACCGTCGCCGCGCCGCCTGCCAGCAGCGCAGGGATCCCTGCGGCCAGCAGCGTCAGCGGCAGGGCGAAGACCAGCACAGCTGCGGCGCGTCCCAGTCGGTCATCCAGCCCTCGCACCCCCGCAGTGACGTGCTGAGCGAAGGCGGTGCTGTCATAGGAGAGATCCGCGGCGATCCCGAAGCCCAGCATCCAGGCCACGAACGGGCCCAGGCCCAGCAGCATCCAAGCGTCACCGAGTTGGGCGGACATCACGATGCCCACCACGGCCAGCACGGGCACGATGATCAGCGAGGCGCCGTAGCGCGGGTCCCTGAACCAATAGGTCAGGCAGCGTGCTGCCACTGCGCCCCACGGCGCCGACGGAGCCCAGGCGAACAGGCCGATCGCGCCGCGCCGAGCAGTCCGGGTGCGGGGCGCGGAGACCGGCCGTTCGGTGATGGTGACCATCCCGGCCCGGATCACCGCCAACGCCGCCGCTGCGGTGGCCAGCAGCACCACGGCACGGACCGCGGTGCCGACCAGGTCGCCCTCAGCCACCGCCGCCGGCAGGGCGGGTCCAGCCGCCAGCGGGGTGTAGCTGAGGACCTCAGCGATCCTCGGCAGAGCCTCGCCCAGACTCTCGAAGGCGCTGGTGATCGACATGACGATCGGTGCGGCGCCGACGGCGACGGCCACGCTCAGCAGCGCGAGCACGTCCCGTGACCTCCGGCCTGCGAACCAGGCGCTCATCGCCGTGGTGATCGCCTGAGCGACCATGGAATAGGTCAGCAGCAGCAGCGGCAGGCTGAGCAGCGACGTCGCCAGCGCACCCGGATTCCAGCGCCACAGCAGCACCTGTCCGACCAACCACATCAGAGTGATCACCGAGCCCACTGAGATCAGCGCTGCGACGACCAGTCCGGCGATCAGAGAGCGGCGCGGCACCGCATAGGTGATCAAGCGGCGGGGATCCATCAGAGAGTCCCCGCCGGAGACGAACAGCGGGACGAGCGTCCACAGGAGCATGGCCGCAGCTCCCGTCAGGGCCGAGAAGGTCAGCAGCGACTGGACGGGTTCGAGGCCGCGGCCCACCTGCACCTGGACGACCATCAGCATCGTGGCCATGCCCAGCCCGTAGATCAGCACCAGCAGCGTGCCGAGGATGGTCCAGACCGAGCGGGTGAAGTCATTGGCCATCAGCTGCAGCTTCAGCCGGATCAGAGTCGCAGCCAAGTCAGCTCCTCTCCCCCGCCCTCAAGGCCGACGAGCTCCACGAACCGGGACTCCAGGTCCTGACCGGCCCGGACCTCCTCCACCGTGCCGGCAGCCACCAGACGGCCCTCAGCGATGATGCCCACGTGGCTGCACATGCGCTGGACCAGGTCCATCACGTGGCTGGAGACGATGACGGTGCCGCCGGAGGCGACGAAGCTGTCCAACAGCCCACGGATGGTCCGGGCTGAGACCGGGTCGACCGCTTCGAAGGGCTCATCGAGGACCAGCAGCTCCGGGGCGTGGACCATGGCAGAGGCCAAGGCGATCTTCTTGGTCATACCGGCCGAGTAGTCGGCCACCGGCTTGCCGGCATCCTCCTCCAGGCTGAGCACCCGCAGCAGGTCCTCGGCGCGTTCAGCGACGGTGCCCCGGTCCATGCCGCGCAGCAGTCCGGCGTAGGTCACCAGCTGTTCACCGGTGAGCTTGTCGAAGAGCAGCACGCCGTCGGCCAGCACACCCATGGCCCGCTTGGCTGCGATGGGGTCCTGCCAGACATCGATGCCGCTGACCAGCGCGCGGCCGGCGTCGGGCCTGAGCAGACCGGTGGCCATGGAGAGCGTAGTGGTCTTGCCCGCCCCGTTGGGGCCGACGAAGCCGTAGAACGAGCCGCGCGGCACCTCGAGGGACAGGTCCGCGACCGCGGGCCGGCCTCCGTAACGCTTGGTCAGACCGTCGAGCCTCAGTGCAGGGGTGTCCATGCCCTCACACTAGCTGTGGGCGCTGATCCCTGGAAACGCGGCGCAGGACTGGAACCGGAACGCAGGACTGGATGCCGAACTCAGAACAGGGCGCGGGCCAGCTGCTTCCGGGAGGCCTGGACCCGGGGATCGCTGTCTCCCACCACCGAGTAGAGCTCCACCAGGTGGGCTCGGACCGTCTCGCGCTCGTCGCCCTGGTGCAGCTGGATGAACTTCACCAGACGGGAGAACGCATCCTCCACGTGGCCGCCGAGGACATCGACATCGGCCACTGCGGTCTGGGCCTGGGGGTCGTCGGGGTTCTGCGCGGCCTTCTGCCGGACGTCGTTGAGGTCCACACCGGAGGTCCGCTTCATCAGCTGAACCTGTGCCAGACCCAGCTTGGCGTCCTCATCCCCTGGCTTCTCGCGGATGGCCTCCTCGTAGGCGGCCTGGGCGGCGTCGAGGTCTCCCTGCTCGAGGGCGTCGTGGGCCTTCTGGTGCAGCGGCGGCAGTTCCTGCTCTGCCTCCTCGGCCGCCCCGCCGGCACGCTTGGACTGCGGCGGCAGAGCCTGCGTCATGCCGTTCTGAGTGGCCAGCTGGACCATCTGGGAGACCAGCTGACCCAGCTGCTCCTGAGGCACCGACTTGTCGAACTCGCCCACCGGGCGCCCGCCGATGAAGGCTGTGGCCACCGGGACCTGATCGGCTCCCTGGGCCTGAGCCATCTCCGGGCTGGACGCATCGATCTCGGCCATGAGGACGCGGCCCTGCTGGGCGTCCACCAGGTCCTCCAGGGCGGTGCGCATGCGCTCGGAGTCGGAGTCGGTGCCGTGGATCAGCACGATCACCGGCACCTGGGCCGAGAGCTGGACGACCTGCTGCAGCTCCTGAGGCGAGACTGAGATCACCCAGCTGTCCGCCCCGCCGCCGGACTGCGACGAAGCGGGGGCGGCCGAGGGACCGCCCGGAGCAGGAGTCTGGCTTCCCTGGGGATCGGGCGCCAGAGAGGACAGATCGACTGCCCCCTGGGTGTTCACGGGCCGCGACTCAGGCTGCGGCTGCTCAGAGCCTTGCGGAGGATTGACCGACAATTGACACCTCTCAGGATCGGGTGGGTATCACTCGTGGATGTTCACGTCACTGACAATATAGTCGACACCCAGGACCGTGATCTGCTCGTCCTCCTCTGCGGGGATGTGCAGGATCAGGGACTCACGGCTGAGGATGTCGGTGTCAGCGGTGGTGGAGCTGGTCCCGGCCAGCTCATTGAGCAGGCCTTCCTCACCGAAGTTGATGGCTGCCCCGGGCTCATCGGGCCGCAGCTGCTCCGTGGCGTCGAAGCTGCCCACGGCCAACACTGAGCCGTCCGGAAGCCGCAGCGCCGCGGCGTCGTTCAGCGGACGGGTGTAGGAGACCGTCACATCCGGTGCGGAGTCGCGGACCTCCTGCTGGTAGCTCTGCAGGTCTTCGATGTAGGCGCTCTCCCTCACGTGCATGCCGAAGTAGTAGTCGGCGTTGTTCAGGAAGACCGCGGTGCGCTCCATGGCAAGATCTGCCGGGAAACGTGCGGTCTCCGAGGAGGGGCTGACGGCGCCCACGCCACCGTCCTCAGCGGACAGGCCCGGGAACTCGGCCGAGGGGTCCATGGTGACGGCCTGGGTCAGCTTGTAGTTCTCCCGTGCAGACTCCTGCTCCAGCATGAGCACCTGCGGCAGTTCGGCGTCCTCGTGCTGGGTGATGACCAGGGCCTGGCGGGGGAAGCCCTGCTCCGAGGTCACCGCCGCCGAGAGGATCTCGGTGCCGATGGGCTCGGGCTCGGCGTTGTCGCTGATCTCGCTGTTGCGGTAGGACAGCTCCCGGACGTCCAGGGCGTTGCCGCCCACCCGGTCCTCGAGCAGCTCGGCGTCACCTGCCTCATCGCCTTCAGCGACGACCTCGGCGATGTCCTCCACGATGCTCTCCAACTGACTGTCGACCAGCACGGAGTAGTCCTGGGTCTCGGGAGCCTCGCCAGGGGTCCCGTCCTCCTCAGAGATCTCCTCATCAGCCTCAGGGGTCTCACCGTCCGACTCATCTGCGTCGTCCTCGCCCTCCTGCTGTTGGGGCTGATCCTCCTCCTGCTGCGCCGTCATCAGGGAGGGGCTCAGTGCGATGGCCACCGCCGCGACAGTGGCCACAGAAGAGCGCTTCCAGCCTCCGCGCTGATCGCCCTCATCCTCACCGGGCGCTTCGTCCTCACCGGTCACTTCGTCACCACCTGACTCGTCCGCATCGCCGGTCACGTCGTCCTCCTGAGCCGCCGCAGGGATCACCGTGGTCTCGTCCTCTGCGGGCTCATCCTCAGTGGTCTCATCCTCTGTGGGCTCGTCGGGCTGCCCGACGGAGCCTGCGCCCTCATCCGACTGAGCCTGGTCATCCACATGGGCCTGGCCTCCGACACCGTCGCCGACCTCCTCCTCGGCCTCATCAGATTCGACCTCAGTCTCCGGTGCGTCCTCGGCAGACTCGGCCGCGGGATCGACCGACGCGGTCGACTGCTGCGCCGCCTCCCCCTCCGGGGCGGCAGACTCGTCCCCGGCAACACCAGAACCGGCAGCCACAGAACCGGCCGCGGCCGTCTGTTCCGAATCGGCGGTCTGATCCGACTCCGCGATCCTCGACCGCCCTGCCCGCTCAGCGCGGCCGAGGGCCAGAGCACGGTAGAACAGCACGATGGCCACCAGGATGGCCAAGGCGCCCAGCACGATGAGGATCACCGGCATCGCAGTGTCCTCCTCCTGGGTGATCTCCGTGCTGAACTGAGCCGGTGCTGGCTCACTGCCGTCGCGGAAGAGCATCAGCGCCCACTCGCCGGACTCGTCCGGTGCGGCCCACTGGTAGTCCAGAGCTCCTTCAGTAGTCTCGGCCGCCACCCACATATCCGAGTCCGCGGGATTCGGGACCTCGGACTCACCGTCGACGAACTCGACGTCCCAGCTGCCGCCGCCCTCGCCGTCCTCGACGACGCCGTCGACACGGAGATGGGCGGCGTCATCGACCCAGGACTCGATATCGTGCAGACGAGCCAAGGCCACGGTGTATTCACCGTCCGCCTCGATCGTGAAGGTCTCCCGGCCCGAGCCGGGATCCACCACGTCCTCGGTGATGACCGTCAGCGGGGCCTCGCCCTCTGCCGCGTCGCTTTCGACGACGGTGGTGGTCTCGGGAGCCCAGGCGGTCAGCTGACCGATCCCGGTGCCGAGCGCGGCCAGGCCGAGGACGAAGGCGATGATGGGTGAGATAAAACGCACGAGACGACAGTCCTTATGGGATGGTGAAAGACAGTGGGCTGTTCCAGCGTTCTAGGATAACGTAGGTAACAATACGATTACAATCAGGAGGGTCCGCCCGTGACTGAAGAGCAGGGACGTGCGCTGCAGCCGGTCCACGCCGCGCGGCCGGTCTACAGCGGCTTCATGTTCACTGTGGGCGCCGGGTTGGCGCTGCTGATCTTCTTCGTCGCCCAGGCGAACACGCAGCTGCTGGTCTGGATCGGCGCCGCCCTGTTCATCGCTCTGGGACTGGACCCGGTGGTCCGTGCTCTGGAGAAGGCCGGACTCCCCCGGCCCCTCGGGGTGCTGGCGACCATGCTGGTCTTCGTGGGCGCGATCGGGACCTTCATCGCCGCCGTGGCCCCGACGGTGACGCACCAGATGACCCGGTTCATCACCTCTCTGCCCGGCCTGATCGACGGCATCGCCCACTCCGAGTGGTTCCAGCGGCTGGACGACGACTTCGAAGTCCAAGAGATGGTGCTCTCGGAGGTCAACCGCTTCACCGACGAACCCAGCAACATCACCAGCGCCCTCGGCGGACTCTTCGGCGTCGGGACCGCCATCGTGACCACCGGCTTCGGCATGCTGGTGGTCGCCGTGCTGGCGCTCTACTTCCTGGCCTCCCTGCCCGCGATGAAGTCATGGGCCTACAGCCTGACCCCACGCTCCCGACGTCGCCGGGTCCGCCAGCTGGGCGACCGCATCCTCCACGGGGTGGGCTACTACGTCATCGGGCAGGCCTGTGTGGCGCTGATCAACGGGATCGTCGCCTACATCGCGATCAGCATCGCAGGCGTCCCCTTCGGCGCCCTCTTCGCGGTACTGGCCGGGATCCTGGCATTCATCCCTCTGGTGGGACCGGTCACCGGCGGTACGATCGTCACCCTCTTCGCCCTGACGGTGGACTGGCAGACTGCGCTGACCTTCGGACTGATCTACTTCATCTACCTGCAGGTGGAGGCCTACTTCGTCGCTCCGCGCATCATGTCCCGCGCGGTGAAGATCCCCGCCGCGGTGGCGGTCATCTCAGTGATCGCCGGAGGCTCACTGCTGGGCGTGCTCGGTGCCCTGATGGCCATCCCGACGGCGGCCGCACTGATGCTGCTGCTGCGTGAAGTCGTGATCCTCCGACAGGAGAGCCGCTGAGCGGCCGCCCAGCCGAACCCACCTCAGCTCAGCTCAGCTCAGGCGATCTTCCAACAGTGCCTGTGCCAGTGACGCCGTTCCCCCGCGGCGTATTCGTCCCCGAAGAGCGAGTCGGCCGGCCAGACCACCACATGGGGCACAGCCGGCGGGATCTCGAGGTGACAGCCCGGACAGGTATAGCTCTTCTGCGCCGCGGCAGCTGAGATCCAGCGGACGTGGTACTCACGTCCCCGGCGTTTCACTGTGCCTGCGGAGATGCCGCCCGGTGCGAAGGTCCCTGCGGACAGCGGACGATGCTCCCGCTGCCATTTGCTGCTTCCACGCCGCCCCTTTCCCATAGAGGCAGCTCAGAAGAGTCGGCTCTCGGCGTCGTCCACGCCGCGCATCTCGTCATAGTCCAGGACCACGCAACGGATCCCTCGGTCCTCCGCCAGCGTGCGCGCCTGAGGCTTGATCTGCTGGGCGGCGAAGATACCCTCCACCGGAGCCAGCAGCGGATCACGGTTGAGCAGGTCGAGATAGCGGGTGAGCTGTTCGACGCCGTCGATGTCTCCACGGCGCTTGAGCTCCACGGCGACGTGCCCGGAGGGCCCCTTGGCCAGGATGTCCACCGGGCCGATGGGGGTGGGGTGCTCCCGACGGATGAGACTGTGCCCGTCCCCCAGGCGTTCGATCTGTTCGGCCAACAGGCGCTGCAGATCCGATTCCACGCCGTCCTTGATCAGTCCCGGGTCGACGCCCAACTCATGGGAGGAATCGTGCTCCACCTCAGCGATGAGGATGCGCAGAGTGTCATCTGACTTCTCTGCGCTCACAGTCCACACCTCGGTGATACCAGCTTCGCTCTGCTGCTCATCAGGCTCGGAGACCTTCATCCGGGCAGGCGGGGACATCCAGTTCAGCGGCTTATAGGAGCCGCCGTCGGAATGGATGAGGACGCCTCCGTCGGCCTTGACCATGAGGAGACGTTTGGCCATCGGAAGCTGGGCGTTCAGCCGTCCCGAGTAGTTCACCGAGCATGTCGCAATCACCAGTCGCACAGTCCACGATCCTATCGGACCCGCGCTGGGAAGCACGAAGCCCCGCATCCCTCTGTGAGGAGGGATGCGGGGCTCGGCGCGTGTGAAGTGAGAGTCCCGCTCAGGCCTCGCTGAGCTGGGCGTCGTCGGCGACGATGGTGACCCGGTCGGAGTCGACCGAGAAGAACCCACCGTTGACTTGAGCCTTCACCGGCGCTCCCTGGACGGGCTCGATCACGAGCTCACCCTCGGAGAGCAGCGAGAGCACCGGGGTGTGCCCGGGCAGGATGCCCATGTCACCCTCGATGGTGCGGCCGCGCACGGCCTTGGCAGCCCCGGACCAGACGGCATGGTCGCTCGCGACGACTTCGACGTCGAGTTCAGCCATGATCGATCACGCCTTCTTCTGCATCTCGGCGTACTTCTTCTCGACGTCGTCGAGACCACCGATGTTGTAGAAGGCCTGCTCGGGCACATGGTCCAGGTCACCGTTGGCGATGGCGTTGAAGCCCTCGATGGTGTCCTTGATCGGCACAGTCGAGCCCTCCACACCGGTGAACTGCACTGCGGTGTAGGTGTTCTGGGACAGGAACTGCTCGATGCGGCGTGCACGCGAGACGACGATCTTGTCCTCTTCGGAGAGCTCGTCCACGCCCAGGATCGCGATGATGTCCTGCAGCTCCTTGTTCTTCTGCAGGATCTGCTTCACGCGGGTGGCGCAGTCGTAGTGCTCCTGGCCGATGTACTGCGGGTCCAGGATGCGCGAGGTCGAGGTCAGCGGATCCACTGCCGGGTACAGACCACGGGAGGCGATCGCACGGGAGAGCTCGGTGGTCGCATCCAGGTGGGCGAACACGTTGGCCGGAGCCGGGTCGGTGTAGTCATCCGCCGGGACGTAGACGGCCTGCATCGAGGTGATGGAGTGGCCGCGGGTGGAGGTGATGCGCTCCTGCAGCACGCCCATCTCATCCGCCAGGTTCGGCTGGTAGCCCACTGCCGAGGGCATGCGGCCCAGCAGCGTGGAGACCTCGGAGCCGGCCTGGGAGAAGCGGAAGATGTTGTCGATGAACAGCAGCACATCCTGGTTCTTCACATCGCGGAAGTACTCCGCCATGGTCAGACCGGTCAGCGCCACGCGCAGACGGGTTCCTGGAGGCTCATCCATCTGGCCGAAGACCAGGGCGGTGTCCTTCAGGACACCGGCCTCCTCCATCTCGACCCAGAGATCGTTGCCCTCACGGGTACGCTCGCCGACGCCGGCGAAGACGGAGGTTCCGCCGAAGTTGCGGGCCACACGGGTGATCATCTCCTGGATGAGGACCGTCTTGCCCACACCGGCACCGCCGAAGAGGCCGATCTTGCCGCCCTGGATGTAGGGGGTCAGCAGGTCGATCACCTTGATGCCGGTCTCCAGCATCTGGGTGGAGCCCTCCAGGGTCGCGAAGTTCGGCGCCTGGCGGTGGATGGGCCACCGATCCTCGACCTCGAGGTCGGAGATCGGCATGTCCAGGGTCTCGCCCAGGACGTTGAAGATGTGGCCCTTGACGCTGTCGCCCACCGGCACCGAGATCGGTGCGCCGGTGTCCTGGACCGGAACACCGCGGACCAGGCCGTCGGTGGCCTGCAGGGAGATGGCGCGCACCAGGTTGTCACCCAGGTGGGCCGCCGTCTCGAAGGTGATGGTGCGGGAGGTGTCACCCAGGGTGATCTCCGCAGTCAGGGCGTTGTACATCTCCGGGATGGCGTCGGCGGGGAACTCGATGTCCACGACCGGGCCGATGACCCGGGCGATGCGACCGGTCGCACCCGGCTGAGCAGTCCCGGCGGACTGTTCTGCAGTAGTGGCAGTCATCTCTCTCACTTCACTTGATTGTCGATGATGTCGAACGTTCGTCAGCTCGAAGCCAGGCTGTCGGCACCTGCGATGAGCTCGGAGAGCTCCTGGGTGATCTCTGCCTGACGGGCGTTGTTGCGCAGCAGCGTGTACTTGCGGATGAGCTCGTCCGCGTTGTCCGCAGCCGACTTCATAGCCCGCTGGCGCGCCGCCAGCTCGGAGGCCGAGGCCTCCAACATGGCCGAGAAGATGCGTGACTCGATGTACCGCGGAAGCAGTGCGTCGAGGACCTCCTCTGCGCTGGGCTCGAACTCGTAGAGCGGGTGGGCTTCGGCGTCGTCGTCCTGCTTCACGGCCAGGGGCAGCATCCGGTGGGCCACCGGCTCCTGCTTCACCATGGACTGGAACTCGGTGTAGACGAGGTAGAGCTCATCGACACCGCCGTCCTCGGTGGGCTGGAGGAAGCGGTCCACCAGAGTGCGGCCGATCTCCTGGGCACGCTCGACGTCGGGGCTGTCGGTGTTGCCGGTCCAGACGGTGGCGTACTCGCGATCCCGGAAGTCGTAGAAGGCCTGAGCCTTCCGTCCGTAGAGGTACGGCACGACGTCCTTGCCCTCTTCGCGCAGCAGTGCGGTCAGGGACTCACCGCGCTTGAGCACGTTCGTCGAGTAGGCGCCGGCGAGTCCGCGGTCGGAGGTCATGATCAGCACTGCCGCCCGGGTGGGGTTCTCCACCTTCTGGGTGAGCACATGATCGATGTCATCCTGCGAGGCCACGGCCGACACCGCACGGGTGATGGCGTTGGCGTACGGCAATGCCGCCTGGGCACGGTCGCGCGCCTTGCCGATGCGCGAGGTCGCGATCAGCTCCATCGCCTTGAAGATCTTCTTCATCGACGAGGTCGATGCGATCTTCTGGCGGTAGACCCGGATCTGGGCTCCCATGCTTGTCCTTCCTGTTGGGCCGGAGGCTTATCAGAGGGGGAGAAAGGCCGTCAGCGGCCGATCTCCTCCTGACTGATGTCCTCGGCGGACAGCGCCTCGGCCTGCTCGTTGCCGACCAGCGACTCGACGCCCTCAGCCTGGAAGTTCCGCTTGAACTCGACGATGGCCTCGTTCAGCGTGCTGAGCGTGTCATCGGAGAGCTTGCCGGTGGAGGCGATGTTGGTCAGCACGTCGGTCTTCCGGCGCAGGTGGTCGATCCACTCAGCCTCGAAGCGCTTCACGTCTGCGGTCTCGACCTCATCGAGGTGGCCCTCACCGCCGGCCCAGATGGAGACGACCTGCTCCTCGACCGGGTAGGGCTGGTACTGGCCCTGCTTGAGAAGCTCGGTCTGACGCTCACCGCGGACCAGCTGCCGGCGCGTGGCCGGGTCCAGATCCGAGGCGAACATGGCGAAGGCCTGCATGTCCCGGTACTGGGCGAGGTCCAGCTTCAACGTGCCGGAGACCTTCTTCAGCGCCTTGGTCTGAGCGGCACCGCCGACGCGGGACACCGAGATGCCCACGTCCACGGCGGGACGCTGGTTGGCGTTGAAGAGGTCCGACTGCAGGAAGATCTGGCCGTCGGTGATGGAGATGACGTTGGTCGGGATGAAGGCCGAGACGTCGTTGGCCTTGGTCTCGACCAGCGGCAGGCCGGTCATCGAGCCGCCGCCCATCTCGTCGGAGAGCTTCGCGCAGCGCTCCAGCAGACGAGAGTGGAGGTAGAACACGTCGCCGGGGAACGCTTCGCGTCCCGGCGGACGGCGCAGCAGCAGCGACACGGCGCGGTAGGCCTCAGCCTGCTTGGAGAGGTCATCGAAGATGATCAGGACGTGCTTGCCGCCGTACATCCAGTGCTGGCCGATGGCCGAACCGGTGAACGGCGCCAGGTACTTGGTGCCGGCCGGGTCGGAGGCCGGAGCCGCCACGATGGTGGTGTAGTCCAGGGCGCCCTGCTCTTCCAGGGTCTGACGCACACCGGCGATGGTGGAGGCCTTCTGGCCGACGGCGACGTAGATGCAGCGCACCTGCTTGTCGACATCGCCGGACTCCCAGTTCGCCTTCTGGTTGAGGATGGTGTCGATCGCGATCGCGGTCTTACCGGTCTGGCGGTCACCGATGATCAGCTGGCGCTGGCCGCGGCCCACAGGGATCATCGCGTCGATGGCCTTGATACCGGTCTGCAGGGGCTCGCCCACCGACTGGCGCTGGGTCACCGTGGGTGCCTGCAGCTCCAGGGCACGGCGGCCCTCGGGCTCGATGGCGCCCAGATCGTCGATCGGGTTGCCCAGCGGGTCCACGACGCGGCCCAGGAAGTTGTCGCCCACGGGCACAGAGAGGACCTCTCCGGTGCGGGTGACCTCCTGGCCCTCTTCGATGCCGGAGAACTCACCCAGGACGACCACACCGATCTCTCGGGTGTCCAGGTTCTGGGCCATGCCCAGAGTTCCGTCCTCGAAACGAAGAAGTTCGTTGGCCATGGTCGAGGGAAGTCCCTCGACACGTGCGATGCCGTCGGCCGCGGAGATCACGCGTCCCACCTCGGTGCGCTCAGCGCTTCCCGGGTCGTAGGACGCGGCGAACTCGTTCAAAGCATTGCGGACGTCGTCGGCGTTGATGGTCAAGTCGGCCATCTGCAGTCCCTGCTCTCCTCTATCATGGCCGCAGCGAGCGGCCGAGTGGTTCAAAATTAACTAGCCAGTTTCCGGCTCAGGTCGTTCAGCTTGGCCGCAGCAGTGTTGTCCACGACCTCGTCACCCACCTGCACACGGATGCCGCCGACCACCTGAGGGTCGACGACGACGTCGAGCTTCAGCTCCCGGCCGAAGTAGCGGTTCAGGCTCGTGCTGAGCCGCTCACGGTAGGCCTGATCGAGATCCTTGGCCACAGTGACCTGCGCGATCCACCGCTGCTGGCGGGCGGCGACCTGTTCGGCGAAGCGCTCCACCAGAGCCTCCGGGCGCAGACCGCGCGGAGCGGTCACCGCCCGATCGATGAGCAGCCGCGCCTCCGCAGAAGCCTGCGGTGAGAGCTTGGCGGCCAGCTTCTGCTTGGCCTCGGCGCCCGCCTGGGGCTCGGTCAGAGCACGCTGGACCTCGTGGGATCCGGCCACAGTGCGCCGGAAGCCCAGCAGTGCCGACTCCAGCTGTTCCAGACCCTGGAGTCCGCTGCGTTCAGCCTGCGCGGACACCACGGAGACAGCCAGGGTCTCCACGGCATCGCTGAGGTCACGCTCACGGCTCCACCGCTTGGAGACCAAGGCCTCCAGGATGCTGTTGGTGGTGCTCTTCAGCTTGGCGCCGAAGAGGTTCCGCAGCAGACCCGTGCGAGCCTGCGGCTCGCGGGAGGGGTCGGTGAAGCTGCGCCGCAGAGCTGCCGAGCCGTCCAGCACATCGAGGGCACTGAAGAGTTCGTCCGCCACGGCCAGATCGGCGTGGACGAAGGTGCTCTCCAGCTCCTTCTGCGCCGCTGCGAGGGATTCGCTGGTCGCCGATGCCATTACTGAGCTGCTCCTGCCTGTTCGGCGTCGAGGTCCTCGAGGAAGCGGTCGACCACTCGCTGGGAGCGGGCGTCATCCTCGAGCGCCTCACCGACGATGCGGCTGGCCAGCTGAGTTGCCAGGGAACCGACGTCGGCACGCAGAGATGCGGCAGCGGCCGAACGCTCGGCAGCGATCTGCTGCTGAGCCTGCTCGGTGATGCGGGCCGCCTCTGCGGCGGCCTTCTCCTTGTGCTCGGCGACGATCTGGGCGCCTTCGGCACGTGCCTCTTCGCGCATGCGGCTGGCCTCGGCGCGGGCGTCGGCCAGGTTCTGCTCGTACTCAGCCTTCAGGGCCTCAGCCTCAGCCTTGGCCTCCTCAGCCTGTTCGAGCCCGCCCTCGATCGCCTCGACGCGGTTCTGGTAGGCCTTCTCGAAGGCCGGCCAGATCCACTTGATGACGACGAAGAACAGCACGGCGAAGCCGATGAGGGCAACCAGTGCTTCCCAGAGGTTGGGAACCAGCGGGTTGGCGTCGCCTTCGGCTGCCTGGATCAGAGTTGCGCTGATCATGTGTTCACCCATTTTCACTAGTCTGACGGTCTCAGAGGGTCCGGGGATGCCGGATCCCCCTCACACAGTGACGATCTGTGTCAGAGCACGAAGGCGAAGACGATCGCCAGAACGAAGACCGCTTCAGCAAGTGCGAAGCCGAGGATGGCGATGGGCTGGAGGACACGCTGGGCCTCCGGCTGACGGGCCACACCGTTGATGTAGGCCGCGAAGATCATACCGATGGCGATGGCAGCGCCGAGGCCGGCGATGCCCATACCGAGCATGTTCAGGGTGCCTTCCATGTGATTCTCTCTTTCTAGTCTCGATCCCGGTGCGTTTCACCGGGACAGTCTGGTTGTCGGGGGACGGACAGAAACGTGGATCAGTGGGCTTCTGCTTCGATCGAGCCCTGGATGTAGATGGCTGTCAGCAGAGCGAAGACGAAGGCCTGCAGGACCATCATGATGAGCTCGAGGAAGTAGAGCGGGATGGAGCCGACCAGGATCAGCACGCCGAGCCCAGTGCTGCCCAGGCCCTCCTGCTGAGTGATCAGGAACTCGGCACCGGAACCGGCGAGCATCACGATGATGTGGCCGGCGAGCATCACAGCCATCAGACGCAGGGAGTGCGTCAGCGGCCGGATGATGAAGTTGGAGAGGAACTCGATGGGCACCAGCAGCGGAAGCAGGAACTTCGGCACGCCGGAGGGCACGGTCACGAGTTTGAGGAACTTGCCGCCGTGGAGCTTGAAGCCCAGCACGACCCAGGCGAACCACACGATCAGGGCCATGGCGTAGGCCGGGCCGGCGTGGGAGAAGGTCGGCAGCTGCAGGCCGGGGACCGCGCCGAAGAGGTTGTTCACCAGGACGAAGAAGAAGACGGTGAACAGGAAGGGGATCCAGGGCTTGAAGTGCTTCTCGCCGAGGATGTCGCGGCCGAGGGTGTGGCGGACGAATCCGTAGGCCGACTCTGCGATGTACTGGGTCCGGGAAGGCACCAGGGCCTGCTTCCGGATGGCCCACATGAAGAACCAGGAGATGACGAAGACGGCCAGGAGCGCCATCAGCATGTTCTTGCCGAAGCCGGTCCCCCATTCAGCCATCCACGGGAAGATCTCCGGAAGGTGGGTCTCGCTGATCGTAGGGGCCTGGAAGCCACCTTCATCGGCGGCTGCGTGCGCAAGCGACTGCAACGCTGGTCCTCTCTGCGGTGTCCGTCATCGGGCATCTGCCCCGGGCATCGGCGAGCCGGAGGAAGTCCGTCTCTTAGATAGTGCGAGTGAAAAGAACTCTGTGGTCCGATCCTCGGAAAGTTTACCAAAGACCAAAGTGACTCACGGCATGTCTCCGCACCGCCCACACTTTACTACGTAGCGTAGAAAAAACCGAACTACTGCTCGGCATCGGGCGTCACAGTGAGTCGCAGGCGGCTGAAGGTGGCGATCTGCACCGCTTGGACGGTCACCACGACGGCGGCGGCGGTCAGCACCGTCCACATGGGTTCGATCCAGCCCGGGGCCGGTACGAGCATCAGCAGCAGGGCCAACAGGCTGAGCTTCAGGGCGAAGGCCAGCATGAACATGATCATGCTCAGATGCGGCGCCCGGCGCTCGGTCTGGTCCACCACGAGCAGGCTGGCCCCGGTGAGCGCCAGTACGATCGCTCCCCCGAAAGCAGCGCCGGCGGCCGCCGCGCCGGAGCTGACGACCGCCCCCAGCACGGCCGCGACCACGGTGACGGCAGCGCCCGCCGTCGTGGTAGCCATCAGGATGCGGCGCCATCCGGTGGCGCGCGGGAAGGCCTTCATACCGCGGACTCCGACTCACGATGGTCACGGTTGACCCGGCCCGCGCGACGGCGCAGCCACGGTCCCAACGTGAGAAGCGTGGCTCCGCCCAGGCTGAGGAGCATGGCAGCGGTGACCAGCCACCAGGGCAGGAAGTTGAAGGAGACCGCGCCGTAGGCGAAGAGGAAGGACCACAGGTAGAGCAGCAGCACCGCCTGGGGATGGGAGTAGCCGCCGTCGATGAGCTTATGGTGCAGATGCCCGCGGTCCGGGCTGAACGGTGAGGCCCCCCGGGCAGTGCGGCGCACCACGGCCAGCAGCAGATCCAGCAGCGGCAGCAGGGTGACCGCCAGCGGAAGCAGCACCGGCATATAGGCCGGGATGTTGCGGAAGCGGAAGCCGTCGGACATCTGGCCCAGGTCCGAGGTCACCGCCAGGGCGGCGGCCGCCATGACCAGTCCGAGCAGCATGGCCCCGGTGTCGCCCATCAGGATCTTGGACGGATGGAAGTTGTGCGGCAGGAAGCCCAGGCACGCTCCCACCAGCACCGCCATGAGCAGGGTGACCAGGTTGGACGCGTCGAACTCGTTGATCGACAGGGTCAGCAGATAGCTGTAGATGAAGAAGGCGCTTCCGCCCAGGGCCGCGACCCCTGCGGCCAGTCCGTCCAAGCCGTCGATGAAGTTGAAGGCGTTGATGGTCAGGACCACCAGGAAGACGGTCAGCAGGGCCTGGACCCATTGGTCCCCCACTCCCAGCCAGCCCACCGGCATGACCTCCAGACGGATGTCATGGAGGACCAGCAGCACCCCGGCGCCCACCTGTCCCACCAGTTTGATGGCCCAGTGGATGTCCCAGGCGTCGTCCATCATCCCCACCGTGAGGATCAGCAGCATGGCCAGGAAGACGCCGCGCACCGCAGTCAGATCGGCGAAGATGCCGCTGAGGTACGGGATGGCCGCGGCCGCCCCCAGTCCGACGATCATGCCCACGTACATGGCCACCCCGCCCCAGCGGGGTTTGATGGTCTGGTGGATGTCGCGGGCGCGCACAGGGGTGTAGACGCCCAGCCGCAGCCCGATGATCCGGATCAGCGGCGTGAGAAGGTAGGTCACCACCGCAGAGATGGTGAGCACCGTCAGGAAGTAGATCATTCGCCGCCCAGCACCTCGGGGACGACGGCGCGCAGCTCCTGAAGCGTGATGGCACCGTCGCGCACGACCTTCGCCGGACTGACGGTGCAGTCCACGATCGTGGAGGGCCGGGTGGTGCTGCGGTCGCCGTCGGCGAGGTAGACGGAGACGGCCTCCCCCAGCATGTTCTTGGCCTGTTCGGCCGTGGTGGCGGCCTCCAGCCCCGTCCGGTTGGCGGAGGAGACGGCCAGCGGCCCGGTGCGTCCCAGCAGGTCCAGGGCGAGGTCGTCGGCCGGCATGCGCAGGGCCACCGTCCCCCGGGTCTCTCCCAGGTCCCAGGCCAGCGAGGGCTGGGCCTGCAGGATGAGGGTCAGCCCTCCGGGCCAGAAGGCCTCGGCCAGGGCACGGGCCTCGTCCGGAATCTCAGTGGCCAGAGCGTCCATCACGGCCATGCGCCCGATCAGCACCGGTGGAGGCATCGTGCGGTTGCGGCCCTTGGCCGCCAGTAGCACGGTCACCGCATGCGGGGAGAAGGCATCTGCACCGATCCCATAGACGGTGTCGGTGGGGAGCACCACGCATTCGCCGGCCTCCAGGGCCTGGTGGGCGGCGGTCAGTGCGGTCTCGCGGGCTTCGGGGTCATGACAGTCGAGGATCTCGCTCACGCGCGCCATTTTGCCACGTCTCCTCTCTGTGCCCGGGCAAGCACGGCGCTGGTGGCCCGGTCCCGACCGGTCAGATCCCGGTGGGTGTGCACCGACTCCAGCAGGGGCTGCGCCGCACAGTGTTCAGCGATCGGTCCGGCTTGGAGCTCAGCGTGCTCCATGATGAACCAGCCCCCGGGACGAAGCAGCTCCTCGGCGGCCGCGACGACGGCGAAGGGAAGCTCGAGCCCGCCCTCTCCCCCGCCGTAGAGCGCCATCTGCGGATCATGCTCACGCACCTCGACCTCCGTGGGCACCATGTCCGCGGGGATATAGGGCGGGTTGGAGACCACGACGTCGAAGGTTCCGCTGAGCTCTCCCAGCAGCTCCGGTGAGCGGCGGAGGTCGCCGTGGTGCAGCGTCACCTGGGCGGCGTGGTCGGGCAGAACCTCGAAGTTCATCCGGGCCCAGGCCACGGCCTCCGCAGAGAGCTCCACGGCATGGACCTCTGCGGCAGGGAACTCGGCGGCCACGGCGGCGGCGATGGCTCCTGAGCCGGTGCCCAGGTCCACGATTCGGGGACGGCGGATCCCCTCCTCGCCGAGGCGACGCAGCTGGCCCAGGACGGCTTCGACCACCGATTCGGTCTCAGGTCGCGGAATGAAGACCCCGGGGCCGACCCGCAGCTCCAGCGAGCGGAACGGAGCCGAACCGGTCAGATGCTGCAGCGGAACGCGACGGCACCTCTCGGCCACCAGGTCACTGATGCGTTCGGCGTCGGCCCCGCTCACCTCCAGACCGGTCAGAGCTTTGAGCGCGAGCTCACCTCGGCTCAGCCCGAGCACCCAGGAGGCCAGCAGCTCGGCGTCGGCCCGCGGGGATGGGATGCCAGCATCGGCGAGCCGGCGGACGGCGTCGCGCAGCAGGTGATCGAGCTCCATCAGCCGGCGTTCTCGCCGAGTGCGGCCAGGCGCTCCTGCTCCTCCATCTGGATGCAGGACTGCAGCACGGGCTCCAGGTCACCGTTGATGACGGCGTCGAGGTTGTAGGCCTTATACCCGGTGCGGTGATCGGCGATGCGGTTCTCCGGGAAGTTGTAGGTCCGGATGCGCTCGGAGCGGTCCATG
Source organism: Nesterenkonia lacusekhoensis (assembly GCF_017876395.1). Taxonomy (NCBI): domain Bacteria; kingdom Bacillati; phylum Actinomycetota; class Actinomycetes; order Micrococcales; family Micrococcaceae; genus Nesterenkonia; species Nesterenkonia lacusekhoensis. Next base: position 883,268 of record NZ_JAGINX010000001.1, on the reverse strand, counting down.
GTCCGGACCTGAGACTTGCGCGCCTGCGCGTTCTCCGCGTCGATCTGCTCCTGCTGGTGGGCCAGCAGACGGGAGCGCAGCACACGCATGGCCGCTTCCTTGTTCTGCAGCTGCGACTTCTCGTTCTGCATGGCCACCACGATGCCGGTGGGCAGGTGAGTGATGCGCACCGCTGAGTCAGTGGTGTTCACCGACTGCCCGCCGGGACCTGAGGAACGATAGACATCGATCTTCAGATCGTTCTGCGCGATCTCGATCTCCTCGGGCTCATCGACCTCTGGCAGCACCAGCACGCCGGCGGCCGAGGTGTGGATGCGCCCCTGAGACTCGGTCTCCGGCACCCGCTGGACCCGGTGGACGCCGCCTTCGAACTTCAGATGCGCATAGACGCCCCGGGCCGGGTCATCGGTGGTGGACTTGATGGCCATCTGCACATCCTTATACCCCCCGAGGTCCGAGGGCGTGGAGGAGATGATCTCCGTCTTCCAGCCCTTGGACTCGGCGTAGCGCGAGTACATGCGCAGCAGATCTCCGGCGAACAGCGCCGCCTCGTCACCTCCGGCTCCGCCTTTGACCTCGATGATCACGTTGCGGACGTCGTTCTCATCCCGCGGGATGAGCATGCGCAGCAGACGGTCCGAGGCCGCCTGGAGCTCCTTCTGCAGGCGCGGCACCTCGGCGGCGAACTCCGCATCCTCGTCGGCCAGCTCCGCGGCCGCTTCGAGGTCATCGGTCAGCTGCTTCCAGGTCTTATGCGCCTCCACGACGCCGTTGAGCTGGGCGTAGCGACGGCCCAGCTTCTTGGCCAGCGCCTGGTCGGCGTGGACGTCCGGATCCGCCAGCTTCTGCTGCAGCTCCTGATGTTCCTGGAGCAGCGTGTCGACCGAGTCGAACATGTGGGCGTTGGTATCAGTGTTCATCGAAGACCTCTGTGCTGTGGTGGTGGGGCATGGCGCCCCTGACTCTGCGGGCTGATACGGGTGAGGCCCTGTCGACGCCGCAGCACGACGTCGACAGGGCCTCGGACCGCTCAGCTACGAGTCGACGTTGCCCAGCGTGGTCTTCTGCGTGAGCATCAGGAACTCCGCATTGGACTTGGTCTCCTTGATCTTCTTCAGCAGCAGGTCCAGGCCCTGCTCCTGCTCCAGACCAGAGAGCACCCGGCGCAGCTTCCACATGATCTTGACCTCATCCGGGGAGAGGAGGTTCTCCTCACGACGGGTGGAGGACTCGTTGACGTTGACCGCCGGGAAGATGCGCTTATCGGCCAGGCGGCGGGACAGACGCAGCTCCATGTTGCCGGTGCCCTTGAACTCCTCGAAGATGACCTCGTCCATCTTGGAGCCGGTCTCCACCAGTGCGGTGGCGAGGATGGTCAGCGAGCCGCCGTTCTCGATGTTGCGCGCCGCGCCGAAGAACCGCTTGGGCGGGTACAGCGCGTTGGCGTCCACACCGCCGGAGAGGATGCGGCCCGACGCCGGTGCCGCGGTGTTGTAGGCACGGCCCAGGCGGGTCATGGAGTCCAGCAGCACCACGACGTCCTTGCCCATCTCCACCAGGCGCTTGGCGCGCTCGATGGCCAGCTCGGCCACTGTGGTGTGGTCATCGGCCGGACGGTCGAAGGTGGAGGCGATGACCTCACCGTCGACCGTGCGCTGCATGTCGGTGACCTCCTCCGGGCGCTCGTCGACCAGGACCATCATGAGGTGGACCTCAGGGTTGTTGGTCTTGATCGCGTTCGCCAGGGACTGCAGGATCATCGTCTTGCCGGCCTTGGGCGGGGAGACGATGAGACCGCGCTGGCCCTTGCCGATGGGGGCGACAAGGTCGATCACACGGGGCCCGACGTTCTTCGGGTCGCCCTCCAGGCGCAGGCGCTCCTGCGGGTAGAGCGGGGTGAGCTTGTTGAAGTCCACCCGGTTGCCGTTGTCGTCGGCCGGGCGGCCGTTGACCGACTCAAGCTTGACCAGGGCGTTGAACTTCTGGCGCTTATTGGGCTTCTCGCCCTCACGCGGTGCCCGGATGGCGCCGTGGACGGCGTCGCCCTTGCGCAGGTTGTAGCGCTTGACCTGCTGCAGCGAGACATAGACGTCGTTCTGTCCGGAGAGGTAGCCGGAGGTGCGGATGAACGCGTAGTTGTCCAGCACGTCCAGGATGCCCGCGACGGGGATCAGGACGTCGTCCTCGGTGACCTCGGTGTCATCCACCTCGGGACCGCGGCTGCGACCACGACGGTCGTTGCGATCGTTCCGGTCGTTGCGGTTGCGGCTGCGGTTGCGGCGGTTGCGGCCTTCGCCGTCCCGTCCGCCGCCGTCCCGGTTGTTGTTGTCGCGGTTGTTGTTGTCGCGATTTCCGCGGTTGTTCCCGCCGCCGTCGCGGTTGTTGTCGCGGCTGGTGTTCTCACGGTTGTTGTCGCGGCCGCCGCGGTTCTCACCGTCGTCCTTGCGGTCCTCACGGCCGTTGCGGCTCTCGCCCTGCTGGCCCTCATCCTGCTGGCCGTCCTGGCGCTTGCCGCGGTTGCGGTTCCGACTGCCACCGCCGCCCTTGCCGGACTCCTCACCGGAGCCGGACTGCGCTGCGGACTCGGCATCCTGACCAGCGCCGTCCTTCTGGGTCCGCTCCGCGTTCTGGGCTTTGTCCTTCTGGCCCTTCGCAGCGTTCTGACGCGCATCTGCGTCCTGGCCCTTGTCAGATTCGGAATGCTGCTCAGCCTTCTGCCCGTCCTGGGACTGGTCAGCCTTGCCGCCCGTCTTCGAGCGGCCGTTGGACTGGCCCTCGGCCTGCTGAGGCTTCTCGTTCTGGGAGTCGTCCTGCTGGGGCTTCTCGTTCTGGCCCTTCTCCTGGGCCTGTTCGCCCTTGGAGGCCTTCTCGTCACGCTCAGCCACGGCGCCGCCGCGCTGATGCGAAGAGATGGCGTCCACCAGAGCGGACTTGCGCATGCGTGAGCTTCCCTTGATGCCGAGCTGGGAAGCCAGTGCCTGCAGCTGCGCCAGCTTGAGGCCGGCGAGACCGCCGTTCTTTGCCTCAGATGATTCGGCGCCCTGAGCCTGAGTGGTCTCAGTGGTGGTTTCGGTCACGAAGGATTCCTTCCCCCTCGTCGGGCAGGCACGATCCGGAACTCTGATACGCCCGGTCTCGTCGTCCTGCATTGGTCGTCGACGGCACTACAGACGGCCGTCGGTTCATTGCGGGCTTTCGCGATGAGATGGATTCCTGCACGCAGGCGAGAATGAGGCTCGCTGTACTGCGAGGAAGAGAGCGCAACTCGTGCGAAAGAACTGCGGCGATCATGAACAGCCGATCATCTCGATGGACTCATCAGAACGATCACCGCGGGTGTTCCTCCACTGTAGCACCTGTGGTGCTGATCGGCAGGATCGCGGGGGTCCAGGTCTCCCCCGGCAGCTCGCTGATCAGCCCGGCCGCGGCCTGAGCTGCGTCATCACCGCTGGTGAGCACCAGGACTGACGGTCCAGCCCCGGAGATGACGGCAGCGTGTCCGGCCGCACGCAGTCGGTCCACCAGCTCCATCGAGGCGGGGAAGGCGCTGCGCCGATACTCCTGGTGCAGTGCGTCCTCGGTCGCCTGCAGCAGCACCGCGGGATCGGTGGTCAGCGCATGCACCAGCAGCGCTGAGCGCGCAGAGTTCCGGGCGGCTTCCTGATGAGGGACCTGGGCAGGCAGCAGATCCCGCGCGGCCTCAGTGGACTGTTCGAAGTCCGGCACCGCGAGGACGGTGCGCAGCTGGGGATGGGGCTGCAGCGGTACAGTCGCGAATCGGCGATCGTCCTCCCAGGACAGGGCGACTCCCCCGCGCAGAGCAGGGACATAGTTGTCCGGATGGCCTTCGATGCGCGAACCGATCTGCAGCTGCTCCTCCGGGCTCAGACCCTCCGGCAGAAGCTGAGAGGCCGTCACCACAGCAGTGGCCACTGCTGCCGCCGAGGACCCCATGCCGCGCGAATGCGGAATGGTGTTGTGTGCGCGCAGGTGCAGATCCGGCAGTGCGTAGCCGCGCGCGGCCAGGATCCTCTGGACCAGAGAGATCACCAGATGTGAGGCGTCGGTGGGCAGCGTGCCGGCCCCCTGCCCCGTGATCTCCACGCTCAGCTGCGCGGCCTCCGGGTTCCGCCGCGGCGCAGCCTGGACATCGATGACGTCCTCCCAGCCCAGCGCCAGCCCCATGCAGTCATAGCCGGGGCCCAGATTGGCGCTGGTGGCCGGCACGCGCAGCCGAAACTCCAGCGGAGCGGTGATCGGCTGGCGCAGCGTCTCCTGGGCAGACTGGGTGGGCTGGGCAGGCTGAGCTGGCTGATTCGGCTGAACTGGCTGGACGGGCCGCGCGGACTGCATCCTGCTCAGAGCCCCAGCTGCCGGGCCACAGTCTCGACGTCCTGGTCCACCTTGGTGACGGCGGAGGGTTCGGACCCGTCGGAAGCAGCGATCTCCGGATTGTTGATCGCCCAGTCCGGGTCCTTCAGGCCGTGGCCGGTCACTGTGATGACGAAGCGTCGACCCTCAGGGACCTCACCTGCTGCGTGCTTCTTGATCAGTCCTGCCACCCCGGATGCAGAGGCGGGCTCCACGAACACGCCCTCCTTGGCCGAGAGCCAACGGTGAGCATGCAGAATCTCGTCATCGGTCACCGGCTCGATCACTCCACCTGAGACGTCGCGGGCCTCCTCGGCCTGCTCCCAGGACGCGGGGTTGCCGATCCGGATGGCCGTGGCCACTGTGTCCGGCTCGGTGATCGGGTGTCCGGCCACGATCGGAGCAGCACCGGCTGCCTGGAATCCCCACATGATCGGGGTCTTGGTGGCCATCGGCTCCAGCCGCTGGTCGGTGTGCGGGTTGGTCCAGGGCTGGGCGTACTCCTGGTAGCCCTTCCAGTAGGCGGTGATGTTGCCGGCGTTGCCCACCGGCAGCAGGTGGTAGTCCGGGGCATCGCCCAGGTAGTCCACCACTTCGAAGGCTCCGGTCTTCTGTCCCTCGATCCGGGACGGGTTCACCGAGTTGACCAGGAACACCGGGTAGTTCTCGGCCAGTTTGCGCGCCACATCCAGGCAGCCGTCGAAGTTGCCGTCGATCTGGATGATCTCGGCACCGTGGGCCACCGCCTGGGAGAGCTTGCCCATCGCGATCTTGCCGGCAGGCACCAGCACCGCACAGGTCAGCCCTGCCTGGGTGGCATAGGCCGCCGCCGAGGCTGAGGTGTTGCCGGTGGAGGCGCAGACCACCGCTTTGGCGCCGTCGCGCACAGCAGCGGTGATCGCCATGGTCATGCCGCGGTCTTTGAAGGATCCGGTGGGATTCATCCCCTCGACCTTCAGGTAGACCTCGCCGCCGACCAGCTCAGAGAGGGCTGGGGCCCAGACCAGCGGAGTTCCGCCCTCCCCCAGCGTGATGACCTGGGTGGACTCGTCCACCGGCAGACGGTCAGCGTACTCGCGGACTACTCCGCGCCATTGATGCGCCATTGATGCTCCAGCCTTGTCCTACTGTTCGACCTCAACCCGGAGGACCGAGTTGACCGCCTTGACCACGCCGAGACCCTTCAGAGTCGCGACCGTATCGTCGAGGTCCTTCTCCCGGGCCAGATGGGTGACGATCTGCACCACTGCGCCCCTCTTGTCCACACCGTCGGCGTCGACCTCGCCCTCCGCGGAGACGGAGCCGGGCTGACGCATCGATTCGATGGAGACATGATGATCTGCCAGCACGCGGGCCACCTCAGCGATGACGCCCTCCCGATCGGCCACGACCATGTCGATGTAATACTGGGTCTCTGCCTCCTCGATGGGCAGAGCAGGCACGGTGCCGTCGGCGGCCTGCTCCCTGAGGCCGGGAAGGTCGGCCGGGCTGCCGCGCAGCCGGCGTGCCGCGGAGACCACATCACCCATGATGGCCGAGGAGGTGGGCTGACCACCGGCACCCTGGCCGTAGAACATGAGCTCGCCGGCGTTCTCCGCCACCACGAACACGGCGTTGAAGGCCCCGCGGACGCTGGCCAGCGGGTGGGTGCGCGGCAGCAGGGTCGGGTGGACACGCAGAATCGCGCCGGCCTCGGTCTTCTCGATGATGGCCAAGAGCTTGATGACATAGCCGGACGCCGCAGCGGCCTCGATGTCCTCACCGGTGACTCCGGTGATGCCCTCGCAGTAGACCTCATCGATGGTGAAGGGGGCATGGAAGGCCAGCGTTCCAAGGATGGCAGCCTTGGCCGCGGCGTCGTGACCCTCCACATCGGCGGTGGGGTCAGCCTCTGCGTAGCCCAGGCGCTGAGCCTCGGCCAGCGCGTCCTCGAAGGCGGCACCGGTGGTGTCCATCTGATCGAGGATGTAGTTGGTGGTGCCGTTGACGATCCCCATCACCTTGGTGATCCGGTCCCCGGAGAGGGACTCCTGGACGGGACGGAGGATCGGGATGGCACCGGCCACGGCCGCCTCGAAGTGCAGCAGCGCGCCCTTCTCCTCAGCGAGACGATGCAGTTCGCCGCCTCGGGTGGCCAGCAGCGCCTTATTGCCGGTCACCACCGCTGCGCCGCGGTTGAGCGCGCGGGTGATCAGCTCACCGGCCGGCTCCAGGCCGCCCAGCAGTTCGATCACCAGGTCTGCTTCATCCACCAGGGACTCGGCATCAGTGGTGAGCAGCTCACCGGGGATCTTCCAGTCCCGCGGGGCCTCCACGTCACGGACCGCGACGCCGATCAGCTTCACTCCGGTGCCGACGCGCCCAGCGATCAGCTCGCGCTCCTCCACCAGAGTCTTGGCCACCTGGGCGCCCACATTCCCAGCGCCCAGCAGACCGATCTTCAACGCGTCCACGCTGGCGATCACCTCATTCGTCAGTCATCCGGAGCCGACTCCGGGATTCGCAGGTCAGATCAGCCGCCCTGTCAGGATCAGGGGGCGAAGCCGGTGTCCCGGCCGAGCATGTCCTCTTCGGTCTCCCGGCGGATCAGCACCTGGGAAGCTCCGTCCTTCACAGCCACCACAGCCGGCCGGGTGAGGTAGTTGTAGTTGCTCGAGAGGGAGTGGCAATAGGCTCCGGTGGCCGGGACGGCAAGGATATCGCCCCGCTCCGTCGCCGTCGGCAAGTATACGTCCCGGACCACGATGTCACCGGACTCGCAGTGTTTGCCCACGATGCGAGACAGCGTGTGCTCTCCCTCGACCTTCCGGCTGGCCAGCACGGCCGAATAGTCGGCGTCGTAGAGCACTCCGCGTGCGTTGTCGCTCATGCCGCCGTCCACGGCCACATAGCGCCGGGTGGTGCTGCCGCCGTCAGGGGTGTCCACACCCACGTCCTTCTGCACGCCCACGGTGTAGAGCGTGACGCCCGCGGGCCCGACGATCGCCCGGCCCGGCTCGATGGAGATCCGCGGCACAGACAGACCGTGCTCGGTGCAGGACTGCTTGACCGTGGCGGCCAGCGCTTCAGCGATCTCACGGGGGTCCCGTGGAGAGTCGGCCTCGGTGTAGGCGATGCCGTGCCCGCCGCCCAGGTCCAGCTCCGCCAGCTCGACTCCGCGGTCTTCGCGGATCTCGGCCAGGAAGGCGATGAGCTTCTGTGCGGCGACCTCGAAGCCGGTGGGCTCGAAGATCTGCGACCCGATGTGGCAGTGCAGTCCGCGCAGATCGATGGCGGGTGCGTCGAGGGCCTTCTGCACGGCGGTCCAGGCCGCCGACTCCCGACCCCCGCTGAGCGAGAGGCCGAACTTCTGGTCCTCGTGAGCGGTGGCGATGTATTCGTGGGTGGAGGCGTGGACCCCGGGGGTCAGCCTCAGCATGACCGGGGCGGTTGTGCCGGCGTCCTGCGCCAACTGCGCGATCCGGTTCAGCTCGTCCAGAGAGTCTGCGATGATCCGCCCGATCCCGGCGTCCAGAGCACGCCGGATCTCGGCGTCGGACTTATTGTTGCCGTGCAGGCCGATCCGCACCGGATCCACCCCTGCGGCCAGAGCGATGGCCAGCTCCCCGCCCGAGGCAGTATCCACGCAGAGCCCCTCCTGCGCTGCCCAGCGGGCCACGTGGGTGCTCAGAAAGGCCTTCCCGGCATAGAAGACGTCCACTTCAGCCTCCGGGGCGAAGGCCTCGCCGAAGGCCTCACGGAAGCTGCGTGCCCGACGGCGGAAGTCCTCCTCGCTGAGCACGTACAGCGGAGTGCCGTGCTGTTCGGCCAGACGGGTCACCTCGGCCCCGCTGATGCTCAGGGAGCCCGAGGCCTCGCGCCGAGCATCATCGGGGAAGAGCTTCTGCTCCAGGTCGTCGGTGCTGCTCCGGGAGCTGAGCCATGACGGGGCCAGCGGATGATCCTGTGCCATGCTCACATCCTCTCCGGGGCGCTGACGCCCAGCAGCTGCAGACCGTTGCGCAGGACCTGGGCCGTCGCCTCGTTGAGCCACAGGCGGCTGCGGTTCAGGTCGGTGACGGGATCCGCGGTGCCGTCCTCGGCCACGCTGGGGGCCATGCGGCAGGCCGCATACCAGCCGTGGTAGGCGGAGGCCAGAGACTCCAGATAGCGGGCCACCCGGTGGGGCTCGCGCCGCTCGGCCGCCGAGGAGACCACGGAGGGGAATCGTCCCAGGTGAGAGAGCAGCTCCTCCTCAGTCTCATGGCTGAGCAGCGAGGCGTCGAAGGAACTCTGGTCCACTCCGGCGGCGGCTGCGTTGCGGGCCGCGTTGCGCGAACGGGCATGGGCGTACTGGACGTAGAAGACCGGGTTGTCGTTGGTCTTGGACTGCAGAAGGTCCGGATCCACATCGATGGGCGAGTCTGCGGGGTACCGCGCCAAGGTGTAGCGCAGCGCATCGGTGCCCAGCCACTCGATCAGGTCGGCCAGCTCGATGATGTTGCCGGCCCGTTTGGAGAGCTTGGCTCCCTTCACACTCATGAGCTGACCGATCAGGATCTCGATGTTCTTCTCGGCATCGTCTCCGGCACAGGCGGCGATGGCCTTGAGCCGGGCGACGTAGCCGTGGTGGTCGGCTCCGAGCAGGTAGATCTTCTCGGCGAAGCCGCGCTCCCGCTTGGAGAGGTAGTAGGCGGCGTCGGCCGCGAAGTAGGTGGGCTCACCATCGGCCTTGAAGAGGACACGGTCCTTGTCATCGCCGAAGTCGGTGGTGCGCAGCCACACCGCACCGTCCCGGTCATCGATGTGGCCCTGGGCGCGCAGAGTCTCCAGGGCACCGGCGACCTGTCCTCCGCTGTGCAGGGACTCCTCGGAGAAGAAGACGTCGAAGTGCACGCCGAAGGCGTCCAGCGTGTCTCTGATCTGGCCGAGTTGAGCCTGGTAGGCCAGCTCGCGGACGATCGGGCGAGCCTCGTCCCGGTCCATATCGCGGACGTCCGGGCGGGCGGCGAGGACCTCCTCGGCCAGCTCCTTGACGTACTCGCCCGGATAACCGCCATCGGGGACCTCCTCACCGTGGATGCGGGAGAGCACCGAGTTGGCGAAGACGTTCATCTGGTTGCCGGCGTCGTTGATGTAGTACTCGTTGGTGACCTCGGCGCCGGAAGCACGCAGCAGCCTGCCGATGGCATCGCCCAATGCGGCCCACCGCGTGTGACCGATGTGCAGCGGTCCGGTGGGATTCGCTGAGACGAACTCCAGGTTGATCACGTGGCCGGCCAGGGTCTGGGTGTGGCCGAAGCTCTCGCCGGCCTCCACGATGTTCTTGGCCAGCTGTCCGGCCGCGGCGGCGTCCAGAGTGATGTTGATGAAGCCCGGTCCGGCGATGTCGACGGTGCTGACTCCCTCGATCCGCCGTAGGCGGGCCGCCAGGGAATCCGCCAGATCGCGCGGGGGCATGCCGGCCTGCTTGGCCAGCTGCAGGGCGATGTTGGTGGCCCAGTCCCCGTGGTCGCGACTCTTGGGCCGCTCGACGCGGATCTCTTCGGGGATCTCGACGGTCAGCTCACCGGCCTCGACGGCCTCGGTGAGAGCGGATTTCACAGCTGCGGAGAGTTCTTCGGGAGTCACCCGGACAGTCTAGAGCAGAGTGAGAAGCCCATGCCCGCCAGTGACCAGCATGTAGAGCCCGAGCAGCAGCAGGGTCACACCGCTGACCAGCTCGATCCACCCGGTCACCCGCGGATCCGAGAGCCATCGATTGGCACCGTCGACCAGAAGCACCACACCGATCAGGTAAAGATACATGGTCAGCGCCACCGTTCCGCCCAGCACACCCACGGTGAAGGCCAGGGAGGCATCCTGCGGGGTGAACTGCGGAAACAGCGCCAGGAAGAACAGTCCTACCTTCGGATTGGTCATACAGGTGGCCATACCGGCCAGCAGTCCGGTCCGGGCGCGCGGCACCTTCGGCGCGGGCGGTCGGCGACCCTCTCCAGCCTCGGCGGCCGCTGAGGAGGGCGTCGGGGTGGTCGGTGATGCCGGGGAGGTCGGTGATGCCGCGGAGGTCGGCGGTGCGCTCAATGAGGAGGCGGCCTCTGCCCCGAGGTCGGCGGAGACCTTCTGCGGGGCGCTGTGCTCCACCGGCGCACCGCTCAGCACGACCGCGGCCTGCAGCCGGTGCCGGGCCGCACGTGCGGCTCGCACACCCAGCAGGACCAGATACAGCCCGCCCACCAGGCTGAGGATCTCGTAGGCCATGGGTGAGGTCTCGAAGAGCGCGGCCAGACCGGTGGCGGCCAGAGCTGCCCAGACGAACGCGGCCATCGAGGATCCGGTGGCCGCACCGAGGCCGGCCCGTCGGGAGGAGAGCGCATAGCGCAGCGAGAGCATCGTGTCCGGTCCCGGCGTCACGGCCAGGACCATCGCGACGCCGACCAGCGCGGCATAGCTGCTGAGAGTCACCGTTCTATGCTCCCCGGGGCGCGCTTCAGGGACAAGCAGATGAGACTGATGAACTCTTCGGGCTGCGGTCAGGCGCGGAGTGATGGTCCTCCACTGGGTGACCGTCGATCCGATGGCTCAGTGGGGTGCCTGGTAGAACTCCGGCTCAGGGAGACCACGCTGGTCGCGGACGCGACGCGAGATGATCTCCAGGGAGGCCAGCGCCTCCTCCACCAGCCCTGGCGTCACAGGGAAGGGCATGTTGTGGATGGTCTCACCTTCGACGGTCGCGGCCTCCGCGATGGCGCGCACCTCATCGGTGTCCTCCTGAGTCAGGCCGATCTCAGTGAGCGTATTGGGCAGGCCCACTTCAGTGGTGAACGCGATGAAGTCCTCGATCTCCCGAGCGTCGGCACCCTCCATGATGAGCTGGGTGAGAGTCCCGATGTTGACCTTCTCCCCGTGGGTGAGGCCGTGGGTCTGTGGCGCCGCGGTCATCCCGTTGTGGATGGCATGGGCGGCGGCGAGGCCACCGGATTCGAAGCCGAGCCCCGAGAGCAGCGTGTTGGCCTCGACCACTGCCTCCAGCGCCGGGGTGACCTTCTGGGCCCGCACCGCATCCAGGGCGGGGAGCGAGTTCTCCCACAGGATCTTCCAGGACAGCTCGGCCAGAGCACCGCCGGCGTGAGTGGGGGCATCTCCGACCATGGTCTTCCCGCGGGTCTTCGCCACGGCCCGGGCCTCGACCCACGTGGCCAGAGCGTCTCCGATGCCGCCCACCAGGAAGCGTTCCGGGGCCCGAGCGACCAGCCCGGTATCGATCAGCACCAGGTCGGGGTTCTTGGGGAAGAAGCGATACTCCACGAACTCGCCTTCATCGGTGTAGATCACCGACAGTGCCGAGGTCGGAGCATCAGAGGACGCCGCAGTCGGGACACTGGCCCAGCTGACGCCGGCCAGATGACCGGCCGCCTTCACCGCATCGATCGTGGAGCCTCCGCCGATGCCGGCGATCACGTCATGCTCGCCCTCTCGGATCTTCTCCGCCAGAGAATCCACGACCTCCGCCGTGGCGAACCGGCCGAAGCCTTCGCGGACCACCGGCAGGCCGGTCTCCTCGAGACCAGCGGTCACCTGTTCCTCGACGATGTCCCAGACGACATCGTCGGCCACCAGCAGCGGCGCGGAGCCCAACTCCTGCAGGCGGCTTCCCAGCTTCTGGATGACGTCACGCCCCTGGACATACCGGGACGGCGCGGCCATCACGTGTTCGATCACTGTGCTCATGTCGACTCCCCTCCTGCTCGGCATATGCTGCTGAGCGCTCATCTGCCTCGTACCTATGGTCCGCCGTCAGTCTAGGAACCGCTGAGCGAAGCGGTCCAGGTCTCAGATCGGGCGCTGACGACTGGGAAGTGATCGGCGGGTCCCGGTGTTGCTCTGATCAGGACCGGTCCATCCGGGACCGTCCGGCGACTAGGAGGAGAGCCTCGATGGCACGTATCACCATTCTCGGCGGCACCGGCTACGCCGGATCACACATCGCTCAGGAGGCCGCGGCACGCGGGCACGAGGTGCTCGCCGTCTCCCGCAGGGCCCCGGAGCGCCCCGTGGAGGGCGTGAACTATGTCAGCGGCGACGTCCTGGACGAGGACTTCCTGACCCAGCTGGCCGGACAGTCGGATGTCGTGATGATGGCCCTGTCCCCACGCGGAGAGATGGAGGGTCGAGTGATCGAGGCGGCTCGCACGCTGATCCCCGTGGCCACGGCCGCAGGAGTGCGCCTGGGCGTGATCGGTGGGGCAGGCGCTCTGCGCGTCTCCGAGGGAGGGCCCCGTCTGATCGACACCGATGGCTTCCCGGATGAGGTCAAGCCGGAGTCCTTCGAGATGGTGGAGGTCCTGGAGGCGCTGCAGGACTCTGAGGAGACCCTCGACTGGTTCTACATCCACCCTGCCGCCGGATTCGGCAGCGCCAACCCCGGCGAGCGCCGCGGCGCCTACCGGGTGGGCGGGGAGGTGCTGCTCTCCGACAGTGAGGGCAGGTCCGAGATCTCCGGCGCCGACTTCGCCCTGGCGATCCTCGATGAGATCGAGAAGCCCGTGCACCGGCGTCGCCGCTTCTCCGCCGCCTACTGAGCCGAGGCGATGCAGCCACAGCACTGGGCCGACGTCGTGGTGATCGGCGTCGGCCAGGCCGGACTCTCAGCCGGATACCATCTGCGGCGCAGCGGCCTGCTGAGCTTCGTCATGCTTGATGCCGAGGCGGCTCCCGGCGGTGCCTGGCAGCATCGCTGGGAATCGCTGCGCATGGAGACGGTCAACGGCATCTTCGATCTGCCGGGGATGTCCCAGCCGGCCATCGATCCGATGGAGCCCAGCCGCACAGCCGTCCCCCGCTACTTCGCCCAGTACGAGGCTGCCATGGAGCTGCCCATCCTGCGCCCTGTGAAGGCGCTGCGCGTCCAGGACGCCGCCACCCCGAGCCCCGGCGAGCCCAGCACCGATCAGCGCAGCACCGACGGGGAGCTGGAGGTCCGCACCGACCAGGGGGTCTGGCGCACCCGGGCGATCATCAATGCCACCGGCACCTGGAACAACCCGCTGCTGCCGCAGTACCCGGGCCAGGAGAGCTTCACCGGCTGGCAGCTGCACACCCGGGACTACCGAGCCCTGGAGGACTTCGCCGACCGCCGCGTGGCCGTGGTCGGAGGCGGGATCTCTGCGCTCCAGCAGCTGGAGGAGATCTCCCGGGTGGCCACGTCGTTCTGGTACACCCGTCGCGAGCCGGTCTTCCACGGTGAGGAGTTCCGCCCGGAGGTCGAGGGCCGGGCCACCATCGAGAAGGTCACCGCAGCGGCTGAAGCGGGGGAACCCACCGGCAGCATCGTCTCCTACACCGGCCTGGGCTGGTCCTCCTACGCCCGTGCCGCCCACGCCCGAGGAGCCCTGCAGCGCCGAGAGATGTTCACCGCGATCGAGCCCTGCGGACTGCGCGAGGCCGACGGCAGCTTCACCTCAGCAGACACGATCCTGTGGGCGACAGGCTTCCGACCGGATCTGAGCCACCTGGAACCGCTGGGACTGCGCAATGAACGCGGCGGGATCCGGATCAGCGGAACCGCGACGACGGCGGACCCCAGGGTCCACCTGGTCGGTTTCGGGCCCTCCCAGTCCACCGTGGGAGCCAACCGCGCGGGACGAGCCGCCGCCCGGGCCCTGACGGCGCGCTTAGGAGCGTCAGGCGTGGGAGCGGCGGTATGAGGCTCTCCCTGCTGGACCGGTCCCGCACACGCAGCGGATACCCGGAGGGCGATGCCCTGCGGCACTCCGTCGAACGTGCTGTGAAGGCTGAATCTCTGGGGTATCACCGCTTCTGGGGCGCGGAGCACCACGCGGTGCCGGGCATCGCCTCGGGATCCCCGGCGGTGCTGCTGGCCGCGGTCGGCGCCCGCACCTCCCGGATCCGTCTGGGCTCCGGAGGGGTGATGCTGCCGCACCATCAGCCGCTGGTGGTGGCCGAACAGTTCCTGATGCTGGAAGCGCTGCACCCCGGGCGAGTGGATCTGGGACTGGGCCGGACGCTGGGCTTCACCGCACCGGTGCGCCGGGCGCTGCGTCAGGATGCCGACGACGTGGAGACCTTCGCCGCGGACCTGGAGGAGCTGCGCAGCTACCTGCGGCGAGAAGCGCCGGTGACGGCCAGGCCCGTCACCGGGACGGCTCCCTCGCTCTTCCAACTGGCCACCGGACAAGGGCTGGTGACCGCGGCACGGCTGGGGCTTCCTGCGGTGATCGGCGGGCCGGTGCTGCACTCCCCCGAACTGGGTGAGGCCGTGGCCGCCTACCGGCGCGACTTCCAGCCTTCAGCCGAGGCTCCGCAGCCGCAGGTGATCATCTCCCTGGACCTCTACCCCGCAGAGACCCAGGAGCAGGCCCGCGAGCTGGCGCTCCCCGAGGCCTGGGCGATGGCCCGCTCCCGGGAGACCGGCGAGTTCTCCCCGCTGGAACCGGTGGAGCAGATCCGCCAGCAGCGTTGGAGCCCGCGGACCACCAGCCGCGTCGAGAAGAGCCTGCACCGGATGATCGGCGGACCGGCCGGCGTCGTGGTCCCCGCAGTGGAGCGGCTGATGGAGGTCACCGGAGCTGAGGAGCTGGTGGCCTCCACCTCGACCTATGACCGCGAGGCCCTGGCTGGGATGGATGCTGAGCTGATGAGGATGATGCTCTGAGCACTGACCTTGTGAGTGAGTTATCCACAGACTCAGAAGATGCCATTGCTTTTCATTTGATGCCAGTAGATGATCATTGCATGGCTTTTGAGAATCTCCCGTCAGACTGGTCCACCCGTCCCCTGGATGATGTGACGCTCTGTCATGACGTCGTCGACCTCTGCGTCTCCTTCCAGGACCGCGCCTCCTCCTCGATGCTGACCCTCTACGCCGATGAGCACGACGTACCCATCGGTGCACCCGTCCTCGTCGCGGGAGTGGAATGGGGCTGCGCCTCGGCAGAGCGCCGCGAGGCGGTGGATCTGATGACCGGCATGGGGCCGCCGGCTGTGCTCTTCGGCATCTCGTCCAGGACGCCCATCCCCGAACCCACGGCCCAGCGGTGGCTCGAGGAGGCCGAACGCGCCTGCCGAGCCGCCGAGGTGCGGCTTCTGGGCTTCTACAGCGTCGATATGGAGGGGATCCGCCAACTGTCAGCGGTGCCCAGCAGCTGACGCGGCCTGTCCCGGTCGTCGCGTCCGTCGTTCCGGCCGAGGCGAATGTTGCACCGGGTGCAGTCCGACGGAAGACTGCACCTCATGCAGACCTCGTCATGCCTCCCCTTCTCCGTCCTGCGGCGCTCACGATGGGCGGCGATGGCGGCCTTCGCCACCAACGGTGCTCTTCCAGCGTCCCTGCTGGCCCGCTACGCCGAGGTCAAAGAGTCGCTCGGACTCAGCCCAGCGCTCTTCGGCGTGCTGGTGGTGGGCCTGGGGCTCGGCGGCGCACTGGTGGTGCATCTGCCCGGAGTGGTCTCGAGGCGGCTGGGTGTGGCCCGCTCGGCCGGACTGGGCACGGCATGGATCGGTGCATGCCTGGTGCTGGCCGCTGCGGGTGTGACATTCGGCAGTCCGTGGGTGGTGCTGCTGGGCCTGATCCTCGCAGGCGCTGGTGACGCCGTCGTCGACGTCGCGCAGAACTCCCAAGGCATCCGCGTTCAGGAGCATTATGGGCGCTCGCTGCTGAACTCCATGCATGCGGGCTGGAGCATCGGCGCGGCTGTCGGCGGCGCCGTCGGCACCGGCGCCGCACTGCTGGGCGTACCGCTGCTGACTCATATGGCCGCCTGGGCGATCGTCTGCGTGCTGGCGATGACCCTCTGCGCTCGGCGGTTCCTGCCTGAGCCGAAACCGCTGGAGGAGGCGGGGGACCACCCGGATGAGACTCCGCAGAGCGCCGCTGCACCGGGAGCGGGGCGCATGATTCTGATCCTGGCTCCGCTGGCCTTGGTCGCTCTGGCAGGGATCTCGGTGGAGGACATCGGCAACAACTGGTCTGCGGTGCTGTTGGCCGGTGAGCGCGATGTCGCGGCCGCCTCGGCCGGCGTCGGGCTGACTGTGCTGCTGGCCGCTCAGTTCGTCGGGCGCCTGCTGGGTGACCGGGTGGTCGATGCGCTGGGCAGCAGGCTGACCCTGCTGATCAGCCTGGCCGGCGTCGTGCTGGGCCTGGGCGGTGCGGCCTGGGCGCCGAATGCGGCGCTGACGCTGATCGGACTGGCGGCGGCCGGGCTGGGCTGCGCTGTCACGGTCCCCATCGCCTTCGCCCGAGCCGATGCCATCCCTGGCCTGGCCGACCACAGCGGTGTCACCTGGATCAGCTGGGTGATGCGCACAGTGGCGCTGTGCCTCTCCCCCGCGATCGGCGCGATGACCGAGGCCGGGTCGCTGCCGCTGGCGCTGACCGCGGTGACGCTGATCGCGGTGCTGGCTCTGATCCTGCAGCTGGACCTGGTGACCAGGCTGGCCCCTCCCCTTCGCCGCCTGAGGCCACAGAGAACGACAGCCCAGAGAACGAGACCGGCCCGCCGCTGAGCCGATGCACAGCGACGGGCCGGAGGTGCGTACGCCCCGCAGGGTCCGGGCGTACCGGTCAGATGATCAGTTGATCTCCAGGCTCATCTCGCCTTCGACGGATTCACCGGAGTAGCCGGTGACGATGATGACCATGGGGCCGCCCTCGTCGACGTCGAACTCCAGGTAGGGATCCCAGCGGTTTCCGCTGTCGGGATCGCTGCTGCGGCGATCATCGTTGTACTCGGTGCCTCCATCGGGCCGGACGACGTCGAGGACCGCGTCGTCATCCCCGTTGTCGGCGCGGACATCGATGGTCACCTCGGAATCATCGGGGACATCGACGACAGCCACATAGTGTCCGTCGCGGCCGAAGGAGAAGTCGTGGTCGCCCGCCTCGACCTCCTCAGCGTCGATCGCCTCGTCCAGGTCGACCTCGACGTCAGCAGAGGTCTCGTCGCCGAACCTCTCACTCAGGCGTAGCTCGTAGTCTCCGGGGAGCAGGAACAGCTCGGTTCCGAGGCTGTCGACCTCTTCGAGCAGCCCGTTGGCGTCATGGACCTCGAGGAACGGATCCGTTCCCGCATCGGCGCTGAGGGCCACGGTGTAGACGCCGGACTCCTCGACCGTCATGTCCAGCACGGCCTCGTCGTCCTCGGCGAGGTCGACGGTCAGGGATTCGCCGATCTCCAGGGCGTCGCCCTGCGCGCCGGCACCCTCGTCAGCCTCGTCTTCGTCCGTGGCCTCCTCGTCGGTCTCGTCCTCCGCAGCCTCATCCTCGTCGTCGGTGACCGCGTCGTCTCCGGACTCGTCGGCTGCGCCGGTGCCCTCGTCATCGGAGTCGTCGCCGTTGACGGTCAGCAGGACGATGACCACAACGATCAGGGCGACCAGCAGCGCGGCCAATCCGCTGACGATCCAGACTGCGGGGCTCTTCTTCTTCGGCTCGAGCTGGCCCGGGGCGTAGCCGGCGGCTCCTGGCTGGCCCTGCGCGTAGCCTGGCTGGCCCTGCGCGTAGCCTGACTGGTCCTGGGCGTAAGCAGGAGCTCCGCCCTCGTAGCCCTGCTGTGCGTAGCCGGGGGCGCCGGTGTCCTGAGCCTGCTGTGCATCAGGCTGACCGGGGGCGGTCTGCTGTGTCCAGGCCTGGCCGTCCCAGTAGCGCATCTGACCCGGCGCATAGGGGTCCGGGTACCATCCTGCGGGCGTATTCATGATTCCCTCGTTCCACCCGGGGGGCGCCGGGTCAGCTCGTCCTCATAGTGCTGGACGTCAGCCTACCGTGAGGGCCTGGCTGGGCGAAGGTCATGACAGACCGTGTCCACCCGCTCACCGCGGTCTGCGTCGATGGTCGGCAGCATAGGCGTCGAAGACAGCACGCACGTCCTTCTCATCACTGTGGCGGCTGGCCAATGCTGAAGCCAGCTCATCGAGAGCCGCCGAGAGTTGGACGGCACCGAGCCGGACCGCCGCGCTGGATGAGGCGCTGGCGGCGTCGCGAAGGCTCAAGGCATACGGGAGCTGCCGCGCCAGGGACAGCTGTGCCTCATCCTCGTGAAAATAGTAGGTCTCACTGTGGTGGCTGAGGTCCAGGCTGACGGCAGTGAGCTGTTCGCTCAGCCCGTCCAGCACCTGCGCCGCGACCGGCTCCTCCACAGCGTCGATGTGCTCGGCATAGTTCGCAGCGTGAAGGCGATACAGGCGGAACGCCACGGCTTCCCGTTTGGCCAGCGGCGGCTGGACTTCGATGAACCAGGTCAGCGCCGCGGTGAGCAGCGCGAATCCTGTCAGGACCTGCAGCGGCGGCAGGATGCGCAGCAGGGGTTCAGTGGCTACGACGTCGCCGAACCCCAACGTCGACAGGGAGACCAGAGAGATGTAGAGCGCATCCAGCACGGCCGGGTGACCGCCAGGAGCCGGACCATCTGCGAAGTCGAAGCCCTCGGGCACATGCGGCAGGTAGACCAGAACCCAGCCGGCGCCCTGCAGCAGCACCCACATGAGGATGACCGCCACACCATGGAGGCCGGCCCTACGGTGAGACCGAACCGATGGCCAGCGGCGCGGGAGAGCCGCCAGAGCAACCCGAAGACCAGGCGACTGATGCGTCCCCTGCCGGGAGGGTGCAGGAGCTGGTGAAACATGCCCCGCAGTCCCAGCAGGATGATCACGACGCCCAACGCAGTGAACACTCCAGTCACTATGGCCTCCTTGTCCCCTTGTCACGAGAGACTACCTCTGAGCGGACGGAACGGGACACAGCATGGGCATATTCGCTGGCCTGTGCATCATCCGACCAGGACTCGCTCACTGGGCGGGCTGAACCTCTGTCAGATATGCGCGCACTTCGGCGCCGTCGTCGAAGGTGAAGCACTCACGCTCCTCGCCCGTGGTGTACTCCGGAGTCCACACCTGGGGTCCTCCCTCGGCCGGGGCGACCAGGGTGCGGGTCGTGGTGTTCGAGCTCTGGCACACGTAGTGAACCGATCGGTAGTCAGGACCGGTGACAGTGCCGCCAGGCTCGGTGAAGCACGTCGGACCTTCGGTAGGGCCCTCGTCGTACTCATCCTGGAAGTAATCGCCCCCGTCGCCGTCGTTGTACTGACGCAGCCAGAGCGCCTGTGTGGCGGTCCACTGAGCGGCGCAGTCCACGGCCGTCGACCCTGCGGCGTGACTGACCTCGCCCTGGGCCTGGGTGAGGCTGTCCATGTCGTAGGTGCCGTAGTGCTGCCAGTAGGCACCGTTCGGAGCCATGATGTAGCCGCTCGGCTCGTCGTGGAACGTCAGGCCTTCCACCTCCGGCCTCTCCTCAGCACTCTCTTCGTCAGCCTCCTCAGCGTCGGTGCCGTCCGCCTGCGGCTGCGCTGTGGCGGGTGCCCCGTGCGGCGTCGTCTCGGCCGCTTCCTGTGTCCCTGCTTGCCGTCCAGGCTACGCGCCGTGAGCGGGGCGCACCCTGGTGTTACCCGTTGCGGGGTTCACGCAGGAGAGCTTCTTCCCTGGCCACCCGTGAGTCCACGTCTTCGGCATGGGCGATCAGGTGCTCACCCTGAGACCAGATCAACTGCACCCAGGAGATCTGGTCCACCCTCGGGGCACGAAAAAGGCCCCCGATCCCTGTCATAACAAGGATCGAGGGCTTTCGACCGTGGTGCCCCCGAGAGGAATCGAACCTCTGACCTTTGGTACCGGAAACCAACGCTCTATCCCCTGAGCTACGGAGGCGGGGCCAGGCGACGCCGTCGCGCTGACCGGACTAGATTACCAGGAGCTCGCTCTGGAACCTAGCTGAGACACGGAGCGACGTTGAGACACGCCAGCGACCCCCGGCCTCAGCCGGTGACCGCCACGGTGTAGCTCCACAGCTCGGAGGACATGCCCACCGGCTTCTGCTTGGGCTCCTCGGAGTCGCCTTCCCCGTGGGACTTCTGGAAGTGCTGGGAGTTCCGCCAGTTCTCGAAGGCCTCCTCCGAGTCCCACCGGGTCAGCACCAGCCACGTGGTGCGGTCATCGGTGGGCTGCAGAAGCTCGAAGCCCTGGAAACCGGGAGTCCCTTCCATGGAGCCGTGGCGGGCGGCGAAGCGCTTGCCCAGCTCATCTCCGGAGTCCGCAGGAACAGTGATGGCATTGATCTTGATGACGCTGCTCATGGGGTCATGCTACCGCTGGGATGTGCCGTGATAGCGACCCAGCGTCTCTTCGCGGAACTCGTAGAAACGGCCCTCGTCGATGCTGCGACGGATGTCGTCCACCAACTTCACCGTGTAGTGCTCGTTGTGGATGGTGCACAGGGTGTTGACCAGCATCTCTTTGGCTTTGAACAAGTGATGCAGATAGGCCCGCGAGTAGTTCCTGCACGTGTAGCAGCTGCACTCCTCATCGATGGGGCCGAAGTCCTTCTTGAACCGGGCCTGCGGGATGTTGAACCGCCCATCGGGGTGGTAGACCCGCCCGTTGCGCGCCACGCGGGAAGGCGAGACACAGTCGAAGGTGTCGGCACCGTTCTCGATGGCGGTGAAGAAGTCCTCCGGCTCAGAGATCCCCAACAGGTGACGCGGCCGATCCTCCGGCAGCTCATCGCAGACCCAGCTCACGATGGTCCCCAGATTCTCCTTCTCCAAAGCTCCGCCGATGCCGAAGCCGTCGAAGCGCTGACCCTCGACCTCCATCGCACCCAGATCCCGGGCGGCCTTGCGCCGCAGGTCCTCGTACTGGGCCCCCTGCAGCACACCGAAGAGTGCCTGATAGGGCCGGTGCGAGCGCTCCTCAGTCAGTGCACGATGTGCGGCCAGGCAGCGCTCGGCCCACAGGCGCGTCCGCTCCAGGGACGTCTCCTGATACGCCCGGGTGTTGAACAGCGTGGTCAACTCGTCGAAGGCGAAGATGATGTCGGCACCGATCTCATGCTGAAGCTTCATGGAGATCTCTGGGGTGAAGCGGTGGGTGGTGCCGTCGATATGGGATTTGAAGGTGACGCCGTCGTCGTCGACCAGCGCCAGCCGCTCCTTATCAGGCGCCACTGCGGAGTCGTCGGGGACCACGGAGGCGTCCATGGTGATGACCTTCTTGAAGCCCGCACCCAGGCTCATGACCTGGAACCCGCCGGAATCGGTGAAGGTGGGACCGGGCCAGTTCATGAACTTGCCCAGTCCCCCGGCGGCGTCGAGCACGTCAGTGCCCGGCTGCAGATTCAGGTGGTAGGCGTTGGCCAGGACAGCCTGGGCGCCGACCTCGGCGATCTCCTCGGGCCGCACCGATTTGATGGTCGCTTTGGTAGCCACCGGGATGAAGGCCGGGGTGCGGATCTCTCCGTGCGGGGTGCTGATGACTCCGGTGCGCCCGTGGGCGCCCTCGAGCCTGCTGTCTACGGTGAAGGTGAAGCTGTTCTGGGGCACCCGCCAATCTTAGAGGCTCCACCTCTCTCGCCGTTGAAAGACATTCGAACCTGTGTTCGAATAGTGGCATGCGGTGGCAGGGGCAGAAGATCCAGAACGGCGATGAGGCGGCGCTGCTGCCGCTCAAAGGGCTGGTCCGCAGCGTCCGCACACCGGAGTTCGAAGGCGTCACCTTCCACGAGGTGGCGAGCAAGACCGCACTCAACCGAGTGCCCGGCCAGTCGAATATGCCCTTCGAATGGACCATCAACCCCACCCGCGGATGCCTCCACCGCTGCGTCTATTGCTTCGCCCGCAAGACTCACGAGTACCTGGACCTGGACTCCGGCCGGGACTTCGACAGCCAGATCATCGTGAAGACCAACGTGGCCGAGGTGCTGCGCGCCGAACTGGCCAAACCCTCGTGGAAGCGCGAGCATGTGGCCCTGGGAACCAACTCAGATCCCTACATGCGAGCCGAAGGCCGCTATCAGCTGATGCCGGGCATCATCGAGGCGCTCGCCGAATCAGGCACCCCGTTCTCCATCCTGACCAAGGGCCCGCTGCTGAAGCGAGATCTGCCGCTGCTGCGCCGCGCCGCCGAACAGGTTCCGGTGTCCGTAGCCGTCTCTCTGGCTCTGGTGGATCCCAAACTCCAACAGAAGGTCGAGCCCGGAACCCCAGACCCGCGAGCACGACTGAACCTGATCCGGTCCATCTCCGAAGCTGGCCTGGACGTCAACGTCCTGGCCATGCCGATCCTGCCCTGGCTCAGCGACTCGCCAGAGCAGCTCGATGCACTCCACACCGCGCTCGCCGAAGCCGGCGCCAGCTGGGTCAGCACCGGTGCCCTGCACCTGCGCCCAGGAGCCCGCGAATGGTTCCTCCAGTGGCTGGCAGCCGAATACCCGCACCTCGTGGCGAAGTATCGGCGCATCTACCGCAGCCCCAAGGGCGGGTTCAGCAGTTACGCCGCCAAGGAGTACACCCAGTGGCTGGGCCGGCAGTCGGCCGAAGCCCGACGCCGACACGGCTTCATCCGGCCTGCCGACCCCACCTGGCGCGGCCGCACCTCACCCGAGACATCTCACCCCGCGCAGGAGCCTGCTCAGCCTGCGCTCTTCTGAACGGCCCCGGTGCTGAGGCGCCTGCCTGCTCTCTGCCCTGTCTCCATCCCGGCGCGGCGGCGTCGTGCTTCCTCTTAGGGTTGACTTGACCATATGACCCACGGCATAGTGTCAGCCACACCATAAGAGGAGGACACTGCTATGCCGACTGAGGGCCCGCCCGCGCTCGAACTCGCCGTCTCGTCGGTGGTGTTCGCGCTGCGTCCCCATCCTGAGACCGGCGAACTGACTCTCTGGCTTCCTCTGGTCCGCCGCATCCGGGAGCCCTTCGAAGGCCGCTGGGCACTGCCCGGAGGACCGCTGGACCCACATCAGGACCTGGTCGAATCCGCCCGCAGCACCCTGCAGCGCACTACAGGCCTGACACCTCGCCACCTGGAGCAGCTCTACGCCTTCGGCGACGCCGACCGCTCCCCTGCCGCACAGGCACAGACCGGATCTCCCACCCGCGTGGTCTCCATCGTCTACTGGGCCCTGGTCCGCCAGGACGAGGATGCTGCGGCCGTGGACGGGGAGAACGTCGAATGGTTCCCTGCCGATGACATCGCCGAGGAGGCCGGACCGCTGGCCTTCGACCACGACGTCATCCTGGCCTACGCGCTGCGCCGCCTGCGCGCCAAAGTCGCCTACTCCCCCATCGCGCACGCCTTCCTGCCCGAGCGGTTCCCGCTGGCCCAGCTCCGTCAGGTCTACGAAGCCATCCTCAACCGTGCGCTGGATCCTTCGAACTTCAGGCGCCAGATCCTCGCCCAAGGCGCAGTCGAGGACACCGGCGAGCGCATGACCGGAACCGCGCACCGGCCCCCGAAGCTCTACCGCTCGTCCCCTGACCGCAGCCGCTACACCCTCACCATCCAGGAGAACTGATGACTTCCTCCGTCCATGAGCGCATCCAGCTGAGCCCCGCCCGGAGCTGCAGCACGGCACTGGCCGAGGGCCCCTGGGAGTTCGACGCCATCGCAGGCTACGGACCCGGCTCCTCCCAGGCGGACCCCGTGCCGTCGCACACTCCAACCAATGGCACCGGACGTCCTCACCAGCTGCCTGAGGCCTACCGGCAGATGCAGGACGCTGAGCTGCATGAGCGCATCCGTTCGGCCAAGGAGGCCCTCGGCGAGCGCCTGGTGATCCTGGGGCACTTCTATCAGCGCGATGAAGTCGTCCAGCACGCCGACTTCGTCGGGGACTCCTTTCAGCTGGCCCAAGCAGCGCTCACCAAGCCGGAGGCCCGGAGCATCGTGTTCTGCGGTGTGCACTTCATGGCCGAGACCGCCGACATCCTCTCCGCAGAAGACCAGCAGGTGATCCTGCCGAACCGGGCCGCCGGCTGCTCCATGGCCGATATGGCCGATGAGGACTCCGTGGAGGAGGCCTGGGAGGAGATCGCCGAATTCTACGGCTTCGATCCGAAGAACCCGCAGCCCGACGCCGACGGGAAGCTCCCGGTGCTTCCGGTGACCTATATGAACTCCTCCGCCGCACTGAAGGCCTTCTGCGGGCGGCTCGGCGGCATCGTCTGCACCTCCTCCAACGCGGCCACGGTCCTGGAATGGGCCTTCGAACGTGCTCACCGGGTGCTCTTCTTCCCGGATCAGCATCTGGGCCGCAATACGGCCAAAGCCATGGGCATCCCGCTGGACCACATGCCGATGTGGAATCCGCGGCTGCCCCGGGGCGGCAATGCCGCCGATGATCTGGAACGGGCCGAGGTGCTGCTGTGGCACGGCTTCTGCTCCGTGCATAAGCGCTTCACCGTGGACCAGATCGACCAGGCTCGGCAGCAGTTCCCCGACTGCCGGGTGATCGTCCACCCCGAATGCCCCATGCCGGTGGTGGACGCCGCCGATGCCTCAGGGTCCACCGATGCCATCCGCAGATTCGTCGAGGCCAGCTCCCCCGGCGATGTGATCGCGGTGGGCACCGAGATCAACATGGTCAATCGGCTGGCTGCCGAGTACCCGGACCGGAGGATCTTCTGCCTGGATCCGGTGATCTGTCCGTGCTCGACGATGTACCGCATCCACCCGGGCTATCTGGCTTGGGTGTTGGATTCGCTGGTGGCCGGTCAGGTGGAGAACCGGATCAGCGTGCCCCAGGAGACCGCCGCCGAGG
Source organism: Nesterenkonia lacusekhoensis (assembly GCF_017876395.1). Lineage (NCBI taxonomy): Bacteria > Bacillati > Actinomycetota > Actinomycetes > Micrococcales > Micrococcaceae > Nesterenkonia > Nesterenkonia lacusekhoensis. The sequence continues at coordinate 858,307 of NZ_JAGINX010000001.1, read as the reverse complement.
CGCGGATCGCCCTGGACCGCATGCTGGCCGCCAAGCCGCGATGAACGGTGATGTCCATGCAGACCGCACAGATCGATGACGTCATCCGGCTCGCCCTGGCAGAGGATGTTCCCTTCGGTGATCTGACCGCCGAATGCTTCGTCCCGGCGGAAACCACGGCCGAGGCACACCTGGTCGCGCGGGAACCCGGTGTCTTCAGCGGCGGGGAGGTCTTCAGCCGTGCGATGTCCGCCGTGGATCCCGTAGTCGTGGTCGATGACGTCGCACCCGAGGGAGCCCGCTTCGAGGCCGGCCAGCGCCTCGCCACGACCAGGGGCCCGGCACGCGCCATCCTCACTGCCGAACGCACGGCGCTGAATCTGGTGCAGCGGATGTCTGGGATCGCCACCCTCACTGCTGAATATGTGCAGGCAGTCCACGGCACCGGAGCCAGGGTCGTCGATACCCGCAAGACCACACCGGGTCTGCGCGCCCTGGAGCGCCACGCAGTGCGCTGCGGCGGCGGCCACAACCATCGGTTCTGCCTCTCCGATGCGGTTATGGCCAAGGACAACCACCTGGCCGTGGTCTCCGCCGGAGACCACGATCTCGCCGAGGCGCTGCGCCGTGCCCGCGCCCGCCTGCCGCACACCACTCATCTGGAGGTCGAAGTGGACCGGGTCGACCAGATCCCCGCCGCCCTGGACGGCGGAGCCGACACGATCATGATGGACAACTTCTCTCTGGAGGACCTGCGCCGCGGCGTGGAGCTGATCGGCGGACGTGCCCTCACAGAGGCCTCCGGCGGCGTCACGCTGGAGACCGTGGGGGCGATCGCCCAGACCGGCGTGGACCTCATCAGCGTGGGCGCCCTGACCCATAGTGTGCGCGCCCTGGACCTGGGACTGGACATCCGATGAGCAGCCCGACAGTGACCTATCTGGACCATGCGGCCACCGCCCCTCCCCATCGCGAAGTCCTGGAGGCGATGTGGCCCTACCTCACCGGCACGTTCGCCAATCCTGCCTCCCAGCATGAACCGGGCGAACACGCGCGACAAGCGCTGGAGCATGCCCGGCGCCGGGTGGCGGAACATCTGGGCGCCCGGCCGGCAGAGATCATCTTCACCTCCGGTGGGACGGAGGCTGACAATGCCGCGGTGAAGGGACTCGCACTGGCTTCGGAGCACCGACGCCGCGTACTGGTCTCCGCCATGGAGCATCCTGCCGTCCTCGACTCCGCCCGGTGGTTGGAGCGATTCGGCTATGAGCACGAGATCCTCCCGGCAGATGCCCAGGGGCTGGTCTCGCCGGAGACGCTGGAGGCCGCGCTGCTGCGCGGCAGCGGACCGGGCGGCCCAGCCCTGGTCAGCATCCAGTACGCCAGCAACGAGGTCGGAACCGTCCAAGACATCCCCGCTCTAGCCCGCGTCGCCGCTGCCCACGGAGCTCCCTTCCACACCGATGCCGTGCAGGCGGCCGGCCAGCTGCCGCTGGCCGTGGAGGAGCTCGGCGTCCAGGCCATGAGCCTGGCCGGGCATAAGCTCGGCACCCCCAAAGGCATCGGTGTGCTGTATCTCCGCCGGCGCACACCCTTCGAGCCGCTGATCCACGGCGGCGGTCAACAGCGCGGACGACGCTCCGGCACGGAGAACGTCGCGGGGGCGGTCGGGATGGCAGCGGCCCTGGACCTGACCACTGCCCAGGACAGCTCAGCATTGGCCGTCCGCCGCGATGAGTTCATCCGCCAGGTGGAGCAGAGCACCGGCGGACCTGGACGGACCCAGGCTCAGCTGACCGGCCATCGCAGCCGCCGTCTGCCCGGTCACGCCTCCTTCATCATGGCCGGGCGCAGCGGAGAGTCGGTGCTGCTGGACCTGCAGCGTCGCGGCATCAGCTGCTCCTCCGGCTCCGCCTGCGACGCCGAGCGCCAGGACCCCAGCCCCGCCCTGTTGGCCATGGGGTACTCCTCGGAGGAGGCACAGGCCGCACTGCGGTTCACCTTCGGCCCTCAGACCTCCGAGGGGGAGCTTCTGCGGACCGCAGAGCTGCTGACGGAGGCCTGAATATGCGGTCGGGCTCATCGTGTTGTAGACTCTTCTGGTGCTTCGCACGCGAAGGACATCGGGCTATAGCGCAGCTTGGTAGCGCGTCCGTCTGGGGGACGGAAGGTCGTGGGTTCAAATCCCGCTAGCCCGACTCGCTGAAACCCCAGGTCAGAGCAGTTGATCCGCTCTCCTGGGGTTTTCTCATGCCCGGACCACACCCAGCGCCCGCCGCCCGGCCTTCCGCTGCTGTTCGAACGACAGGGCCGACCAGGCGGATCGCCCCGCACTGTTCCTGAAAATGCGCGCCGAATTCTCGGAAATCCGGGCAGAGCCCGGGGTGATCCCACAGAAGACCGAGGTGTGGTGGATCCGACACGCAGGAACACGCCGCACACATCGCAGAACCCAGCCGCGGCCTGTATTTTCGTGCCGGGGCGTTAATCTTCTGTACACCTTCCCCATACCGCCCCAGACTTCCCCTATGTCTGCAGAACAGCACTTCCGGAGGCGCCGCCCGCGTCACAGACTCCCCCGGCCCGCCGCCGTCGTGGGCGCACTGACCGGTCTGTCGCTGGCACTGACGAGCTGCGGGACCAACCCGTTCGTCGAGGAGCAGCGCGTCCAGGCCACAGAGACCGCCCACCAGTCAGAGACCGCGCCGCAGGGCGAGTCCGCTCCGCAGGCCCGCGCCTCCACTGCGGCTGAGACCCCGGAAACACGTGCCGAAGCCCAGACTCCCCTGACCCATGAGGTCTCCCAGCAGGTCGGCATCCAGCACGAGACCATCGCCCGCGCCGGCCAGACTCTGCAGCAGATGCAGTCACGGTCCGAGCAGCCGCCCGAGCAGGACACGGCGCAGGAGGACACGGCACAGCACGCCGGTCAGGATTCAGCGCAACAGGACTCAGCTCAACACGACTCGACGGACCAGAGACCAACCGACCAGGACCGCGCGGAGGCTGACCAGGACACCCGAGAGAACGCCGAGGAGAGCACTGCCGAACAGGCTGACCAGGGCACCCGAGAGAACGCCGAGGAGCCGATGGGGCCTCCTGCAGATGCGACCTACCCCGCCGACCTGAATCAGGCCCTGGAACAGATCGCCGAGCACCATCCGGGTGAGTACTCCATCAGCGTGGCTGAGCTGACCGGCCAGGGCAGGGTGGGCGCCTATGAATCCACCGAGCCGCGCACCAGCGCGAGCACCTATAAGCTCTTCGTCGCCTACAGCGTGATGCTGCGCACCGAATCCGGAGAGATGAGCTGGGACGACGAGATCGAAGGCGGCCGTGATCTCGACCAGTGCTTCGACGACATGCTGGCCCTCAGCGACAACCCCTGTCCGGAAGAGATCGCCGATGAGATCGGCTGGGAGTCCATCTACGCCGATGCCGCCGGCGTGGGAACGGTGAGCTCCGGGCACAACGACGAGGGCCTGTACACCACAGCCGCGGACCTGACCACATTCCTGGCGGCCCTGCAGTCGGGCTCGCTGTCCATCAGCCCGGAAGGGCACCAGCGCATCCTGGACTCCTTGGCCGGGAACATCCATCGACAGGGCGTCCCCTCCGGATCCATCGGCACTGTGATCGACAAGCCGGGCTTCCTCGACGAGAATCTGCACGATGCCGCCATCGTCCACCACCCTCAGGGCACCTACGTGCTGACCGTGATGTCACAGGATGCCAGCTGGGAAGCGCTGGCCTCCGTCAGCCACGAAGTGGAGACTTTGCTCTACGGCTGAGGCTCTCCCTACGGGCGAGCATCTGCTGCAGCCCCACCGGCGCAGCATACGCTCAGGGACCGGATCACTTCTTGCGCTTGCGCTTCTCCCGGACGCGCATGCTGACCTCGATGGGCGTGCCGGTGAAGTCGAAGGTCTCGCGCAGCCGGCGCGTGATGAAGCGCCGGTAGCCCGGATCCAGGAATCCGGTGGTGAAGAGCACGAACCGCGGCGGCCGCGTCGAAGGCTGCGTGGCAAAGAGGATGCGCGGCTGCTTGCCGCCCCGGACCGGGTGCGGATGAGCCGCGACCAGCTCACCCAGGAAGGCGTTGAGCCGTCCGGTGGGGATGCGCTGCTCCCAGTTCTCCAGGGACGTCTCCAACGCCGGGGCCAGCTTGTCCTTATGCCAACCGGTCCGCGCTGAGACGTTGACCCGAGGAGCCCAGGAGATATGGCCCAGATCGCGTTCGATCTCCCGCTCCAGGTAGAAGCGGCGCTCCTCATCGAGCAGGTCCCATTTGTTGTAGGCCAGCACGATGGCACGGCCGGAATCCAACGCCATCTGGATGATCCGCACGTCCTGCTCGGAGATCGCCTCCTCCACTGAGAGCAGCACGACGGCGACCTCGGCCTTGTCCAGGGCGCGCTGAGTCCGCAGCATCGCGTAGTACTCCGAGCCGGAGGCCATGTGCTGCCGACGCCGGATGCCTGCGGTGTCCACGAACCGCCACTGCTCCCCACCGAGCTCGACGAGCTCGTCGACAGGGTCGCGGGTGGTCCCGGCGATGTTGTCCACCACCACACGGTCGGAGCCGGCCAGCTTGTTCAGCAGGGATGACTTGCCCACATTGGGCCGTCCCACCAGCGCCACGCGCCGGGGCCCGCCCAACGGCACCAGTCCGCCGTGCTGAGCCGTCTCAGGCATCGCCTTGACCGCGGCGTCGAGAAGGTCGCCGGTACCGGTGCCGTGCAGCGCCGAGACCGGGAAGGGCTCGCCCAGGCCGAGGTTCCACAAGGCGTAGACCTCAGCCATCTGGGCGGAGTCGTCGATCTTATTGGCCGCCAGCAGCACCGGCTTCTTCTTGCGCCGCAGCATCTTGACCACGGCCTCGTCCACTGCGGTGGCTCCCACCAGGCCGTCGACCACGAAGACCACAGCATCGGCCTCGTCGACGGCCAGCTCGGCCTGATCGGCCACACGCCGGTGCAGGCCCTTGGCGTCCTGCTCCCAGCCTCCGGTGTCCACCAGGGTGAAGTCCTTGCCGTTCCACTCGGCGTCGTAGGAGACGCGGTCACGGGTCACACCCGGCACGTCCTCGACCACAGCCTGCTTGGAGCGGATGATGCGGTTGACCAGAGTGGACTTGCCGACATTGGGCCGGCCCACGATCGCCAGCACCGGAGGCGCAGGGACGAAGGGCTCGTAGTCCTCCTCGCCGGCTTCCAGGTTCAGCAGGGCGGCGTCGTCGTCCTCGAGCTCATAGTCCTCGAGGCCGGCGCGCAGGGCCTCGGCACGAGCCTCCGCCTCCTCTTCGGTGAGCTCGGCGAGCCGCTCCGCGACCCGGTCATCCTCCGTGGAGGGGATGTATTCGTCGCCGGAATCAGAGTGCTGGGTCATGGGTTGCTGCTCCTTGGATACGGCCCACGAGCGCCTCGACGGTCTCCTCGAAGGTCAGGTCTGAGGAGTCCAGGACGGCCACGCCGTCGGCCGCCTCAGTGAAGTTCGACGCTGCAGAGTCTTTCCTGTCCCGCTCCAGGACCTGGACCTTCAGGTCCTCCTCGGACTGGGTGCCGCCCATCTGCAGGCCTCGGCGGCGCAGACGCGCCTCGGCCGAGGCGGTCAGCAGCACCCGGACCTGGGCGTCGGGGGCGACGACAGAGGTGATGTCACGGCCTTCGGCGACCACGAAGCCGGCGTCGTCGATCAGCTTGCGCTGGGCGTCGATCAGCAGGGAGCGAGCCCTGCGGTTGGTGGCCACCTCGGAGACCTTCTCGGAGATCCGTGCCTCACGGATCTCCGCGGTCACGTCGGTCTGGTCCACAGTGATGACCTGGTGGTCCGGGTCCGTGGAGATGCACAGCGGCAGCTCCTCAACGGCCACGGCCACCGCATCCTCATCGCTGAGGTCCACGTTCTGGTCCAGGCAGTACCAGGTGGCGGCCCGGTACATGGCCCCGGTGTCCAGGTAGGCCGCCCCCACCGTCCGAGCCGCGGCCCGGCAGACACTCGACTTGCCGGACCCCGAGGGTCCGTCCACGGCCACGATCAGTCGACTCACGACTGGACCACCTTCCATCCCATTTCATTCAGCGCCTGGGCGAGTTCATCCCGCCTGCCAGGCAGTACAGACAGCTCCACCATACCGACCTGGTGGCCGGCGGAGTGATCCATGCGCATGTCTTCGACGTTGACGCCGGTGGTGGCGACATCGTTGAGGACTGCGGCGATCTGACCAGGCTTGTCGTCCACGATCACCGTCAGCACGGAGAAGGCCCGCGGCGGGGCACCGTGCTTGCCCGGAATCCGGGCCACTCCGGCGTTACCCTCAGCGATCAGCTGAGCCAGATCCGCCTGAGCCCCGGGAGCCGCAGGATCCTCCAGCGTACCGATCAGCCGCTGGATGTCCTCGCGCAGTCCGTAGAGGATCCCCAGGACCGCAGCGGAGTTGCCGCTGAGGATCTGCACCCAGAGGTTGGGGTCGCTGGCGGCGATCCGAGTGACGTCCCGCAGCCCGTTGCCGGAGAGTTCCAGGGCATCGGAGGGCGCGTCCTGCAGCCGGCTGGCCACCATGGAGGCGGCCACCTGGGGCAGATGAGAGATCAGCGCCACGGATTCGTCGTGGAATCCGGGGCTCATCCGGTGGATGCTGGCTCCCAGCCGGCGGGCGATCTCCTCGGCCCAGCTGAGTGCCGCATCGGAGGAGAGCCGGCCGGCGTCGGGGTGCTCGGCGGGGCAGATCACCCATGGCATGGAGGTGAAGAGCTCACCGCGGGCCGCCACCGGCCCGGAGCGCTCACGTCCGGCCATCGGGTGCGTGCCCACGTAGCGGCCCAGATCGGCACGGCTGAGTCCGGAGCCGTCAGCCTCGGTCAGCCGGATCAGGTCAGTCAGTACGCTGGCCTTGACGGAGGCGATGTCCAGCACCACGGCGTGACGATGATGGGACAGGGCTGCGGCGATCTCTTCGGCGGTGGACTCCGGAGGCGCGGCGACGATCACGATCTCCGCCTCGTCCTCGCCGTTCCACGCCGTGCCGGCACCGATGTCCTCGGCGATCCGCTGGGCGGTGGCGGAGACGTCTGAGAGCAGGACCGGGTGGCCGGCGGCGCGCAGGCCCAGGCCGATGCTCGCCCCGAGCAGTCCGGTGCCTCGGATCAGAACCGTAGGCGTTTCGCGGGAGGACTCTGGCACGGTGGTCAGCGGGTTCAGGGCCTCTCCCCTCCTTCAGGTGCGTGTGGTGACGACGGCTGCGGCGCAGGATTCTGCGGTGCGGCGGTGAGCTCGAGCAGGTGGCCCAACTCCTGCCGGCCCAGATCCCGCACGCTGCCCTGCTTCTGGTCTCCGATGGTGATCTGGCCGATGGCGGTGCGCACCAGGCGCAGCACGGGGTGTCCGACGTGGTCGAACATCCGACGCACGATCCGGTTGCGCCCCGAGTGCAGGGTCACCTCGATCATGGTGCGGCTGCCGGTGGTGCCCAGGATCCGGCAGCTGTCGGCGGCGATGGGGCCGTCCTCGAGCTCGATCCCCTCCAGCAGCTGCTTGGGCACGGACTTCTTCACCGCTCCCGCGACTTCGACCATGTAGGTCTTCGGCACCTCATAGGAGGGGTGGGTCAGACGGTGAGCCAGCTCGCCGTCGTTGGTCAGCAGCAGCAGACCCTCGGTCTCGCGGTCCAGCCGTCCGACGTGGACCAGACGCGCAGCGACCATCTCGTCGGTGAGATAGTCGTTGATCGCGGGCCGGCCCTGCGGGTCCGACAGGGTGGTGACCACCCCTGCCGGCTTGTTGAACATGACGTAGCAGTGCTCCACGTCCAGGCTCAGCCGCACTCCGTCCACATGGATGGTCACGGCCTCCGGACGCACCCGCACACCGGGCTCGACGACGACTTTTCCGTCGACCTCCACCCGGCCCTCAGCGATGAGTCCCTCACAGACGCGCCGGGAGGCCACGCCGGCCTGAGCCAAGACCTTCTGCAGACGGACGCCGTCCGGGTCATGGACCGCTTCGAAGTTCTGCTCGGCCTCGCTCAGCCGGGGTTTGGAGCGCTGCGGAGCGCTGCGGATGATCCGCTGCGGATCCTCGCCGGCGAAGGGGCCGCCGGAGCTGCCCGGTGGAGGGGTGCGCGCAGCTCGCGCGGCACGCGGCTCTTTCCGGGAATTCATGAGGGACAGTCTATCGGCCCCGGCAGGCTGGGGACGAAGCCGCAGCGGGACCTGGGGCAGGATCTGCGTCACGGCCGAAGGACCCGACCTCCGGCCCGCTTCTGCTCCGGCCCAGTCCGATCTCCCAGGCCGGACGGCTAGAGCTGGCCCTCCTCACCGAAGTCTTCGACGGCGTCGACCCCGGGCAGATGCGGCGAGAGCTGCGGGAGCTCCTCCACCGAGCTGATTCCCAGCTTCTCCAGGAAGACCGACGTGGTGGTGTAGAGCGTGGCACCGGTGACCGGGTCGGTGCCGGCGGTGTCCACCAGGCCCCGGTGGACCAGGGTGCGCACGACGCCGTCGACGTTGACTCCGCGGATGGCCGCGACCTGCGAGCGCGCCACCGGCTGCCGGTAGGCGATGATCGCCAACGTCTCCAGAGCCGCTTGGGAGAGCCGGGCGGTCTGCCCGCCCAGGATGAAGGCCGAGACCTGGTCTGCGTAGGCCAGCCGGGAGTAGAACCGGTATCCGCCGGCCACCTCGCGCAGCTCGTAGCCGCGCTGGCGTCCGCCGCTCTCCCCGTCGGCGTCGAGCCTGATCTCATCGAGCAGAGCGACCACCTGGTGCTCGGAGAGCTTCAGCGCAGCGGCCAGCTCTGCGGCGGTCACCGGCTCCTCAGTCACCATCAGGACAGCTTCCACAGCGGCCAGGTGCTCCTGGTGGGCGACCAGCTCGCTGCTGCTGTGGTCCTCCAGCGCCGGATCACTCATCGTTCCACTCCCCTTCAGCACGGCTCAGGGCCTCGGTCTCTCCGCTCTGGGCTCCGGCCCAGGTGACGGTCAGCTCCCCCAGGGGCGTCTCCTGCTCCAGCTCCACATCGCGGTCCCGGAACAGCTCCAGCAGGCCCAGGAAGCGTACGACGACGACCAGCCGGTTGGCCGCGTCGGCCACCAGGTCCGAGAAGCTGACCGTCCCGGCCGCACGCAGGGCAGCGGTCATGGTCTCCATCTCCTCACGGATGTTGACCGCATGGGCGTGCAGATGCTCCAGGCGGACGTCATCGGGCTCCGCAGCGGGACGGGCGAAGGCCTTCTGCGCGATGGCGGCGAGGTCTTCCGGAGTGGTCTTGAAGACCAGCTCGGGCATGAGCCCGGCCAGCTGGGGGTCGGTGCCGGGCAGGCGCGGGAAGCGGCCCTCGTTCTGCTCCGCCGCCTGACGGATGTGACCGGCGATCTGTTTGAAGGCTCGGTACTGCAGCAGCCGGGCGAAGAGCAGATCGCGAGCCTCCAGGGCGGCGATATCCTCTTCGGATTCGACCTCTCCGCTGGGCAGCAGCTGGGCGGCCTTCAGATCCAACAGCGTGGCGGCGATCAGGATGAAGTTGGAGGACTCATCCAGCGCCTTCTCGTGGGAGAGCTCGCGGACGTAGGCGACGAACTCGTCGGTCACAGCCGACAGGGCGACAGTGGTGACATCCATCTGCCGTTTGGCGATCAGCCCCAGCAGCAGATCGAAGGGTCCGTCGAAGTTCTCCAGGGAGACGGAGAAGCCCGAGGTGGACTCAGCCTCCTCCGGCACCGCCTCTGAAGCCTGCAGATCTATGGCGCCCCACCCCGGGCCACCAGCTCACGGGCCAGCTGACGGTAGGCCTTGGCGCCCTCATGCTTCTGCGCATAGGAGGTGATGGGCTCAGCGGCCACCGTGGCGTCGGGGAACTTCACGGTGCGCTTGATGACCGTCTCGAAGACCTTCTCGCCGAAGGCCTCCACGATCCGGGAGATGACTTCCTTGCTGTGCAGAGTGCGCAGGTCGACCATGGTGACCACCACGCCGTCGACCTCCAGGTCCGGGTTCAGCCGGTCCTGGACCTTCTCGATGGTGTCGACCAGCAGCGCCACAGCACGCAGGGCGAAGAACTCCGCGACCAGCGGGATCACCACGCCGTGGGCAGCAGTCAGCGCGTTGACGGTCAGCAGGCCCAACGAGGGCTGGCAGTCGATGATGATGACGTCGTAGTCGTCCCGGACCTGGCGCAGGGCGCGGTCGAGGACCTGCTCGCGGGCCACCTCGTTGACCAGCTGCACCTCGGCCGCAGAGAGGTCGATGTTGGCCGGCAGCAGGTCCACGCCCTCCACGTGGGTGGAGACGATGGCGTCGCGGGCCTGGACCTCTCGCTCCATCATCACGTTGTAGACGGTGGTCTCCAGATCATGCGGGCTGGTGCCCAGTCCTGCCGAGAGTGCGGCCTGAGGGTCGAAGTCCACCATGAGCACACGCCGGCCGTATTCGGCCAGGGCGGCGCCGAGGTTGATGGCCGAGGTGGTCTTGCCCACACCGCCCTTCTGATTGACCATCGCGATGGTCCGTGCCGGGCCGTGGCCGTCCAGGGCCTTGGGCACCGGGAACTCATGCTTGGGGCGGCCGGTGGGGCCGATGATCGCATCACCGTGGATGGTGAAGAGCTCTCTCGGCTGCTCGCTGGTCAACGTCTTCCTGCCTTCCTCTGCGGTCCGCAACCTGACCAGAGTATCGCGCAGCATCTTTCAGACAATATAGCGGGACAAGTCCAACTTGAAGGTTGGGACCGCTCACCCGGCAGCACGCCGAAGCACCGGCATCAGCTCCTCGATGACCCTGGGATCCTCGATGGTCGAGGGGACGCGATAGTCCTCCCCGTCGGCGATCTGGCGCATCGTCTTGCGCAGGATCTTGCCGGAGCGCGTCTTGGGCAGAGCACCGACCACGGCCACATCTTTGAAGTCGGCCACCGGGCCGATCGTGCTGCGCACCTGGGCGGTCAGCTCCTCACGCAGCTGCTCCTCCCCGATCTGCGCGCCGGCCTTGAGCACCACGTAGCCGGAAGGCCGCTGCCCCTTGAGCTCATCGGCCAGACCGATCACCGCGCACTCGGCCACGGCCGGATGTGCGGCCACAGCGGCCTCGATCTCCCCGGTGGAGAGGCGGTGGCCGGCCACGTTGATGACGTCGTCGGTCCGACCCATGACGAAGACATAGCCGTCCTGGTCGATATACCCGGAGTCCCCGGTGGTGTAGCAGCCAGGGAACGCGGTCAGATAGGAGTCGATATAGCGCTGGTCATCGCCCCAGAGCGTGGTCAGGGTCCCCGGCGGCATGGGCAGACGGATGACGAGGTTGCCCTCCTGACCCGCCGGAAGGGGTTCGCCGAAGGGGTCGAGCACCTCGACCCGGTATCCGGCCGCGGGCAGGGTGGCCGATCCTTCTCTGATGGGAAGCAGCTCGACGCCGGCCGGGTTCGCTGCGATGGGCCAGCCGGTCTCGGTCTGCCACCAATTGTCGATCACCGGGACCTTCAGCGCCTCGCCGATCCATCGTTGGGTCTCCGGGTCCAGCCGCTCCCCGGCCGCGAAGAGATACCGCAGCGAGCTCAGGTCGTAGTCCCCCACCCGTTCGGCCTGCGGGTCCGCCTTTCGGATGGCCCGCAGAGCAGTCGGTGCGGTGAACAGCGTGGTGATGCGGTGGTCCTGGACCAACCGCCAGAAGGCACCGGCGTCGGGGGTGCCCACCGGCTTCCCCTCGTAGAGCACCGTCGTGGCTCCGGCCAGCAGCGGGGCGTAGACGATGTAGGAGTGGCCGACCACCCATCCCACATCCGAGGCGGTGAGGATGGTGTCACCCGGGCCGACGTCGAAGATCGCCGGCAGGGACCAGCTCAGCGCCACCGCCGTGCCGCCCTGATCTCTGACCACGCCTTTCGGCCGACCGGTGGTCCCGGAGGTGTAGAGCACGTAGAGCGGGTCGGTGGCCGCCACGCTCACCGGGGCCGCGGGCTCGGCGTCGGCGAGCGCAGCCTCCCAGTCGTGCCACTGGGCGGCAGATCCTGCGGCGGCCTCGGCCCTGCTGTGCGCGAAGCCCTCACGATGGCTGACCACCACATGGGAGACGTGGTGCTCGGCCAGGCGGACCGCCTCGGCCACAGTGGGCAGATACTCCACGCGACGGCTGGGCTCGATGCCGCCGGAGGCGGTGAGCACCACGTCCGGGGCGGCGTCGTCGATCCTGGAAGCCAGCTCAGCGGCGGCGAACCCGCCGAAGACCACGGAGTGCACCGCGCCCAGCCGCGCGCAGGCGAGCATGGCGATGGGTGCCTGCGGAATCATCGGCAGGTAGAGGATGACCCGGTCGCCGGCTTTCACCCCGAGAGCGCTCAGCATTCCGGCGGTACGGGCGACCTCGTCGCGCAGCCGGCGATAGGTGAAGCTCTCCTGCGTCGACGAGCCCTGACCGGCGCCCCCTCCGGCCACTGCCGAGTCATAGATGAGTGCGGTCTGGTCGCCGCGTCCGGCGGCCACGTGCCGGTCCAGCGCGTTGTGGCAGAGGTTGAGCCGTCCGTCGGGGAACCACCGGTAGAGCGGGGCCCGGGACTCGTCGAGGGCCCGCTGCGGGGTGATGTCCCAGTCCACAGCGTGGGCCGCCTCCAGCCAGAACTGCTCAGGGTCCTCCACGGAGCGGGCGTAGAGCTCGGCGTAGCTGCCGGCTGCTGGGCGGGTCTCTGCTGGGTCTTCGACTGCCATAGTTCCTCCTGCCTCCTGCATGAGAACTTGATGTGGATCACACTATAGCGCCAAGGTGTATACACAGATAGTGTCCGCTGCGTGAATTCCTGAGGGAATGTCCCCGTTCCCTCGTCAATGCATCAACCTGTGTATACACTGAAGCCATGCGAGCGAGTGACGCAGCGTACACCGCACTGCGCGACGACATTGTGGAGGGCCGTCTGGCTCCGGACACCGTCCTCGGAGAGGTCGAGCAGTCCGAACGTCTGGGCGTGTCCCGGACCCCTGTCCGCGAGGCCTTCTCACGACTGACCGCCGCCGGCCTGGCCGTCCAGGCCCCCGGACGAGGGACAGTGGTCAGCCCGATCTCCCTGGCCGATGTGGACCATCTCTTCGAGCTGCGGATCCCGCTGGAGACCCAGGCTGCGCATCTGGCCGCGCTGCGCGCAGAGCCCGAGCCATTCACCTCCTTGGCCGAAGAGTTCGCCGCGGTGGCTGCGCGGGGTGCCGGTGCCGAGCGGGGCGCCGGGGCCCCGCCGGCGAGCACCTCGGAGTACTACCGGCTGGCCGCAGAGCTCGACGCCGCCCTGGACGCCGCCGTGGCCAACCCGTACCTGAGCACCGCGCTGCAGTCGCTGCGGGTCCATCTGGTGCGCATCCGGCGTCTGGCGCAGGACGAGCCGCAGCGGCTGACCGCATCCGCCTACGAGCACCGCGACATCTGCCGCGCCATCGCCGCCGCGGACCCCGAACTGGCCCGAGCCGCCACGGCCGTGCACCTGCGCCGCAGCCTGGCCTACATCAAGAACGCCGCTGAGAACCAGACCCCTCAGGAAGACCCCCTACGGAAGGAATCGGTCCCCTCATGATCGACCACACTGTCCGCGTCTACCGCAGCGAAGAGAACCTTCCGCGCGAGGATCAGCTCGCCTGGAAGATCGCTCAGACCGCGGTGGACCCTGTGAGCACCGACCCGGAGGTCACCGACATGGTGATCAACCGGATCATCGACAACGCCTCTGTGGCCGTGGCCTCCCTGAACCGGGCGCCCATCGTGGCCGCCCGTGCCCAGGCTCTGGACCACCCGGTCTCCGCCCACGGGGCCGGCGCTGCGATCGTCGGCGTGGACGCTGTCTCCTCCCCCGAATGGGCGGCGTGGGCCAACGGCGTGGCGGTGCGTGAGCTGGACTATCACGACACCTTCCTGGCCGCCGACTACTCCCACCCCGGAGACAACATCCCGCCGATCCTCGCCGTGGCCCAGCACGCCGGCCGCTCCGGAGCGGACCTGATCCGCGGCATCGTCACCGGCTATGAGATCCAGGTGAACCTGGTCAAGGCCATCTGCCTGCACCGTCACAAGATCGATCACGTGGCCCATCTGGGGCCCTCCGCCGCGGCAGGTCTGGGAACGCTGCTGGGGCTGGAGACCGAGACGGTCTTCCAGGCCGTGGGCCAGGCCCTGCACACCACCACTGCCACGCGCCAGTCCCGCAAGGGCGAGATCTCCACGTGGAAGGCCCACGCTCCGGCCTTCGCCGGGAAGATGGCGGTGGAGGCGGTGGACCGCTCCATGCGCGGGCAGACCTCTCCAGTGCCGATCTATGAGGGCGAGGACGGGGTCATCGCGTGGATGCTGGACGGCCCCGACGCCGAGTACACCGTGTCCCTGCCGGCAGTCGGCGAGGCCAAACGCGCCATCCTGGACACCTACACCAAGGAGCACTCGGCGGAGTATCAGGCCCAGGCCTGGATCGATCTGGCGCGGAAGCTGCACCATGAGCACCCCGAGGTCACCGATCCGGCCAATGTGGAGTCGGTGCTGATCCGCACCAGCCACCACACCCACTACGTGATCGGCTCCGGGGCGAACGATCCGCAGAAGTACGACCCCACCGCCTCCCGCGAGACCCTCGACCACTCCATCCCCTACATCTTCACCGTCGCGCTGCAGGACGGCTCCTGGCATCACGTGGACTCCTATGCTCCGGAGCGGGCCGGGCGCGAGGACACGGTGGCCCTCTGGCACAAGGTGACCACGCAGGAGGACCCGGAGTGGACGCGGCGGTACCACACCCCGGACATCTCGGAGAAGGCCTTCGGCGGCTCCGTGGAGGTCAGGCTGACCGACGGCCGCACGATCACCGACGAGATCGCAGTGGCCGACGCCCACCCGCTGGGTGCCCGCCCCTTCGCCCGCGAGCAGTACATCGCAAAGTTCCGCGCCCTGGCCGAACCGGTGGTCTCCGGGGAGGAGATCGAACGCTTCCTCGACGTCGTCCAGCGTGTGGAGTCCCTGGAGGCCGGCGAGCTGGGCCAACTGAACATCCGCGCCGCCGACGGTGTGATCGACCCGTCCACGGCACCGACCGGACTGTTCTGAGCGCCCACGAGATGAGAGGAGCCATCTGATGCTCTACGCGCAGACCACCCCCGAACAGAAGCGCAGAAACCTCCGAGAGATGCTGACCCCGGGGGCCGCTCGGCAGTTCCCCGGCAGCTTCACCCCACTGAGCGCACCGCTGATCGAAGAGAAGGAATTCGACGGGCTCTACGTCTCCGGAGCGGTGTTGGCCAACGAGTTGGGGCTGCCCGACGTCGGGCTGACCACGCTGAGCGAAGTGGCCCAGCGGGCCGGGCAGATCGCCCGGCTGACCAACCTTCCCACGTTGGTGGATGCCGACACCGGCTTCGGCGAACCGATGAACGTGGCCCGCACCGTGCAGGAGCTGGAGAACGCCGGGATCGCCGGCTGCCACATCGAAGACCAGTTCAACCCCAAGCGCTGCGGGCATCTGGACGGGAAGAACATGGTGGACCTGGAGACGGCCACCAAGAGGATCCGCGCTGCGGCCGAAGGACGACGCGACGAGAACTTCCTGGTCATGGCCCGCACCGATCTTCGGGCCACAGAGGGTCTGGATGCTGCGATCGACCGGGCCAAGGCCCTGGTGGACGCCGGAGCCGACGCCCTCTTCCCGGAAGCGCTGCGCAGCGTGGAGGAGTTCGAGGCGGTCTGCTCCGCCGTCGAGGTGCCGATCCTGGCCAATATGACCGAGTTCGGAAAGTCCGAACTCTATACGCGAGACCAGCTGGCCTCAGCCGGCGTCGCGCTGATCATCTATCCGGTGACCTCGCTGCGCTCTGCCATGGGCGCTGTGGAGCGCACGCTGGACACCCTGCGCAGCGAGGGGACCCAGCAGGCCGCGGTGGACCAGATGATGACCCGCGCGCGGCTCTACGAGCTGGTCGACTACGAGGCCTACAACACCTTCGACAGCGGCATCTTCAATTTCGAGGTACCCCAGCAACACACGACCTGAGGAGGTCAGTGATGAGCGAAGAGACGATCTATAAGGGCCTGGCAGGAGTGGTCGCCGACCACACCGCCGTGTCCAAGGTGAACCCGGAGACCAACTCGCTGCTCTACCGGGGCTACCCGGTGCAGCAGCTGGCTGCAGAGCTGAGCTTCGAGGAGGTCGCCCTGCTGCTGTGGACCGGTGAGCTGCCCTCTGCCGAGGAGCGTGAGGAGTTCATCGCCTTCGAACGCAGACACCGGGCGCTGGATCCGCGGGTGAAGTCGGCCATCGACCTGCTGCCCACAGACTGTCATCCCATGGATGTGGGACGCACGGCGGTCTCAGTCCTGGGGGCGAACCATCCGCAGGCCGGGGACTCCTCCCCCGAGGCCGAACTGAGGAAGGCCAAGGAGCTCTTTGCCGCCTTCCCTGCTGTGGTCGCCTACGATCAGCGGCGCCGGCGCGGGCTCGACGTGGTGCCCCCGCGTGATGACCTGGACTATTCGCAGAACTTCCTGTGGATGACCTTCGGCGAGGAGGCGGCTGACGAAGTGGTGGACGCCTTCCGCGTCTCGATGGTCCTCTACGCCGAGCACTCGTTCAACGCCTCCACCTTCACCGCACGCGTGGTGACCTCCACGCTCTCCGACCTGCACTCAGCGGTCACCGCAGCCATCGGTGCGCTCAAGGGACCGCTGCACGGAGGCGCCAATGAGGCGGTGATGCACACCTTCGAAGAGATCGGGATCGATCCGGAGGAGACGCGTGACCAGGCGGCCGCCCGCGCCAAGGCCTGGATGGAGGAGGCTCTGGGCCAGGGCCGCAAGGTCATGGGCTTCGGCCACAGGGTCTATAAGCACGGGGACTCCCGTGTCCCGACGATGAAGTCAGCCTTGGACGCCATGGTGGAGCACTACGGACGCCACGAGCTCATGGGCCTCTACGACGGCCTGGAGGCAGCCATGGACGAGGCCAAGGGCATCCTGCCGAACCTTGACTACCCCGCCGGCCCGACGTATCACCTGATGGGCTTCGACACCGAGATGTTCACGCCTCTGTTCATCGCCTCGCGGATCACCGGATGGGCAGCCCATATCCGTGAACAGCGTGCGGACAACTCGCTGATCCGTCCGCTGAGCGCCTATTCCGGCCCCGCGGAACGCTCCCTCTAGGCGATTCGAGCGGGGTTTCAGCCCTTTTCACCCCGATTTGGGCTCCATAAGGGCGCAAACCCCGCTCGAATCGCCTCTGAAGGTCAGCGGGCGCGGGGATGCGCGGAGGCGTACTGCTCCTGGAGCGCCTCAGCGGTGACCTTGGTATAGATCTGCGTGGTGGTGACCGAGGCGTGGCCCAGCATCTCCTGGACCATCCGGATGCCGGCCCCGCCGTCGAGCATATGGGTGGCGCAGGAGTGGCGCAGCGTATGGGGTGAGACCTCCTGCTCGATGCCGGCGGCCTCCGCGTGCCGCTGCAGGATGGTCCAGGCCGACTGCCGGGAGAGCCGGCCGCCGAGCTTGTTCAGGAACAGAGCCGGCGACGGCGCCCGGCGGGTCTTCGCCGAGGACCTCGCCACCGCGTCGGCCAGCTCCGGCCGCCCGGCGGTCAGATAGTTGCTGATCGCCTGCTGAGCATAGGTGCCCACCGGCACCAGGCGCTGCTTGTCTCCCTTCCCGGTGACACGGACGACGACGAGCTGGTCCGAAGCCCCCGTGTCCTCCTCCGCCTCCGGGTGCCCGGGGACCCCTGCATCCGCTCTCTGAGAGATGACGTAGACGTCATCTACATCGAGGGAGACGGCCTCGGTGATGCGGGCTCCGGTGGCGTAGAGGAACTCCAACAGGGCACGATCGCGCAGCCCCAGGGAGGTGGCGGGGCTGGGGGCCTCGAGCAGACGCCCGACCTGCTCGACGCTGAGCGCCTTGGGCAGAGTCTCCGTGGGCTTGGGAGCAGTGACGTGGGCCGCCGGGTCATGGCCGGTCCGGCCCTCCTGGGCCCAGTACTTGTGCAGACCGCGCACGGAGGCGAGGATCCGGGCCAGGGAACGCTCCGCCATGGCGGATCCGCCGTCCTCCCCTGTGCTGACCGTGCGCAGGAACTCGGCGATCAGGGCCTCTTCGATCTGCCGAGGCTCGTCGATCTGCTGCTCCAGCAGGAAGGCCCCGTAGCGCAGCAGATCATTGCGGTAGGAGCTCAGCGTGTTCTCCGAGGAGCCCCGTTCGATCCGCAGGTGGGTCAGATAGTCGGTGATCTCCGTTCCGATGGCGGTGGAGGGCACCTGGGCACGCAGCCGTCGGTAGCGCTCCTCCACCTTCATCGGTTCAGTCGCCGGATCTGCTCGACTCAGCCGCGGCGGGCCAGACCGGCCCCGATCAGTCCCGCGAAGAGCGGGTGCGGGTTGGTCGGCCGGGACTTCAGCTCAGGGTGAGCCTGGGTGGAGACGTAGTAGGGGTGCTTCTCGGCGGGAAGCTCCACGAACTCCACCAGAGTGCCGTCCGGAGAGGTCCCGGAGAAGACCAGCCCTGCCTCGGAGAGCTGCTCCCGGTAGGCGTTGTTGACCTCGTAGCGGTGGCGGTGGCGCTCGGTGATCCGCGTGGTGCCGTAGGCTTCGGCCACGACGCTGCCCTCGGCCAGAGCGGCCTCGTAGGCGCCCAGACGCATCGTGCCGCCGAGGTCGCCGGCGCCGTCGACGATGTCCTTCTGCTCCTCCATGGTGGCGATCACCGGGAACTGGGTCTGCGGATCGAACTCGGTGGAGTTGGCCTCCGGGAGTCCCACCACGTTGCGGGCGTACTCCATGACCATGGTCTGCAGGCCCAGGCAGAGGCCCAGTGCGGGGATGCCGTTCTCGCGGGCGTGGCGCAGCGCACCGATCTTGCCGTCCAGACCGCGCACTCCGAAGCCGCCGGGCACGCAGATCGCGTCCACCCCGTCCAGCGCCTTGGCCGCGCCCTCTTCGGAAGCGCAGAGGTCGGAGGCCACCCAGCGGATCTTGGTCTTGGCGTTGTGGGCGAAGCCGCCTGCCCGCAGCGCCTCCGTCACGGAGAGGTAGGCGTCGGGCAGATCGATGTACTTGCCGACCAGAGCCACCTCCACCTCGTGATCCGGGTGGTGGACGGTGTTGAGCAGCTTGTTCCAGGTCTCCCAGTTCACGTCCTGGAACTTCAGATCCAGCGACTGGACCACATAGGCGTCGATCGCCTGCTTATGCAGGATCCGCGGGATGTCATAGATGCTCGGAGCGTCCGGGCAGTTGATCACTGCGTCCTCGGCCACATCGCACATCCGGGAGATCTTGCCCCGGATCTCCTGGGGCAGCTCGTGGCCTGACCGCAGCACGATGCCGTCGGGCTGGATACCGATGGAGCGCAGAGCGGCCACGGAGTGCTGAGTGGGCTTGGTCTTCAGCTCCTGGCTGGGTCCGATGAAGGGGACCAGAGAGACATGGAGGAAGAACACGTTCTCCCGCCCGATGTCCTGGCGGACCTGACGGGCCGCCTCCAGGAAGGGCTGAGACTCGATGTCACCGACGGTGCCGCCGATCTCGGTGATGATGATGTCGGGAGCGTTGTCCTCGCCTGCCTCGTCGGCGGGAAGGCGCATGCGGCGCTTGATCTCGTCAGTGATGTGCGGGATCACCTGAACGGTGTCCCCGAGGTAGTCGCCGCGGCGTTCCTTCTCGATGACTGAGGAGTAGACCTGCCCGGTGGTGACATTGTTCAGGCCATCGAGGTTCTCGTCCAGGAAGCGCTCGTAGTGCCCGATGTCCAGGTCGGTCTCTGCCCCGTCCTCGGTGACGAAGACTTCGCCGTGCTGGAAGGGGTTCATCGTGCCCGGATCCACGTTCAGATAGGGATCGAGCTTCTGCATGACCACGGAGAGACCCCGCGCGCGGAGCAGATGCCCCAGTGATGATGCGGTCAGGCCTTTGCCGAGGGAGGAGACGACGCCTCCGGTGACAAAGATCTGTCGAGTAGTAGGGAGGCTGTTCTGGTTCCGTGAATTATTTCGCTGCGCCACGGGGTTCCATCCTATCAGTCGTGAGCGGTGCCCGATGCATTGCTGATCAG
Source organism: Nesterenkonia lacusekhoensis (assembly GCF_017876395.1). Taxonomy (NCBI): domain Bacteria; kingdom Bacillati; phylum Actinomycetota; class Actinomycetes; order Micrococcales; family Micrococcaceae; genus Nesterenkonia; species Nesterenkonia lacusekhoensis. Next base: position 838,289 of record NZ_JAGINX010000001.1, on the reverse strand, counting down.
CTCCCGTGCATGGGCACGGGCCGAGTCGGAGTCCTCCTGGCCGGCGAGCATCCGCGCGAGTTCGCTGACCCGCTCGTCCTCGCCCAGTGCCGTGACGTCAGAGGCGGTGAATCCTCCGGTCTCGCCCTCTCCGGGGACCGATTCCTTGAAGACTCGAATATGGTTCTGCGCGTAGGCCGCCACCTGAGGCAGGTGGGTCACCACGATGACCTGAACATGCTCGGCCAGCATGGCCAGGCGCTTTCCGATCCGCACCGCGGCTTTGCCGCCGACGCCGGCGTCGACCTCATCGAAGATGAAGGTTCCGGTGTCCGTCTCGGCAGCGAGCACCACTTCCAGAGCCAACATGACCCGGGAGAGCTCACCGCCGGAGGCACCCTTGCCCAGCGGCAGCGGATCGGAGCCCGAATGGGGAGCCAGCAGCAGCGCCACAGTGTCGGCGCCGTGCGGACCCAGCTCCGAGGCCGCGGCCACCTCCACCACGATCCGAGCATGAGGCATGGCCAGAGCAGTGAGCTCCACACTGACCGCCTCCGCCAGGCGCTCCCCCGCCTCAGCACGGCGGCGGCGCAGATCCGCGGCGGTCTCCCAGAGCTGTGCCTCCAGCTTCTCGAGCTCGGCAGCCAGCTCATCGATGCGGTCGGCATCCGACTGCAGAGTGCTCAGGCGCTGCCGGGACTCCTCGGCCCAGGCCAGCACGGCGTCGATGTCTGGGCCGTAGAGGCGGATCAGACGGTCCAGCTCAGCGCGGCGCTGATGGACCTCCGCCAGACGCTCCGGGCCGGATTCGTCCAGGCTGGCTGCGTAGACGCCGAGCTGTGAGGCGGCATCGTTGAGCATCGAGGAGACGGAGCCGAGCTGCTCGGAGATCTCGCCGAGCTCACGGTCCTGGTCCTGGACTCCGGTCAGCGCTGCGGCGGCGGCCTCGACCATCTCCACCGCGTTGGGAGCGTCCACGGCCGTCTCGGCGGCGTCGGGTCCGGAGAGCGCCTGCTGAGCGGTGCGCGCAGCCTCACGCAGGCCCTCCACGTTCTCCAGCTTCAGCGACTCCTCCTTCAGCGCGGCATCTTCGCCGGGCTGCGGGTCGACCTCATCGATCTGCTCCAGAGCCTGCTGCAGCTGCTCGGCCTCGCGGCGCCGCTCGCGCTCGTAGGTGATGATCTCCTCCAGCTCTGCCCGTTTGGTCAACAGATCCTGGTAGCCGGAGCGATAGACATCCAGAGCAGCGGCGAACTCCTCACCGGCGTAGCGATCCAAAGCCTCACGCTGAGCGGAGGCCGACTTCAGACGCAGCTGATCGGACTGGCCGTGGACAGTGACCAGGGACGCCCCGATCTCGCCCAGCATGGCCACCGGCACACTGCGCCCACCCACACTGGCTCGGCTGCGGCCCTTGGCGCTGAGGGCCCGGCCCAGCAGCAGCTGGACCTGATGGTCGGCCTGCTGGCCGTGGGCCTGTTCTTCGTCATCCAGCCAGGCGCCGGCCTCGCGGGCCAGCTCCACTGCGTGATGCCCGGCGCCGACGGTGACCTCGGCGTCCACTGTGGCCTTATCGGCTCCGCGCCGCACTGCGGTGGCCTCGGCCCGAGCGCCCAGCAGCAGACCCAGGGCGGTGACCACCATGGTCTTGCCCGCGCCGGTCTCGCCGGTGACCACGTTGAAGCCGGGATGCAGGGGCAGCTCGGCGCGTTCGATCACGCCGAGGTCGGTGATGGTGACGTTCTCGATCATCGGATCTCCTCCCCCATCGGGTGGGAGACCTGGTTCTCGGCGTCCACGGGCCCGCGCCAACCGCTGGTGGGCAGATTGAACTTGTCCACCAGCCGTTCCGAGAAGGGAGTCTGGTTGACTCGTGCCAGCAGCACCGGCCGCTCCGAGCGGGTGACCGCCACGCGGGAGCCGGCAGGCAGCTCCAGGGACCGCCGCCCGTCGCACCACAGGACGCCGCGTTCATCCTCCCGCTGGAGGACCTCCACGGCCATGATGGAATCCGGGTCCACCACCAGAGGCCGGGAGAAGAGCGCATGGGCCGAGATGGGAACCATGACCAGAGCCTGGACCTCGGGCCAGACCACAGGCCCGCCGGCCGAGAAGGCGTAGGCGGTGGAGCCGGTGGGCGTCGCCATCACCACACCATCGCAGCCGAAGGCCGAGACAGGACGACCGTCGATCTCGATGACCAGGTCGATCATCCGTTCCCGGGAGTGCTTCTCGATGCTGGCCTCGTTGAGCGCCCAGCTGCTGCCCACGTGCTCGCCCCCGTTCCAGACCTGGACGTCGAGGGCCATCCGGCGCTCCACGGTGTAGTCCTGCTCGACCACCCACCCCACAGAAGCGTCCAGCTCAGTGCGCTCGGACTCGGCGAGGAAGCCGACGTGGCCGAGGTTCACACCCATCAGCGGCAGATCCGCCTCACGGACCAGGTCCGCCGCACGCAGGATGGAGCCGTCCCCGCCCAGGACCATGCCCACCTCACAGCGCTGGAGCGGAACTTCGCGCCCGGCCACGGCCACCGGCGTGTTCTGGAACTCATCGCCCAGCAGGCGGGCCAGCGAGTCGATGTCCTTCTCCAGCATCACAGGGGTCAGCCCCGCCGAGGCCAAGCGGGTGACGACGGCGGCGGCGGCCTCGACGGCATCGTGACGCCCGGTGTGGGCCAGCACCAGCACTTCCCTCGTCATCAGCACCTACTCCTTGTCGTCGAACGCGATGCTTCCCAGCTTACTGTCCACCTCAGACACTGCATCCTGACTCTTCGGATCCTGTGCCGTGGACCGACGCAGATGCAGGAAGAACTCGAGGTTCCCGTCCTGGCCGGCCAGGGCCGAACGGTGCACAGACTCCAGTGTGAGCCCGGCCTGAAGCGCACAGTCGACGACGCCGGCGACCGCTTCACGCCGCAGCTGCGGGCTGGTGACCACACCCGTGCGGGAAAGGCGTTGCCGCCCGATCTCGAACTGGGGCTTGACCATCATGAGCATGTCTCCGCCGGGGCGGATCTGGCGGGCCAGTGCGGGCACGATCAGGCGCAGGGAGATGAAGGAGAGATCGGCGACGATGAGGTCGAAAGGCTCCCCCAGCTGCCCAGGCTGCAGGTGGCGCAGGTTGAGCCCTTCATGATTCTCCACGCGCGGATCCTCACGCAGCGGCGCGGCCAGCTGATCATGTCCCACATCGACGGCGACCACCTGCGTCGCTCCACGCCAGAGCAGCACCTGAGTGAAGCCGCCGGTGGAGGCTCCCGCATCGAGGCAGCGGGTCCCGGTCACGGAGATCTCGGGGCAGGCCTCCAAGGCGCCCAGCAGCTTATGGGCGGCGCGGCTGACCCAGGGGTCCTGCTCGCTGAGCGCCACGCTCTGCTCGGAACTGATCTTCAGCGCGGGACGCTCAACGCGCTGGCTGTCCACTGTGACCGCTCCGGATCGGACCAGCTGGGCGGCTCGGCTGCGGGTGGCCACCAGGCCACGATCGACCAATGCTCGGTCCAGGCGGACTCGCTCCATATCCGCCTCTCAGTCCCGGCTGGTCTCGTCCAGGCGGCGAGTGAGGCTGCGGTGCAGCTCTTCGGCCTCCTGGATGTGTGTCTCCAGCGTCTGCAGACTCATCTGCTGCGATTCGGCCTGCACAGGCTCCTGAGCCGTTTCCTGACCTTGGACCGACTCCTGCTCCTGAGCCGTCTCCTGTCCCGTCCGTTGTTCCGTCACAGCGATCGGTGCTCCCCGGAGAACAGGTCTTGCAGGGTCCGGAGGATCCAGCGAGGCTGAGAATCCGCCGCGGCCTCAGCCGCAGTGTCGCGCGAATCGATGCCGGTCAGCACCAGAGCGGTCGTGAACGCGGCGCGATTGCCGCCGAGGATGTCCGTGTCCAGGCGGTCGCCCACCACCAGCGGCGCGGAGAGCTCGAGACCGGTTGCCGCCTGCTGGAAGAGCACCGGCTCAGGTTTCCCCGCGGCCTGGGGCTGCTGTCCCGTGGCACAGCTGATGGCTGCGGCCAGCGCGCCGTTGCCGGGCGCGATGCCTTCCGCCCGGGGGATGCTCAGGTCCACGTTGGTGGCGAACCAGGCCGCGCCGTCGTTGATCGCGTAGGCGGCCTGGGCCAGATCTTCCCATCCCACCGTCGGGTCGAAGCCCTGGATGACCGCCGTCGGGCCCTGCGACGCATCCTCCACCACAGTGAAGCCCGCGTCCTGGACCAGTCCGCGCAGGTAGGAACTGCCGGTGACCAGCACTGTGGAACCGGCAGGAACGTGTTCGGCCATGAGACGGACGCCCGCAGGCGCGGACCCATAGACCTCGTGGGGCTGCGCTGGGATGCCCAGCTCCGTCAGGTGCGCCGCGACCTGTTCAGCCGAGCGGGAGGCATTATTGGTGACGAAGGCGCACCGCAGTCCTCGATCTTTGAGAGCACTGACCGCCTCGACTGCGCCGGGGACCGCACCGGCTCCGGCATAGAGGACCCCGTCGAGGTCGAAGAGCACACCGTCATGGGCATCCATCAGGGCACCGGACATCAGCTCTCCCGGGGCTGCTCGTCCGCTGCGTCCTCGGCGTCCGGCGCTGCCTCAACGGCAGACGCGGCGGACTCCGCAGTGGGAGCAGATGCGTCCTCACCCGAGCTGACGGGGCCTTTGCCCAGAAGTTCCTTGACCGTCGGCACTTCCGCCGGCTCGTCGTCGAAGTCCATGATGTCCGGATCTTCGAAGGCACCGACGCCCAGCGCCTTCTCCGCCACATGGCTCTGACGCGCCCACTTCTGGGCCTCCTCGTCACGTCCCACAGCTCTGAGCGCTTCGGCATAGGCGCTGAACAGACGCGGCGAGAAGCTGAACGCCCGATTGATGTTGAGTTCGGGGATCTCCAGCGCGCGAAGGGACGAATCGATGTCACCGAGGTCCTGGTGCGCCCCGGAGACGACCATCGCCAGTTCCGCGCGCACTGCCCCGCTGAGCTTCTGCGCCTCAGGAGAGGCAGCGAGTTCGATGGCCTTCTGGGGACGTCCCAGGCCGCGTTCGCAGTCGGCCTGGACCGGAAGGTGCGTCTGGTCTCCGGTGATGCGGCGGTAGGTCCGCAGCTCACGCAGGGCTTCAGAATAGTCACCGGCCGCGTAGGCGGTCAGGCCCACAGCTTCACGCACGACGCCGAGCCGTCCGCCTCGCCGGGACGCCGCCAGAGCATGTTCGAAGGCCAGCTGCGGCTCGATGTCCACCAGTCGCCCTGCCATCACCAGGTGCTTGGACACCCATTTGCGGTTGGTATCGGTGAGGCTGGTCAGCTGCGACGCCGCGTCGCGATCCAGCTCTTTGCCGGTCACGTCCTCGTCGATCTCCGGGGACTTCTGACGGTCCTCGCTGTTGGCGCGGCGCAGATCTCTGGGATTGTGTGCCGGACGCTCCCGCTCAGCCCGCGGCTGGGAGGACCGCGGCGGGCGTGCGGGGTTCTGGGGACGGCCGCGCCCCTGTGGGCGGCGCTGACGAGGTGGCTGAGCAGCCATGGGTCTCTACGTTCTCCTTCTGGTGACGGAACGCTTCTCAGGATACCCCGGATGGGCGTCCTGTTAACTGACGAGAGCCGAGTCTGAGAATCTCCATTGATCCTCTGACTCGGCTCTCGTATCTAATGTGTGTTCGGCGGCGACCTACTCTCCCACACTCTTACGGGTGCAGTACCATCGGCGCTGTAGGGCTTAGCTTCCGGGTTCGGAATGGGATCCGGGCGTTTCCCCTACGCTATGACCGCCGTAACCCTCTCAACCACAACACCCCACCAAACCGGGGCGCTGGGTAAACCTAACGGGTCACAACAAACGGTGACACTATTCAACTATCCCTGAACCCACCAACACACAACAGTGCCGGGGTTTGTTGACAGGGGACCGCCTAGTGGACGCAAGCACACAGCTCTCAAACAACACCCCACAAACAAGGGGATGATGATGGTGTAAGTGATCGGCTTATTAGTACCAGTCAGCTTCACGTGTTACCACGCTTCCACATCTGGCCTATCAACCCAGTGGTCTAGCTGGGAGCCTTCACACCTCAAAGGGTGACGGAGATCTCATCTTGAAGCCGGCTTCCCGCTTAGATGCTTTCAGCGGTTATCCATCCCGAACGTAGCTAATCAGCGGTGCACTTGGCAGTACAACTGACACACCAGAGGTTCGTCCGTCCCGGTCCTCTCGTACTAAGGACAGACCTTCTCAAATCTCCTACGCGCGCAGCGGATAGGGACCGAACTGTCTCACGACGTTCTAAACCCAGCTCGCGTGCCTCTTTAATGGGCGAACAGCCCAACCCTTGGGACCAACTCCAGCCCCAGGATGAGACGAGCCGACATCGAGGTGCCAAACCATCCCGTCGATATGAACTCTTGGGGAGGATCAGCCTGTTATCCCCGAGGTACCTTTTATCCGTTGAGCGACGGCCCTTCCACACGGTGCCGCCGGATCACTAGTCCCAACTTTCGTTCCTGCTCGACATGCCTGTCTCACAGTCAAGCTCCCTTGTGCACTTACACTCAACACCTGATTGCCAACCAGGCTGAGGGAACCTTTGGGCGCCTCCGTTACTCTTTGGGAGGCAACCGCCCCAGTTAAACTACCCACCAGGCACTGTCCCTGGACCCGATCAGGGCCCGAAGTTAGATGCCTAACAACACCAGAGTGGTATTTCAACAACGACTCCACGATCACTGGCGTGACCGCTTCAACGTCTCCCACCTATCCTACACAAGTGATGTCAAACACCAATACCAAGCTATAGTAAAGGTCTCGGGGTCTTTCCGTCCTGCTGCGCGTAACGAGCATCTTTACTCGTATTGCAATTTCGCCGAGTTCACGGTTGAGACAGCGGGGGTCTCGTTACTCCATTCGTGCAGGTCGGAACTTACCCGACAAGGAATTTCGCTACCTTAGGATGGTTATAGTTACCACCGCCGTTTACTGGGGCTTAAATTCAGAGCTTCACCCCCGAAAGGGTTAACTCCTCCTCGTAACCTTCCAGCACCGGGCAGGAGTCAGTCCGTATACATCGTCTTACGACTTCGCACGGACCTGTGTTTTTAGTAAACAGTCGGACCCCCCTGGTCTCTGCGGCCACCACACGCCCGTCACAGCGAATGCGCGTCACGTGGATGGCCCCCCTTCTCCCGAAGTTACGGGGGCATTTTGCCGAGTTCCTTAACCGTGATTCTCCCGAACGCCTTGGTATTCTCTACCTGACTACCTGTGTTGGTTTAGGGTACGGGCGGCTTGAACCTCGCGTCGATGCTTTTCTCGGCAGCATAGGACCACCGGATCCCTCACTATGTGAGGGCCCATCAAATCTCAGCCTCACGACTCCCGGATTTGCCTAAGAGTCAGCCTACATTTTTAGACCCGGACAACCATCGCCGGGCCCGGCTACCTTCCTGCGTCACACCTGTTAATACGCTCGCTAGACCGCTTCAGGTCCCACGCTACGCCCACCACACACCCCGAAGGGTGCTCAGGTGGGTTTCGGGTGGTTAGTATCAGCGGGTTCGCGTGGGCGGTTCTTCGCCGGTACGGGAATATCAACCCGTTATCCATCGACTACGCCTGTCGGCCTCGCCTTAGGTCCCGACTAACCCAGGGCAGATTAGCTTGACCCTGGAACCCTTAGTCATTCGGCGGACACGTTTCTCACGTGTCTTTCGCTACTCATGCCTGCATTCTCACTCCCATAGGTTCCACCACTAGCTTCCGCTGCGGCTTCACCACCTATGGGACGCTCCCCTACCCATCCAACAAACGTTGAATGCCACGGTTTCGGCGGTGTGCTTGAGCCCCGCTACATTGTCGGCGCGGAATCACTTGACCAGTGAGCTATTACGCACTCTTTCAAGGATGGCTGCTTCTAAGCCAACCTCCTGGTTGTCTAAGCAACTCCACATCCTTTCCCACTTAGCACACGCTTAGGGGCCTTAACCGGTGGTCTGGGCTGTTTCCCTCTCGACCATGAAGCTTATCCCCCACAGTCTCACTGCTGAGCTCTCACATCACTGGCATTCGGAGTTTAGCTGACGTCAGTAACCTTGTAGGGCCCATCGGCCATCCAGTAGCTCTACCTCCAGGATGAAACACTCAACGCTGCACCTAAATGCATTTCGGGGAGAACCAGCTATCACAGAGTTTGATTGGCCTTTCACCCCTACCCACAGCTCATCCCCCCAGTTTTCAACCTAGGTGGGTTCGGTCCTCCACGCGCTCTTACACGCGCTTCAACCTGGCCATGGGTAGATCACTCCGCTTCGGGTCTAGACCCAGCGACTCAAAACGCCCTATTCAGACTCGCTTTCGCTACGGCTGCCCCACACGGGTTAACCTCGCCACTGAGCACTAACTCGCAGGCTCATTCTTCAAAAGGCACGCCATCACACACCCGCAGGCATGCTTTGACGGATTGTAGGCACATGGTTTCAGGTACTATTTCACTCCCCTCCCGGGGTGCTTTTCACCATTCCCTCACGGTACTGATTCACTATCGGTCAGCAGGGAGTATTCAGGCTTACCAGGTGGTCCTGGCAGATTCACACACGATTCCTCGAGCCGCGTGCTACTCGAGAACACCAGATCGGCCGGCGGAACGCATTCCAACTACGGGACTCACACCCTCTACGGTCAAGGACTCAACCTTGTTCGTCTATACGCCCGCACCTCAACCGCCAAGACTGGTAGATCTTGGACACTGGGTCTCACAACCCCAACCACGCAACCCCTACCAGGTATCACACGTGATTGGTTTAGCCCCATCCGCTTTCGCTCGCCACTACTCACAGAATCACTTACTTGTTTTCTCTTCCTACCGGTACTGAGATGTTTCACTTCCCGGCGTTCCCTCCAACACGCCTATACATTCAGCGTGTGGTCACACACCACAACAGCATGCGGGGTTTCCCCATTCGGAAATCCTGGCCTCAACGCTCGGTTATCAGCTCCACCAGGCTTATCGCAGATTCCCACGTCCTTCATCGGCTCCTGCTACCAAGGCATCCACCATGCGCCCTTTAACACTTACACGTTCACAAAATTGCTAAAGAACAAAAGATGCTCGCGTCCACTATGCAGTTCCCAAACAACAACCCCCACCCCCATCACCACCACCCACAAACGGGAACAGCAGCTACCTGAAGCAGAGGGTCCAGTCACACGGGCTTATTACCCGAGGACCCAACAGCGCACCAAACACCACACCACAACACCCACCAGAAGCGTTCCAACCACAACCACCCGTAAACGAGCAGCACACGGCGTACTAACCACCAGCAGGTGCCAAGCATGATGAACCCCAACAAAAAGGGGTTATTCGTTGATATTCCACCCATGAGCAAACCACCAGCCACACATTCGGCAGCTCAAGTGGCGCACCCGACTCGGGTGCAGCTCCTTAGAAAGGAGGTGATCCAGCCGCACCTTCCGGTACGGCTACCTTGTTACGACTTAGTCCCAATCGCTCGTCCCACCTTCGACGGCTCCCCCCACAAGGGTTGGGCCACCGGCTTCGGGTGTTACCAACTTTCGTGACTTGACGGGCGGTGTGTACAAGGCCCGGGAACGTATTCACCGCAGCATTGCTGATCTGCGATTACTAGCGACTCCAACTTCACGAAGTCGAGTTGCAGACTTCGATCCGAACTGAGACCGGCTTTTAGGGATTAGCTCCACTTCACAGTATCGCAACCCACTGTACCGGCCATTGTAGCATGCGTGAAGCCCAAGACATAAGGGGCATGATGATTTGACGTCATCCCCACCTTCCTCCGAGTTGACCCCGGCAGTCTCCCATGAGTCCCCACCATTACGTGCTGGCAACATAGGACAAGGGTTGCGCTCGTTGCGGGACTTAACCCAACATCTCACGACACGAGCTGACGACAACCATGCACCACCTGTACACCAGCCCCGAAGGGAAACCCTATCTCTAGGGCGGTCCGGTGTATGTCAAGCCTTGGTAAGGTTCTTCGCGTTGCATCGAATTAATCCGCATGCTCCGCCGCTTGTGCGGGCCCCCGTCAATTCCTTTGAGTTTTAGCCTTGCGGCCGTACTCCCCAGGCGGGGCACTTAATGCGTTAGCTACGGCGCGGAAAACGTGGAATGTCCCCCACACCTAGTGCCCAACGTTTACGGCATGGACTACCAGGGTATCTAATCCTGTTCGCTCCCCATGCTTTCGCTCCTCAGCGTCAGTAACAGCCCAGAGACCTGCCTTCGCCATCGGTGTTCCTCCTGATATCTGCGCATTTCACCGCTACACCAGGAATTCCAGTCTCCCCTACTGCACTCTAGTCTGCCCGTACCCACTGCACACCCGGGGTTAAGCCCCGGGCTTTCACAGCAGACGCGACAAACCGCCTACGAGCTCTTTACGCCCAATAATTCCGGATAACGCTCGCGCCCTACGTATTACCGCGGCTGCTGGCACGTAGTTAGCCGGCGCTTCTTCTGCAGGTACCGTCACAAAAAGCTTCTTCCCTGCTGAAAGTGGTTTACAACCCGAAGGCCGTCATCCCACACGCGGCGTCGCTGCATCAGGCTTTCGCCCATTGTGCAATATTCCCCACTGCTGCCTCCCGTAGGAGTCTGGGCCGTGTCTCAGTCCCAGTGTGGCCGGTCACCCTCTCAGGCCGGCTACCCGTCATCGCCACGGTGAGCCATTACCTCACCGTCTAGCTGATAGGCCGCGAGTCCATCCAAAACCGCTAAAGCTTTCCACCAGCACACCATGCGGTGACTGGTCGTATCCGGTATTAGACCCAGTTTCCCAGGCTTATCCCAGAGTCAAGGGCAGGTTACTCACGTGATACTCACCCGTTCGCCACTAATCCACCCGGTGCAAGCACCAGGCTTCATCGTTCGACTTGCATGTGTTAAGCACGCCGCCAGCGTTCATCCTGAGCCAGGATCAAACTCTCCATTAAAAAACAGAGAAAAACCCGACCAGACACCAGTCATCCAAGCCCTGCCGGAAAAACAGGACCCTCACGAACAACCAGTACACAAGCCGGATCGTTGATCAATGGCTATACACAATCCACACCACGGGGGTGGTAGGATCATGTCAACCAAACAATAAATAATTTGGTATCAACAAACTTGGCACGCTATTGAGTTCTCAAGCAACAAGCACACTCGGCACCACCAGAAACAAGCTCTCGTTTCCGGATCGCTCCGAAGAAACTTTACTATCTTACCTTGTGTCTCTCACGCTGTCAACTCCGTGGCCCCGGAGGGCGTCAGCAGCGTTTTCAGCGCGATCAACAACTCTAGTCCATCCTGACCAGCTCGTCAAATCAGCGTTTCCGCAGTGATTCATCCGAACCAGCCGGCTGCATAACCTTACCAGAGAAACCAGAACAATCAAATCCCGGTTCATCCCGTCATGCAGGACCAGATATATATCTTATAAGAAAGAACAAACGCAGCAAAACTGCTGATAAATCGTACCAGGAAAGCTGATCAGTCCGCATTTCGCTTTTCCGATCGGCCTGGCCTCTCAGCCATGCGCCCTGGGCACGGATGAATACTTTACACAATCGCTGTGGGCCGCGCAAACCCGATCAGCGGTGACCTCAGTCACTCCTCTGCCATCCGAAGAACCCGGTCTGACCTGGGACGACGAAGTCCTCGAGGGTCGAGTTCAGACCCTCTTGGCCACGGCCAGCTTCTTCTTGCCACGGCGCACCAGCACGTACTCGCCATGCAGCCAGTCGGCCTCATCCAAGACCGCTTCGCCGTCGAGGACCTTCTGGTTGTTCACCGAGGCGCCGCCGTCTTTGATCGCCCGGCGCGCTTCTCCATTGCTGGCCACCAACCCCGTGGCCACGAGCAGCTTCACGGCGGTCGCCTCAGCTGCCGGCACCTCAGCGAAAGGAACTTCAGCGGCCACCGATGTCAGGGTGGGCCGGTCGATCTCACTGATCTCGCCCTTCCCGAAGAGCGCCTCCGAGGCGGCGATCACCTTACGGGTGGCCTCCTCACCGTGGACCAGCGACGTCACATCCCACGCGAGGGTCTTCTGTGCCTCACGGCGGAAGGGCTCGTTCTGCACGGCCTCAGCCACGGACTCGATCTCCTCGCGGCTGCGGAAGGTGAAGACCTTCAGCCGGTCGATCACATCGGCATCGGCCTGGTTCAGCCAGAACTGGTAGAAGGTGTACGGCGAGCACAGCTGCGAGTCCAGCCAGATGGCATTGCCCTCGGATTTGCCGAACTTGGTCCCGTCAGAGTTGGTGATCAGCGGGGTGCCGAGGGCGTGCACATGGTCATTCTCCACACGGCGCACCAGCTCAGTGCCCGAGGTGATGTTGCCCCACTGGTCCGAACCGCCGAACTGCAGAGTGCAGCCGTAGTCGCGATGCAGCTGCAGATAGTCGTAGCCCTGCAGGATCTGGTAGCTGAACTCGGTGTAGGAGATGCCTTCATCGGAGTTCAGGCGCTTGGCCACGATCTCCTTCTTGGTCATCGTGCCCACGCGGAAGTACTTACCGATGTCACGGAGCATCTCCAGGGCACCGACGCCCTGCCACCAGTCGAGGTTGTTGACCATGCGGGCGGCGTTGTCTCCCTCGAACGAGATGTAGTGCTTGACCTGGTCCTGCAGGCTGTCGACCCAGCCCGAGATGATCTCCGGAGTGTTGAGTACGCGCTCTCCGGTCTGCCGGGGATCCCCGATCAGCCCGGTGGCGCCGCCGACGAGGCCCAGGGGTCGATGGCCGGCCAGCTGGATGCGACGCATCGTCAGCAGCTGGACCAGATGGCCGAGATGCAGAGACGCCGCCGTGGGGTCGAAGCCGCAGTAATAGGTGATCGGATCGCCGGCCAGCGCCTCTTCCAAGGCATCCTCATCCGTGGAGACATGGACCAGTCCACGCCACTTCAGCTCCTGCCAGATATTCTCGAAGCTCGGATCGTTACGCTGGTCGTTCAGCGCGGGATTGCTCTGCACGGCATCCTCTCCAGGGTGTTTCTCGGCCACACCGGTACGTTACATCAGAAACCGGCAGGCAGCGGCTTGGACGCGACCACATGCAGCGCATGAGTCGGCCGGGTCAGCGCCACATAGAGGCTTCCGACCTTGCCATGGGCCTCGTCAAGGAGGTCGGCGGGCTCGACGAGCACGACGGCGTCGAACTCCAGGCCCTTGGCCTCCTCCGCCGAGAGCACCACGACGTCCTGGCTGAGCGACCCCGCTCCCCTGCCGACACGGTCGCCATGGATCTCAGCGAGGTCATCGCGGACCTGCCCCACCAGCGGCTCGGGCACGATGGCCGCGATCAGCCCCTCGCCGACACGCTCCTGCTCTGCCCCGACGGCTTCGCGTGCGGCGGTGACCAGCTCCTCTGCGCGCACCTGCTCGACCACCGGCTCGTAGTCGCCGTCACGGACTGTGCGCAATGAGGTGATCTCCAGTCCGTTGGCTCGGGCGATGCCCTCGGCCAGATCGACGATGTTCCGCGGGGTGCGATAGTTGACGGTCAGCTCTTCGACGCGCATCCGCTCCCCCACGAAGGGCTCCATAGCCGAAGCCCAACTCTGGGCCGCCGACGGTGCGGAGCCCTGGGCGATGTCCCCCACCACGGTGAAGGACTTCAGCGGGCACCGGCGCATGAGCACGTGCCACTGCATGGGTGAGAGCTCCTGGGCCTCATCGACGACCACATGGCCGTAGGTCCAGGTGCGGTCCACCTGAGCACGTTCGGAGGCAGAGAGGCTCGGACCGGACTCGTCGTTCATGGCGGCGACCGACTCCGCATCGAGGAAGCCCTCGATGCCCATCTCTGCCAGCTGGGGCGTGGCGTTCTCCACGGCCTTCTGCGCGTTCTCCAGGTCCTTGTCCCGCGCAGCCTTCTGGCGAGCCTCCTCTCGGCCGGCGGTCTCATCGAGATCGCCCAGCAGTTCGGCGGCCTCATCGAGCAGCGGCACATCGGAGACGGTGAAGGGACTTCCCTTCCGGCGGCTCAGCAGCTCACGCTCCTGCTGAGTGAGCTGAGGGGCGACGTCGGCCAGATACTCCGGCTTGGAGAACAGGTCCTCCAGCAGGTTCTGCGGAGTGCGCGGCATCCAGCACATGTTCAGCAGCACCCGAACCTCGCGGGACTGGCGCACATCCTCCACCAGATAGGAGCGGTCAGCCTCATTGCCCTCGGCACGCTTCTCGACGATCTTCTCGAGCTTCTCCGCGATGTCCTTGACCACCACTTTCACGAAGGTGGAGCGCGCCTCGTTATAGGGCTTACCGGTGGCACGAGCTCGCTCACGGCCGCGATTGATCATCGCTGGGGTGACGCTGACTCGGATCCCATCGATGACGACGTCGCGCGGCTCGGCGATGGTGCGCTGACGGTGGGCCACTGCGTCGGCGATGATCTGGGTCCAGTCCAGGCGACCCTTGATCTCGTCGACGCGCGGGTCCTCCTCTTCGATCCCGCGCACGCCCGGGTACAGCTCGGACAGGGAAGACATGACCACACCGGTCTCCCCCAAAGAGGGCAGCACGCGGTCGATATAGGACATGAACGTAGAGTTGGGCCCCACGATCAGCACGCCGGCGGACTTCAGCCGCTCCCGGTGGCTGTAGAGCAGGTATGCCGCCCGATGCAGCGCCACAGCGGTCTTCCCGGTGCCCGGGCCGCCCTGGACCACCATGACCCCAGGAAGATCGGCACGGATGATGCGGTCCTGCTCGGCCTGGATGGTGGCGACGATGTCGCCCATCTGACCGGTGCGGCGCGCCTTGAGCGCGGCCAGCAGGGCGCCGTCGCCGTGGTTCTCGGTGTCCTCGTCCAACAGGTCCGCGTCCAGGACCTCATCCTCCACACCCTGGACCTCACGGCGCTTGAGCAGCAGGTGACGACGTCGGCGCACACCCTGACGTTCGAAGGCGGTGGCCTGATAGAAGACTCCGGCCTCGGGGGCGCGCCAGTCGAGCATCAGCCGCTGCTGGTGCTGGTCCGTCAGGCCGATGCGCCCGATGTACCGGCACTCGCCGGAGTCCAGATCCAGGCGACCGAAGACCAGGCGGTCGTCGACGGCGTTGAGCTGGGCCAGTCGGTCCTCGTACATCGTCGCGAAGGCGTCACGCTCGGAGACGTTCTGCATAGTTCCTACGGCACCGCTGCCGCGGACTCGACTGAGCTGCTCCTCCTTCTCGGCGCGCAGCTCATCGAGCCTGCTGTACAGCAGGCCGACGTATTCGCGCTCTTCCTCAACTCCTCCCTCCAGCGGCGGGACGGGTACATCTGAGGCGGCGATCGTGGTGTCACTCATCAAGCAGTGCGGCTCTCATGTCTGAAATCGGATGACCATAGAGTCTACCCCCGATCAGATGAACGCGATATGACTTTCGTCTATCTGCCGGTGGCCCGACTACCCGTCGATGGCGCGCCATTCGGGGAAGACGTCGGGAAAGGTAGCCCACAGTCCGGGACCGGCCGACAGCTCGGCGTCGGTCAGAGCCGCCGAGTCCAATGCCTGCCGCAGCGCCTCGACGTCCAGGCCCAGCCCGATGAATGCCAGCTCCTGGCCGATGGCCAGCAGCTCGTCGGCCTCCCCCAGCTGGTGGTCGAAGGCCAGCGGCGTCAGCGAGAACTGAGTCCCCACCTGCTCCCACCGGGCGGTGACGTGGGCACGGGTGGCCAAGCGGCAGAAGCCCGCCGATCTCAGGACCAGCCCGAAGTCGCCGCTCTCCAGCTGTTCGGTGAGCAGATCATGCAGCCGTCCAGGGTGGAACGGCCGCAGCTGCTCGTAACGCAGCGCACCGACGGCGGGACTGTGGAACTCCGGGGCGAAATCGCGGTTGAGCAGGCTGACCCAGCCCGCCCGGGTCTGTTCGGCAGAGTAGGGCTCCGTGCCGGCGATCTCCTGCCCCGCCTCCTCCAGACCATGGTCCAGGTCCACCAGGTCAAGCCTGGCCTGCGGACTCAAGTGGCTGATCAGCGCCATGACCAGGGAGAGCCGCTGCCGCGAAAGCTGCTGCCAGTTGACCAGCAGCACGGCGGAGGAGAACTCGATCTGAGTGACGATCAGCTCCGCCCGGGAAGCGAAGTGTGCCACGTCCTCCTCTCCCTCCGCGGCAGGAAAGGGCAGGCGCACGTACACCTGACCCTCCAGGTCCGCCAACAGATGGGCTACGTCGACGACGCAGATCAGGTCCTGCAGCCGGGTCTCCGCGCCAGGGCCGGCCAGCTCAGCGATCACATCCATGGCAGGGATCTCCATGGGGTACTCCACCAGTATCCCCACGTGGTCGGGCACGCGGCGCAGCAGATCCCTGGTCTGGTCCACCACGGCGGGGTTCTGGCTGACCCGATGGGCCGGGACCATCACGCTGTCTCGGGAACGCGCCAGGCGGCGGGCGTACTCCTGGCGCTCGGGCACACAGGCCCCCACCACGGCCACTGCATCGACTTGTCCGGCTGAGCGGGTGTCCTCAGACATTCGTCACCTGTCCCTCGAATCGGTATGATCAGATGCTAATGCTACTCATTCTCACAAGGAGGACGCCATGAAGGTGCGCACATCGATCCGCTCACTGAAGGACAAGCCCGGCTCACAGGTGGTCCGACGTCGAGGAAAGACCTATGTCATCAACAAGAAGAACCCACGGCTGAAGGCGCGCCAGGGCTGAGGCTCATCTGGATCAAGGCAGTCGGCACTGAGATAGCGGACGCTGGAGCCGAAGCGGCGGCGTCGGGACATCACTCCGGCGCCCCAGCACCCAGGCGTGATCAGATAGTGCCCTCATTTCGCCGAGATCTGCCCGAGTTCCGCGCGCATCCGATCACACCTCGCCACCCCGACCCTCGCCACCCGACCCTCGACACCTCCGCCGCCGAGGCGCCATCACAGACCACTGAGGGCCCGGGTCCCCAACACGCGGATCCGGGCCCTCAGCGCATCCGACGCACACTGCCTCGGACACTGTTGCGAACGATTTGCAGAATCCCGAAAGACTGTGATGAGAATGATTCTCATGAGAACTATGAGTCACTCCATCACCTCACTCGCCCTCCTCTCCGCGTTCGCCCTGACCTCCTGCGCCGATGCCGGAGCCGAAGGCGAGGAGAGCACCGAGAACGCCGAGGGAACCCAGGAGGCAGCCGCTGCCGATCCCGCCGAGCGCGAGACCTTCGAAGAGGGCGGTCCGTCTCCGCGCCTGGCCATCACCTACGACGGCGGCGTCTCCGTCATCGACGAGACAAGCCTGGAGAGCCTCGGGGATTTCGACGCCCAGGGCTTCCTGCGGGTGAACCCGGCCGGCGACGGCCGCCACTTCTTCCTCACCGAAGGCGAGTCCTTCCGCCTGCTCGACGCCGGCACCTGGGGCGAGCCGCATGGGGACCACAACCACTACTACTCCACCGACCCCTACCTGTCTGACCTGACCGTCGACGGCGCCGAACCGGCCCACGTGGTCTCTCACGAGGGACTGGGCACCCTGTTCTTCGACGGCACCGGCGAATACCGCTCGCTGGAGCTCGCTGACCTGGATGTCGAGGCCGAGAACATCGAGACCGAGGCCTACGAGACCGAAGGTGCTCACCACGGCGTGGCGCTGGTCGAAGAGGACGGCTCCCGCTTCGAGACGCTGGAGGACCGCTCCGGCGCGCGCTTCCTCGACGCCGAAGGCGATGAGGTGGATCGCAGCGAGGAGTGCCTCGGTGTGCACGGTGAGGCCGCCGGCCCGGACGGCATGATCGCTGTCGGCTGCGAGGACGGCGTGCTCGTCTTCGACGGCGAATCCTTCGAGAAGATCGACTCCGGTGAGGAATACTCCCGGATCGGCAACCTCTTCCCCGCCGAGGGCTCCTCGATCTTCCTGGGTGACTACAACCTGGACGAGGACGGCGGCGAGATGACCGAGGTCGCCCTGGTCGATGCCGAGGCCGGCGAGATCACCACCGTGGACGTCGGCTCGCCCTACAACTTCCGCAATCTGGCCCGCGGCCCCGAGGGAGAGGCACTGGTGCTGACCGAAGACGGCCAGCTGCACGTGATCGATCCGGAGACGGGCGAGCACACCGACCACCTGGACGTGGTCGAGGAGTGGACTGAGCCTGAGGAGTGGCAGGAGCCGCGCCCGGCCATCCGCGTGGTGGACGACGTCGCTTACATCACCGAGCCGGAGACTCAGGAGATCCACATGGTCGACCTGACCGAGCTCGAGGTCATCAACAGCGCTGAGTTGGATTTCGTGCCCAATGAGATCGAGCCGGTGGACGGCCGCCCCGTCGAAGGAGTCTCGGATGACTACGACGACACCGACGGCGACGAGCACGATCATGCGGATCACGACCACGGAGACGACGAGGACCACGAGGACCACGAGGACCACGACGACCACGATCATGATCACGAGGGCGATGATCACGAGGATCATGACCACTGAGTCCGCTCAGCGGCGTGACCTCTCACAGTCTCGGGTTCTGCCAGGCCCGACACTTGCTGACCGCGGTCAGTGAGACTCCTCTGGTAGGTGCGCGAGAGTGCTCAGCACTCTCAACAAGGTAGGTGGACGGCCCGGTCTGAGCTGCGACTCAGGCCGGGCCGTTTTCTGTGCTCCGAGGCACCACCTCAGGGGCTGACCTCAGCGGCCAGGGACGTTCTTTCCGGGGCGATAGGCCGAGACGCTGCGGTCACCGTCGATCCACCAGCGCCACGGAAACTCTGCGCTGCCGCCCACACCGGAGACTCCCACCCGTGGACCATGGCGCAGTCGCTCCTCAGGCACCGGTTCAGCCGGCGGCTTCAGAGCGAAGGTGACCGGCTCAGCCGGCAGTCCGATGGTCACCGGCTGGGCATCCATACTCAGCTCGATCCCCAGACCCTGACCCAGCCTCCCCGGCCCCGAGAGCAGCTTGATCCCGGTGTCCCTGCCGCCGCGGCGCTGCACAGCGAGATCACGTCCCTCCACCACCTCTCCGGCGCGCAGCAGCACTCCCCCGGCCGCACCCTCGGCACCGCATGCGAGATTCAGGCACCGGTGGATCCCGTAGTTGAGGTAGACGTAGGTGTGCCGCGGCGGCCCGAACAGCGAACTGTTGCGCGCGGTCCGCCCGTTGAAGCTGTGCGCTCCCGGATCTTCTCCCTGACCCCCGTAGGCCTCCACCTCAGTGAGCCGCACGGAGACGGATCCTTCCGGCGTCGTGACCGTGAGCTCACATCCCAGCAGTGCCGGGGCCAGCACCGTGGCGTGTTCGTCGAAGAGTCTCTGAAGTCGGCTCGCCTCTGTCATCACCTGACCTATGTCATCACAGGATCACGCCCTGAGCATCCAGTTATTGAACTGACCAGTCAGTCTAGTATGCTCGAAGCATGCTCGAACTCGAGGACGTCGGCTTCCGCGGCCACCGTGCACCCCTGCTGGAGAGCGTCAGCGCCACCGTCAGCGAAGGATCTCTGCACGAGATCACCGCTCCCACCGGTGATGCCCGCACGGCTCTGGCACTGATCTGCTCCGGCCGCGCCAGGCCGCACACCGGCACCGTACTGATCCGCGGGGCATCAGACACCGCCAGACTGCGACGCAGCACAGCGCTGATCGACTCCCCCGGGATCACCGCTCCGGAGCACCACATGCGCGCCCGCGACCTCATCAGCGAGAGTCTGGGGCTCATCCCTCGCAGGCGCGGCGTCCGGATCCCCTCGGCTTCCCGCTGGATCTCCGAACACGAAGCCGCGGACATCGCCGACCAGCCGCTTGAGGCGCTGCCCTCCGACCTGCGCCTGTGGCTGATGACTGAGCTCACCTTCACCGACCCGCAGGTCGAGCTCGCCGTGATGGACTCGCCCGACCGCCACGACATCTCCGGCGAGGAGCTCTCCGAGACGCTCGAGCAGGTCGCGGAGCCCGACGGACGCACTGTGCTGGCCATCGTCGCCCAGGAGGTCCTCCGATGAGCCTGAAGACGCTGCCCCGCGCGGAGTGGAAGCGGCTGACCAGCGGCTTCGACCCCATCAAGACAGTGGTCGGGCTCGCTCTGATCCCTCTGCTGTACGCCGCGGTGTATCTGTACGCCAATTGGGACCCCTACGGGAACATGGACAACGTCGACGCCGCCCTGGTCACGTTGGACGAAGGCGCCGAGTTCGACGGCGAGCACCGCGTCATCGGTGATGACGTCGTCGATGACCTGCTCGAGGACGAGTCCTTCGGCTGGCAGGTGGTCTCAGAGCGTGAGCTGGCCGAACAGGGCACCTCCCGGGGGGACTATCAGTTTGCACTGGTCATCCCCGAGGACTTCTCAGCGTCTTTGGCGTCCCCGGCAGAGCTGGAGGATCCGGAGCAGGCCCAGATCGAGATCATCAGCAATGAGGCCAACAACTACCTGCTCTCAAGCATCCTGGACGTGCTGGCCGCTGAGCTGCACGAGTCGGTCTCCGAAGAGGTCGGCCGAGAGGCCGCAGACCAGATGCTCACCGGCTTCGGGCAGATCCACCAGCAGCTCGAAGAGGCCGCCGACGGCGCCGGGGATCTGCAGGACGGCGCCCACGACCTCGAATCAGGACTGGTGGAGCTCCACGACGGCTCCGGGGAGTTGAGCCAGGGTGCTTCCGAGCTGAACGATGGCGTAGGCGAACTCAACGACGCTCTGGCCACCCTCCGCAGCGGCACACAGGATCTTGATGAGGGCGCAGGACAGCTCAGCGCAGGCTCCTGGGAACTCTTCGAAGGTATCGCCGAGCTGGACGACGGTGCCGGCGACCTCCAGGAGGGTGTCGGCGCGCTCGCAGGAGGGGCCTGGGAGCTCCACGAAGGCCTCGGAGAGCTCAGCTCCGGAGCTGAGAGCGTGGCCGAGGGCAACGAACAGCTCGCCGGAGCCTCTCAGGCCGCTCTCGACGTGCTCTCCGAGTATGAAGAGGCCGCCGCACAGCGCACCGGAGAGAGCGTCCAGCAGCTTGTCGAGGCAGGGATCATCTCCGAGGAGCAGGCCGAGGAGGCAGCCGCTGAGCTGACGCCGATCCTCGAGGAGAGCGAACTGGTGGGCCGCGCCCAGGAGGTCCGAGGCGATCTCGAGGGCGCACAGGACTCTGTGGATCAGCTGGCCGAGGGATCCCGCGGCGTGGCCGACGGGGCCTCCGAGCTCCAGAGCGGGGCCTCCGAACTGCACGGGGGAGCCTCGGAGATGGCCGAATCTCTCCCCGCACTCACCGACGGGCTCGGCGAGGCACGATCAGCCTCCTACTCGCTGGCCGAAGGCGCCGGAGAACTCTCGGAGGGAACCCAGGAGGCCGACGCGGGCGTCGGACAGCTCCAAGTGGGCGCCGGCGAACTCTCCGAGGGCACCGGGGAGCTGGAAGAAGGAGCCGCGGAGCTCGACGACGGCTTGGGCGAGGCGCTGGAGGGCACCGAACAGCTCAGCGAAGGCAGCGGCGAACTGGCCTCCGAGCTGGGCAGCGGCGCCGAAGAGGTCCCCTCCCCCGATGAGCAGGAGCGTGAGCAGACCAGCAGCGTCATCGGCAATCCGCTCAACATCACACAGTCCGCCCAGGCTGAAGCCGGCTCCTATGGCGCCGGAATGGCTCCCTTCTTCATGGGCCTGGCTCTATGGATCGGTGCTCTGGTGATGCTCCAGGTCCTCAGGCCCTTCTCCCCGCGAGCCGTTGCCTCCAACGCCTCCACCGCGGCTGTGGCCTTCGGCTCCTGGTTGCCGTTCCTGGCGCTGTCAGCGGTGCAGAGCCTGCTGCTCTATTCAGCCGTCACTCTGGGCCTGGGCCTGGAGCCTGCTCATCCGGGACTGGCGCTGCTGGTGCTGCTGGCCGCCTCTGCGGCCTTCTCAGCCCTGGTCCACGGCCTGGTGGCACTGCTGGGCAACCCAGGCAAATTCGTGGCCATCATCCTGCTGGTGCTTCAGCTGGTGGCCGCCGGGGGCACGTTCCCCAGCCAATCGCTGCCCGGACCGCTGGAGTCGATCCACCCGATGCTTCCGTTGACCTATGTGGTGGACGGTCTGCGACATGCCATCTATGGCGCGGACACCTCCGTGGTGCTCAGCAGCCTCGGTGCCCTGGGTGCGGCCACGGCCGTCGGGCTGGCCGTGCTGCTGGTGGCCATCCGGAAGAATAGGATGTGGACGCTGAAACGCCTGCACCCGCCCATCGAGGAGGACGCGTGAGCCCTGCCCCGCCTGCACATCCCAAGGCATCTGCCCGGGTGAAGCTCCTGCACACCATGATGGCCCTGGATGACCACCGCAGCGTCCAGGACCATACAGTCGACGAGCTGGCTCGATCGGCCGATGTCGCCAAAGGCTCGGTGTACTACCACTTCGGGTCCAAGGAGAACCTGGTCCGGGAGATGCTGGTCCACGGTGCGACCGAGCTGCAGTCGCTGATGGATGCCATCGAGCAGGATCAGGGCAGCAGTCCGCGCGAGGCATTCCGAGCTCAGCTGCGGGCCGCCTGCCGGTTCCTCGGAGAATTCCCCTCCTTCACCGGGCTGGTGGCCTTCGCACTGGCTCAGCGAGAAGGCGACAGCAGCAGTCAGCTCTACGAGGAGAAGGCAGCCATCGTCCAGCTGCTGGCTGGGCGCATCGAACGTCTGGAGGAGGCTGAGGCGGGACCGACGACGCCGGGGCCCACCTTGGAGATCGCAGCGACGGCCATGCTCTCAGCAGCCGTGACGCTGAGCATCGAGCGATTGACCGTCCACCCCGAATGGGAGATCGAAGCCTGCGTAGATGCGCTGCTGCGCCTGGTCACCTCATAGCCGGGACGCCCGGGCCCCATCAGCCGACCGCTGAGTCAGCGTACTCCTGGGCGTGGCGGGCGACGTCGTTGGCGTACTCCACCGACTGGTTATAGGCGGTCACGGCATCGTTCCACCCGTGATCGGTGGTGAGGTCCTCACCGGAGGCGCAGAGATAGACCGCAGCGGTCAGGGCGGCGTCGTCGTACTGATGGACATCAGCGCCGCCGTCCAGGTTCCCGTCCTGGGCCCAGTGGCGCCAGGTGGTGGGGATGAACTGCATGGGACCTACGGCGCGGTCCCACTCCTCGTCGCCGTCGAGCTCCCCACCATCGGTGTCAGGGATCTCCATCAGGCCCTCAGAACCGTCCAGCGGCACACCGATCACCGGAGGGTCCACCACACCGTCCTCACCGATCCGGGCGCCGTCGTATGACCCGTGGGCGGATTCCACCTGCCCGACGCCGGCCAGAGTGTTCCACCCGATTCCGCAGTCCGGGTCCTCCTGGGCGACGCGCAACGCGGCCCCGGCATAGGCCTCCACCGCGCGGGAGGGGATCCCGCTCTCCTCCGAGACCTCCTGGACCCAGCCGGGATCCGGCAGATCCGCCAGCGGGACGGCGGCCACCGTCTCCCACTCCCCCTCAGGGAGCGTGGGCACGGACTGCTCAGGCGCACTGGGGTAGCCCAGCTCGGTGGGATGCGGCTCCGGCTCCTCCTGCGGGCCTGCCATGCTGCGGATCATCACGATGATCATCAGCACCAGCAGCAAGGCGCCCAGGGCCCCCACCGCGGCACGGCGCCGCCGGGCCTTCGACGAAGCCCGGCGTGCCGCACCGGAGGTGGAGGCCACGGAAGAGCCGGTCCTCAGCTGACCGAGTCGGGCCCGACGTTGCTGCCGCGAGACTCGGCGAAGGCGCGGATGGGCTCGAGCTGACGCTTCAGCTCGGCCAGCTGCTCAGCCACCGCCTGCGGCGCCGTGCCGCCCCGGGAGGAGCGCGAGTTCAGCGAGCCGAAGGTGCTCAGGACCGTGCGGACCGCAGGAGTCAGGTGCTCAGAGATGCCGGTGAGCTCCTCATCGGTGAGATCCCAGAGCTCCACGTCGCGGGCCTCGGCCGCCCGCACGGCCTCACCGGCCAGCTCATGGGCCACCCGGAAGGGCACCCCCTGGCGGACCAGCCATTCGGCGATGTCGGTGGCCAGCGCGAAGCCGCGCGGGGCGAGCTCAGCCATGCGCTCGGTGTGGAACTCAAGAGTGCCGATCATCCCGGAGACCGCCGGCAGCAGAAGCTCCAGGGTGTCCACAGCGTCGAAGAGCGGCTCCTTGTCCTCCTGCAGATCCCGGTTATAGGCCAGCGGCAGGCCCTTCAGAGTCCCCAGCAGGCCGGTGAGGTCACCGATGAGGCGGCCGGACTTCCCGCGGGCCAGTTCGGCGACGTCGGGGTTCTTCTTCTGCGGCATGATCGAGCTTCCGGTGGAGAAGGCATCGTCCAGGGTGACGAAGGAGGCCTCCTTGGTAGCCCAGAAGATGACCTCCTCGCTGATCCTGGAGAGGTCGACGCCGACCATCGCGGCCACCCAGGCGAACTCCGCATAGACATCGCGGGCGGCGGTGCCGTCGATGGAGTTCCACGTCGCCTCGGCGAAGCCCAGCTCCTCTGCCACCCGCTGGGGGTCCAGCCCCAGCGAGGACCCGGCCAGCGCGCCGGAGCCGTAGGGTGAGACCGCCGCGCGGGCGTCCCAGTCCATGAGCCGCTGCAGGTCCCGGGCGAAGGCCCAGGCGTGGGCCAACAGGTGGTGGGACAGCAGCACCGGCTGGGCGTGCTGAAGGTGGGTCCGCCCAGGCATGGGCGCCTCGGGGTGGGCTTCGGCCTGGGTGATCAGCGCATCGATGACCGCAGTGACCTGGGCGGCCACGACCCGGGCATGGTCCCGCAGGAACATCCGGCCCATCGTGGCGATCTGGTCGTTGCGGGAGCGTCCGGCGCGCAGTTTGCCGCCCAGCTCCTCGCCGGCACGCTCCAGCAGCCCGCGTTCCAGGGCACCGTGGACATCCTCATCGGAGGCGGCCGGGCCGAAGGCGCCCGAGAGCACGTCCTCCTCCAGGCGATCCAGAGCCGAGAGCATGCCGGCCAGCTCGGCGTCGTCCAGCAGCCCCGTACGGTGCAGCACCCGGGCATGAGCCCGAGAGCCTGCGATGTCGTAGCGGGCCAGCCGGAAGTCGAACTGGGTGGACTTGCTCAGCGCCGCCAGGGCATCGGCCGGCCCGGAGGCGAAGCGGCCGCCCCAGAGGGCGCCCTCGTTGGTTCCCGAGTGCTCCTGCTGATCAGCCATCGTCACTTCCCGATGCCGTGGCCGGAGAGGTCCGGCTTGCCGTGGAGGCGCTCCTCGCGCTGGGAGGCGGTCCGGGAGGACAGGCCGTAGATGTCGATGAAGCCCGGTGCCGAGGCCTGGTCGAAGGAGTCGCCCTCGTCGTAGGTGGCCAGGTTGAAGTCGTAGAGGGAGGTCTCGGACTTCCGGCCCTGCACCGTGGCTCGGCCGCCGTGCATCTCCAGGCGGATCTCGCCGGAGACGTACTTCTGGGTCTCATCGATGAAGGCGTCCAGATTCTTCTTCAGCGGGGAGAACCACTGGCCGTCGTAGACCAGCTCGGTCCACCGCTGGTCCACGGTCTTCTTGAACCGAGCCTGCTCGCGCTCCAGGGTGATGTTCTCCAGCTCGCGGTGAGCGGCCATCAGTGCCATGGCCCCGGGGGCCTCGTAGATCTCCCGGGACTTGATGCCCACCAGGCGGTCCTCGACGATGTCGATCCGACCGATGCCCTGGGCACCGGCGCGGCGGTTGAGCTGCTCGATGATCTGCAGCGGGGTGAGGGTCTCACCGTCCAGCGCCACCGGGACGCCTGCGTCGAAGGTGATGTTGACGACGTCGGGGGCCGGCGGGAAGGCGGGGTCCTCGGTGTAGTCGTAGACGTCCTTGGTGGGACCGTTCCAGATGTCCTCGAGGAAGCCGGTCTCCACGGCGCGGCCCCAGACGTTCTGGTCGATGGAGAAGGGGTTCTTCTTGGTGGTCTCGATCGGCAGGTTGTGTTTCTCTGCGTATTCGATGGCCTTCTCACGGGTCAGGGCCAGGTCGCGCACCGGGGCGATGCACTTCAGCTCCGGGCCGAGGGTCTGGATGGAGACCTCGAAGCGGACCTGGTCGTTGCCCTTGCCGGTGCAGCCGTGGGCCACCGTGGTGGCGCCGAACTGCTGGGCGGCGGCCACCAGGTGCTTGGAGATGATCGGCCGGGAGATGGCTGAGACCAGCGGGTAGGCGTCCATGTAGAGTCCGTTGGCCTTCAGCGTGGGCATGCAGTACGCCTCGGCGAATTCATCGCGGGCATCTGCCACATAGGCCTCGACGGCGCCGCAGTCCAGGGCGCGCTGACGGACGGTCTCCAGGGACTCGCCTCCCTGTCCGACGTCGACGGCGACGGCGACGACTTCGGCGCCCGTGGCCTCGGCGATCCAGCCGATGGCCACAGAGGTGTCGAGACCGCCGGAATAGGCGAGAACGATGCGATCGGTCACTGCAGGCTCCTTGAGAGATCTGTGCTGTCTGAGCAGGTGGAAGTGTGGGCTCAGCCGCGAGTCTACATAAATATTCAGCGCTATGCATACTCACACATTTCGCCGCTGTCCCCCCAGGGTATCGCTCGGTAAGGTAGAGCACATGGCACATGACCCTGCCCAGGACGGGCCCCCGGAGCTGACCGATGAACAGCTCGAGTTCCTCAATTCGATGTTCGATCTGGCGCGCGCCGGCCGGTCCGAGGAGCTGCTGAGCCTGATCGACCAGGGCATCCCGGTGAACCTCACCAATTCCAAGGGGGATTCCCTGCTCATCCTGGCCTCGTACAACGACCACGCTGATCTGGTCCGCGGGCTGCTGGAGCGCGGCGTCGACGTCGACCGGATGAACGATCGCGGCCAGACCGCGCTCTCCTGCGCCGTCTTCCGTCAGAACGAAGAGATCACCGCCGCCCTGTTGCAGGCCGGCGCCGACGTCGAGCTCGGTCCGCAGAACGCCTATGCCGTCATCGACATGTTCGGCCTGGAGAACATGCGCACTGTGGTGGATGCGAACCGGAAGAAGGCCTGACCGTGAAGATGTCCAGCGGCGCCATTCTGCTCTGCTTCGTCTCCGGCATCGCCGTGATCTTCCTCGGTGTGACCCTGGCCGACGGCGGAACGCTGCCCGAGTGGACCCGCCTGATCTTCATCGCTGTGGGCGGCGGACTGGTGGGCCTGGGCGTCTCCGCCAAGACGCAGCAGCGCCGTCTGCGCGACCGCTGAGGTTCAGGCGGCGCGGCCTTCGGCGAAGCCGCTGAAGCGCTCCGCCACCGTCTCTCCCCCATTGGGATCCGCGGTGACCAGCATGATGGTGTCATCGCCGGCGATCGTACCCAGCACGTCCTTCAGCCCGGCATGATCCACGGCGCTGGCCAGGAACTGCGCCGCCCCCGGAGGGGTGCGCAGGATGACCAGGTTCGCACTGGCCTCGGCTGAGATGAGCAGGTCTCGGCACAGAGCCACCAGCCGGGCTGTGGTCGAGGCCTCGGTCTGATCCGCCTGCAGCTCACGCTCCGGACCGTCTGAGGGCACCGCGTAGATCAGCGTCCCCTCGGACCCACGCACCCGCGCAGCACCGATCTCCACCAGGTCGCGAGAGAGGGTGCCCTGTGTGACGCTCACGCCCTCCTCGGCCAGCCGATCGGCCAGCTCCGCCTGAGAGCGGATGCTCGAACGGGTGATGAGATCCCGAATCTTGGCATGACGGGCAGTCTTGGTGGTGGGTCCCATCAGGCCGCCTCCGCGGCGGAGCGCTCCGCAGCACGCACCAGCTCCACCGTCTGCTCGTCAGCGCGGCCGGACTCCACCAGCAGCCAGGCCATCAGGGCTTTCTGGGCGTGCAGCCGGTTCTCCGCCTCGTCCCAGATGACCGACTGGGGGCCGTCCAGCACCTCGGCGGTGATCTCCGCGCCGCGATAGGCCGGAAGACAGTGCAGGACCACAGCCTGCGGCGAAGCTTTGGCCATGGCATCTGTATCCACGCGGTAGTCGCCGAAGAGCTGCATGCGCTGCTCCTTCTCGTCCTCCTGACCCATGGAGATCCAAGTGTCGGTGGCGACCACATCGGCCTCGGCCAGCGCCACGGAGGGATCGGTGGTGATGGTGACCTGCCCGCCGGTGAGCGCAGCCCGGTCCTCGGCGGCGCCGATGATCCGCTCCTCGGGCAGATAGCCCTCCGGACCGGCGATGCGCACATCCATCCCGGCGGTCACACCGGCCAGCAGGTAGGAGTTGGCCATGTTGTTGGCCGCATCCCCCAGATAGGCCAGCTTCCTGCCCTGCAGGGAGCCCACCTGTTCGCGCACGGTCAGCAGGTCGGCCAGCAGCTGACAGGGGTGGTAGTCATCGCTGAGTGAATTGATCACCGGAGAGGCGCTGTGCTCAGCCATCTCCTCCAAACCCGCCTGGGCGTAGGTCCGCCAGATGATCAGACTGACCTGCCGTTCGAAGACCCGCGCCGAGTCAGCGATGGACTCCTTATGCCCCAGCTGGGACTCCCCCGGGTTGATGATCAGTGGATTGCCGCCCAGCGCTGCGATCCCCGCGGCGAAGGAGACGCGGGTCCGGGTGGAGGTCTTGTCGAAGATCACCGCCGCGGTCTGCGGCCCCTCCAGCGCCTTGATCGCATACGGATTTCTCTTCATCCAGGCGGCGAGGTTCAGGACTCGGTCCTGCTCCTCAGCGCTGAGATCGAGGTCGGTGAGGAAATGACGTGTGCTCATGCTTCAGGCCTCCTGGAGGTGGCGCACAGCGGCGCCGATGCGGGTGAGGAACAGATCGGCCTCCTGCTCGCTGAGGATCAGCGGTGGGGCCAGGCGCAGCGTGTGCTCCCCGGTGGCGTTGATGATCAGCTGCTGCTGCTCGCGGGCGATGCCGACCAGTTCCTTGGCCGGCGCCTCGGCGGCGAAGGCGGCCGGGTCCAGGTCCACCCCCACGTGCAGGCCGTACTGACGGACTTCGGCGATGGCCTCCAGCTCACCCAGCCCGGCGGCCAGACGGGCGCCGACCCTCTGGGCGTTCTCCAGCAAGCCCTCGGAGGCGATGGTCTCCAGGGTGACCTGACCGGCCAGGGCGGCCAGCGGATTGCCGCCGAAGGTGGAGCCGTGCTGCCCGGCGCCCAACAGACCGGAGGCCTGCTGACCGAAGGCGACCAGTGCCCCGATGGGCACGCCGGACCCCAGCCCCTTGGCCAGCGTCATCAGGTCGGGACGCACGACGCCGTCTGCCCCGGACTCGGCCAGCTCTCGGCTGACACCCTGGTGGCGGAACCAGTCACCGGTGCGTCCGATGCCGGTCTGCACCTCGTCGAGGACCAGCAGGGCTCCGTGCTGCGAGGCCAGCTGCCGGGCGCGCAGCAGGTACTCGGCGCTCAGCGGCCGCACCCCGGCCTCGCCCTGGATGGGCTCCAGGAAGATCCCGGCCACGTCCTCATCCAGCGCCGTCTCCAGAGCCGAGAGGTCATCGGGAGGGAGGAAGTCGATGCCCTCGATCAGCGGGCCGAAGGGCTCACGGAAGGCAGGTTTGTGCGTCAGGGACAGCGCCCCTGCAGTCCGCCCGTGGAAGCCGCCCTCCAGGGCGAGGATCCGGTACTTCCCAGTGTCCTTCCGATGACGAAGCACCGCCTTCAGCGCCGCCTCATTGGCCTCCGAGCCGGAGTTGGCGAAGAAGACGCTGGAGCCTTCGGGAGCGTCAGCCGCGTTGAGCAGCAATTCGGCAAGTCGCATTTGCGGCACCGAGGTGAACAGGTTCGAGATGTGTCCCAGTGTCTTGAGCTGTTCGGCAAGCGCCCCGGTAAGGGCAGGGTGATTGTGCCCCAGGGCGTTGACGGCGATGCCGCCGAGCATGTCCAGCAGCTCGTTTCCCCGGGAGTCGGTGACCCAGCAACCGCGCCCTGCGACGAGCAGTTCCTGCGGGGTCCCGAAGACACCCATGAGCGAGCTCTCATAACGTTCTTCCCACGAGTCCACGGCATCAAGCTTCTCGAGCCCCAGTAGGTCCGGATAACTCATCGTTCCTCCTTGGTCTGCGTGGGTACCTCGCCGTCGGGCACCACCTGGGTGCCGACGCCTTCGGTGGTGATGATCTCCAACAGCATCGAATGCGGGGCACGGCCGTCGACGATGTGAGCCCGTGGGACCCCCTCCTCCACAGCGGTCAGCGCGGCGGTCATCTTGGGGATCATGCCGGACTGCAGAGTGGGGAGCATCTGTTTCAGGTCTGAGGCGCTCAGCGAGGAGATCAGCGAGGACTTATCCGGCCAGTTCGCGTAGAGGCCTTCCACATCGGTGAGCATGACCAGCTTGGCCGCGCCCAGTGCCGAGGCGACGGCGGCGGCGGCCAGATCGGCGTTGACGTTGAGGACCTCGCCGGTCGGCTGAGCGGAACCGCCCTCCGCGGTGACGAACTCTGGGGCGATCGTGGAGATCACAGGGATCCGTCCGGCGGCCAACAGGTCCTGCACCGCCTCTGCCCGGACGCCGGTGACCTCACCGACCAGTCCGAGGTCCACGTCCTGGCCGTCGACTTGGGCCTTCTTGCGCTCGGCACGCAGCAGGGCGGCGTCCTCACCGGAGAGCCCGACGGCGTAGGGACCGTGAGAGTTGACCAGTCCGATCAGTTCCCGGCTGACCTGCCCGGTCAGCACCATCCGCACCACGTCCATAGCCTCCGGAGTGGTCACCCGCTGTCCGGCACGGAACTCGGACTCGATGCCCAGAGTCTCCAGCATGGCGTTGATCTGCGGACCTCCGCCGTGGACGACCACCGGGTTGACCCCGACATGACGGAGGAAGACCACATCTTCGGCGAAGGCGCGGCGCAGCTCATCGTTGACCATGGCGTTGCCGCCATATTTGATCACGATGGTCTCGCCGGCGAACTTCTGGATCCAGGGCAGCGCTTCGATCAGCACAGCGGCCTTCTCGCCGGCGTCGGCCAGGGGATCTGTCTGCCGCGGCTTCAGGGAGGGTTTCTCAGTCATGGTCTCTCAGACTCGGTGCAGGCGCCTCAGCTGGAGTAGGCGCTGTTCTCGTGGACATAGTCGTGGGTGAGGTCATTGGTGAGGATGGTGGCCTCGGCCTCACCGGCCTTGAGGTCGATGACGACCTCCACCTCACGGCCGGAGAGGTCCACCTCGTCGCGGTCCTCGCCGATGCCGCCGGCGCGGCAAATCCAGACGCCGTTGACGGCCACGTCGATGGTGGTGGGGTCGAACTCCGCCTCAGTGGTGCCCACTGCGGAGAGGATCCGTCCCCAGTTGGGGTCCTGTCCGAAGATCGCGGTCTTGAAGAGGTTGGAGCGGGCCACGGCACGGCCTGCCTCCTCGGCCTGCTCCTCGGTCAGGGCATTGACGGTGCGGATGGCGATCTCGTGATGGGCCCCCTCCGCATCGGCGATGAGCTGGGCCGCCAAGGACGCGCAGACTTCGTTGAGCACGGACTGGAACTCACCGAGGTCTGCCCCGGAGGGATCCGCCTCAGGGTGCGCACCCGAGGCCAGTGCGACGACTGTGTCATTGGTGGACATGCAGCCGTCGGAGTCTGCGCGGTTGAAGCTGATGCGGACCGCCTCGCGCAGGGCGACGTCGAGGTCCTGCTGGCTGATGACCGCGTCAGTGGTGATCACGGAGAGCATCGTCGCCATCCCGGGGGCGAGCATGCCTGCACCCTTGGCCATTCCTCCCACGGTGAATCCGGCGCCGGTGCGGGCCTCCGCCTTGGAGACGGTGTCGGTGGTCCGGATGGCCTCAGCGGCGGCGGCCGCGGCCTCCTGCTCGGCAGAGAGCGACCCCACGGCCTGCTGGACCCCGGAGAGCAGCGCCGGCATATCCAGCCGCTCACCGATGAGCCCGGTCGAGCAGACCAGCACGTCGGTGGCAGAGACGTCCATCCCCGTGGCCGTGAGCCTCTCGGCCGTCTCCTCGGCAGTGGTGTGGGTGTCGGCGAAGCCGGGCGCCCCGGTGCAGGCGTTGGCGCCTCCGGAGTTGAGGATCACGGCGTCGGCCCGTCCGTCGCTGATGACCTGACGGGACCAGAGCACCGGAGCGGCGGCCACCTTATTGGTGGTGAACACGGCAGAGGCGTGGCGCAGGGGGCCGTCGTTGACCACCAGGGCCACATCCTTCGCCTCGGCCTTGAGCCCGGCGGCGACGCCTGCGGCGCGGAATCCTGCAGCTGCGGTCACACTCATGGGGAGACTCCCAACAGATCGAGCCCGGTGGTCTCCTCGAGGCCCAGGGCGAGGTTCATCGACTGCACCGCTCCACCGGCGGTGCCCTTGGTCAGATTGTCGGCGGCGGAGACGACGACGGCGCGTCCGGCGCGCTCGTCCACGGTCAGCTGAATGGTCACATGGTTGGATCCGACCACCTGTTTGGTGGCCGGCCACTGACCCTCGGGCAGCAGGTGGACGAAAGGTTCGGCGTCGTAGTGCGCGGCATAGGCCTCCCGGAGCTGGGCCTCAGTGGTGCCCGGGGCCAGCTTGACGGTGGAGGTCGCCAGAATTCCACGCGGCATCGGGGCCAGCGTAGGGGTGAAGGAGATCTGCACCTCGGTTCCGGCCACCGAGCTCAGCCCCTGCTCGATCTCCGGAGTGTGCCGGTGGACCCCGCCGACGCCGTAAGGGCTCATCCCGCCCATGACCTCGGAGCCCAGCAGGTGTGGCTTGAGCGACTTGCCGGCTCCGGAGGTGCCGGTGGCCGCGACGATGACCACGTCCTGGGGCTGGACCAGCGGGCCTGCGCCAGCACCGGCGAAGGCCGGAGCCAGGCCGAGCAGGATGGTGGTGGGATAGCAGCCGGGAACGGCGATGCGCCCAGAGCCGGCGAGCTTCTGCCGCTGTCCGGGCAGCTCCGGCAGGCCGTAGGGCCAGGTGCCCTGGTGCTCAGTGCCGTAGAAGGTCTCCCAGGCGGCGGCCGACTCCAGGCGGTGGTCCGCGGCGGCGTCGATCACCAGGGTGTCCTCACCCAGCGCGGCGGCGATCTCACCGCTGGCTCCGTGAGGCAGGGCCAGGACGACGACGTCGTGACCGGCCAGGTTCTCAGCCGTGGTCTCGGTGATGACACGATCGGCCAGCGGATGCAGATGCGGCTGCAGCGCACCCAGACGCTCTCCGGCCGAGGAGTGGGCGGTGACCTGCCCGATCTCGATCTGCGGATGGTTGGCGAGGAGGCGCAGGACTTCTCCCCCTGCATATCCGGAGGCGCCTGAGACGGCGGCTGTATAGATCATGCCCAGAAGTCTACGCGAAGGTATGCAGAGCTATCAATATTTATGCATCTACGCTCCACGCGGAACAGGCCCGACCACGCCGGGGCAGGCTTCTTGATTATCAGAGTCCTTCGATACCCTGACGCCTATGAGCGAACAGACTGTATTCCCCGAGGACCTTCCGGACAGCGCATTGGTGATGCGCGCCGAGGAGGCCGGCGGGACCGACGTGTTCCAGGCCGCCGACGTCTCGCTCCCCTCCCCCGGGGAGGGCCAGATCCTGGTCAAGACCGCCGCGGCCGGCGTGAACTTCATCGAGACCTATCAGCGCAGCGGCGTCTACCCGGTCGACTACCCCTTCACCCCCGGCACTGAGGGTGCAGGCACCGTGATCTCCCTGGGCGAGGGCGTCGAGGGCTTCACCGTGGGTGAGCGTGTGGCCACCACCGAGGCCGCCACCGGCACCTACTCCACCCACTTCGTGGTGGATGCGGCCAAAGCCGTCCACGTCCCGGACGAGGTGACCGACGAGCAGGCAGCCGCTCTGCCGCTGCAGGGCGTCACCGCCCATTACCTGATCAACTCCACCTACCGGGTCTCCGCCGGGGAGACGGTGCTGACCCACGCCGGAGCGGGCGGCGTCGGACAGATCCTCACGCAACTGCTCAAGGCCAAGGGCGCACGGGTCATCACCACCACCTCCACCGAGGAGAAGGCGAAGATCGCCCAAGCGGCCGGCGCCGACTACGTGCTGGGCTACGACAACTTCGCCGAGCAGGTCCTGGAGATCACCAAGGGCGAAGGCGTCTCCGTGGTCTACGACGGCGTCGGCAAGGACACCTATCAGGGCTCCCTGGAGAGTCTGGCGGTGCGCGGCATGCTGGTGGCCTTCGGAGGAGCCTCCGGCCAGGTCCCGCCCATCGACCCGCAGGAGCTCAACCGCCGCGGCGGCTTGTTCGTGACCCGACCCGCGGTCCATTGGTACCTGCGCAACGCTCAGGAGCGGGCATGGCGGTTCTCCGAGCTGTTCAGCGCGCTGACCGCCGGGGAACTGGAGCTGAACATCGGGGGGACCTACCCGCTGACCGAGGTCGCCCGCGCCCACGAGGACCTCGAGGGACGGCGCACCACAGGAAAGCTGCTCCTGGTGCCCTAGCCGCGGCCACGCCCGACGACGTCGGCCCCGTCACCTCCGCTGGGAGGTGACGGGGCCGGCGTCATTCTGTGCGGCTGGTCCAGCGCTGGGCGGTCTGCTCAGGGCTGGACAGGACTATCAGCGCTGGAGAGCGCTGTGGCGCTGCTCGGCCAGAGCGACGGCGGCCGCGCGGGCCTCCGAGGCCTCCTCTGCGGTCAGCGTGCGATCCTCGGCGCGGAAGCGCAGGGCGTAGGCCAGGGACTTCTTGCCCTCCTCGATGCCGGTGCCGGAGTAGACGTCGAAGAGCTCGATGCTCTCCAGTAGCTCCCCGGCGCCCTCGACGAGCGTGGCCTGCAGCTGCGCGGCGGGCAGGGACTCATCCACGATCAGCGCCACGTCCTGGGAGGTCGGCGGGAAGCCGGAGAGCGCCGCCGCCGTGACCTTCTCCGCCGCGGCGGCGATCAGCGCCTCCAGATCCAACTCCATCACCGCAGTGCGCTCAGGCAGATCCCAAGTCTTCACCACCTTGGGGTGCAGCTCCCCGGCATACCCGAGCGCACTCTGGCCGCCGGGAAGCCGCAGCTCGGCGGTGCGTCCAGGATGGAACGCCTGGTGGGACCCCTGCACGACCTCGAGCTGCAGGTTCAGCAGCCCCGCCACAGTGTGTGCTGACTCCAGGGCATCGGCCCAGTCACGACGCCGAGCCTGCTGACCCAGCTCCACGGCCGGCTCCGAACCGGTCAGCGCCACCGCCACATGCAGCGGCTGGTCCGGGATGCCGGCCTCCAGCTCTGCGATCCGCTCAGCGCCTGGGTGAGCACCCAGCCCAGGGATGGTGGTGCTGCCCAGAGCCGCTGCAGGGTGGAACACCCGGCCGGCCTCGAAGAGCGCCACATCGCCGAATCCGCGGGAGACGTTGCGGCGGGCGGCATCCAACAGGCCCGGCAGCAGCGTGGTGCGCAGCGTCGGGTGCTGGCTGGCGATCGGGTTGGCCAGCCGGACCATCGGCAGCTCGGCGCCCTGCTCGGCTGTGCCGAAGAGCCGGTTGGCCTCCTCCGAATAGAACGGGTAGCTCAGCACCTCGGTGAAGCCGGCACCGGCCAGACCGTTGAAGACCTGCCGACGACGCTTCTGCTCAGCAGTGAGCCCCCGACCGGCCGGAGCCGCCGGCAGCCGCGACGGGATCTGGTCGTATCCGACGAGCCGGGCGACCTCCTCCACCAGGGCCTCCGGAATCGTCAGGTCGGGCCGCCAGGTCGGCGGAGTGACCGTCCAGGAGTCTGCAGAATGCTCCTCGATGCTCGCCCCGACGGCACTCAGCGTGTCCCGCAGCTGCTCAACGGTGTAGGGCACGCCGGTGATGCGCTCGGCAGAGGCAGGGTCCATGGTGATGGACTGGGGCAGAGCGGGCTCCCCCACCTGGGTGAGCTCTCCGGTGTCTGTGCCGCCGGCCAGCTCCACGAGCAGGTCCACCGCGCGCTGGGCTGCGATCGCCGGAAGCAGCGGGTCCACGCCCCGCTCATTGCGCTTGGAGGCCTCCGAGGGCAGCTTATGACGGCGCTTGCTGCGCCCGATGGTGATCGGATCGAAGTGCGCAGCCTCGATCAGCACAGTGCTGGTGGACTCCCCCACCTCAGTGGCGGCGCCGCCCATCACGCCGGCCAGACCGATGGCCCCGCGGTCATCGGCGATGACCAGGTCCTCAGGGTGGAGCTCCCGCTGCTTCTCATCCAGAGTGGTGAGCTTCTCCCCGGCCTCGGCGCGGCGCACGCGGATGGCGCCCTGCAGGGACTCGGCGTCGTAGAAGTGCAGGGGCTGACCCAGCTCCCACATCACGTAGTTGGAGATGTCCACGGCCAGACTGATCGGGCGCATCCCTGCCAGGCGCAGCCGTGCGGCCATCCATGGCGGAGTGGGCGCCTGCGGGTTCACCCCGGTGACCTTCCGAGCGACGAAGGAGTCACAGCCCGGGGTCCCGTAGATGGGTGCGGAGTCCTCGAGGATGACTTCATGGCCAGCCGGGGCGGTCTCGGGCACCTGCACCAGCTCGGCCGGATCGGTGAACGCGGTGCCGGTGGCGTGGGAGTATTCCCTGGCCACACCGCGCATGCTGAAGGCATAGCCGCGGTCCGGGGTCACGTTGATCTCAGCGGCGGAGTCGTAGAGGCCCAGCAGCTCCATGGCGTCGGTACCCGGCTCCGGATCCAGACCCAGCGTGCTCAGCACCAGGATGCCGGCGTGGTCCTCCCCCAGACCCAGCTCCTTGACCGAGGCGATCATGCCTGCAGAGAGGTGGCCGTAGGTCTTCCGCGCCGAGATGGCGAAGTTCCCGGGCAGCACAGCACCGGGCAGGGTCACCACCACTTTGTCGCCCACCTCGAAGTTGTGGGCGCCGCAGACAATTCCCTGCACTCCGGAGGGATCGATCCCCTTGCCGGTCAGGGTCTGCTCCTGGCCCTCGGGGACCACGCGGACCTGGCACCAGTTGATCGTCTTGCCGTTGGACTGCGGCTCGGGTTGCTTCTTCAGCACCTCGCCGACCACGATGGGACCGGTCAGCTCATCGGTGGGACGGTGGACGTCCTCCTCTTCGAGGCCGACTCTGACCAGCTCGGCCATGAGGTCCTCTGCGGTCCCCTCGGCGGGGAACTTGGTGTATTCACGGATCCATGACAGCGGGATGCGCATGCCTCAGACCTCCATTCCGAACTGCTGGCTGAACCGGACATCGCCTTCGATCATGTCGCGCATATCGGTGACCCCGTTGCGGAACATCAGTGTGCGCTCCACGCCCATGCCGAAGGCGAAGCCGGTGTGCTCCTGGGGATCCACACCCGCGGCGCGCAGGACATGGGGATTGACCATGCCGCAGCCGCCCCACTCGACCCAGCGCGGACCGCCCTTGGCATTGACGTCCCAGACGTCCAGCTCAGCGGAGGGCTCGGTGAAGGGGAAGTAGCTCGGACGCAGACGGATGGCGGCCTCAGGGCCGAACATCTGACGGGCGAAGTGCTCCAGGGTGCCCTTCAGATCCGCCATGGTCAGGCCCTTGTCCACGGCCAGACCCTCGAACTGGTGGAAGACCGGGGTGTGGGTGGCGTCGAGCTCATCGGTGCGGAAGGTCCTGCCGGGGCAGAGCACATAGACGGGCAGCTCACGGCCGAGCAGGGCACGGATCTGCACCGGGGAGGTGTGGGTGCGCAGCACCAGATGGGAGTCTTTGGGCTCCACGAAGAAGGTGTCCTGCATCTCGCGGGCCGGGTGGTCCGGGTCGAAGTTCAGCGCATCGAAGTTGAACCACTCGGACTCCACCTCCGGGCCCTCGGCGATCTCCCATCCCATCCCGATGAAGATCTCGGAGACCTCCTCCTGCAGCACAGACAGGGGGTGGCGGGCCCCCAGAGGCTTCCGGCGCGGCGCAGCGGTGACGTCCACCGTCTCCTCGACCAGCATCCGTTCCGCGTGCTCGGCCTCCAGGATCTCGGTGCGGGCGGCCAGGGCCTTCTGGATCCGGCCGCGGGCTGCGCCGAGCAGCTTGCCGGCCTCCTTCTTCTGGTCCTTGTCCAGATCCTTGATCTGGCGGTTGGCCAGTACGATGGGCGCCTTCTCCCCGGAGTGGGCCAGACGGGCCGCTTTGAGCTCCTCGAGGTCGGCGGCAGCCTCGAAGGCCTGCAGTGCCTGCTGGACGGCGCTCTCGACGCCGGCCTCGTCGAGGGGGTGGGGCGCAGAGGAGGCGTCCTGCTCCTCAACGCTGCCCACAGGGTGTTCGGACGTAGACATACTGCTCCCGTAAGGTGTGCGCGTGGACAATCCACGTCAGTTTATGCGCTCAGCTCGGCATCTGCAGAGTCGACGGCCAGAGCATTCGTGACCTGCCCACCGGGCCGTGGGATCACTGACGCACCCTGCGATGAAAGGTTCCCCGGGATGCCCCTGAAGAAGACCTCCGCCGCCGCGCTCGCCGCAGTCGGCCTGTTCGCCCTGTCCGGCTGCGGCTCTGTGCTGCAGAGCGACGACGTCGAGGAGACCATCGCCTCTGACCTGGAGGATGCCGGCTACTCGGAGGATGAGTTCGACGTCGACTGCTCCGGTGACATCGACGCCGAAGTCGATGAGCAGATGACCTGCACGGTGGAGTGGGAGGACGGCGCAGCCGCTGAGTCCTACCGGATCGCCATCACCGAGGTCGACGAGGACGACGTCTACTACGACGTGATCCCCGAGGAATTCGCTGAGCAGGAGACCGGCGAGCAGGACGCGGACTGACCGCCTCCGGGGGCCCGCCGAGGGATCCCCCGAGGGGCTCGCCCGGCCGAGCCCTGATCGCCCGGTCCGCCGCTGGGGCGCCGGGCGATCACGACTCGGCGACAGAGGATCGACTCAGGCCTCGCGGCGGCTGCGGCGGAGCAGAACGCCTCCGACCACCAGCAGGGCCAGCCCGAGGACGGCGATCCCGGCCACACCGAAACCGGTGCTGGCCAGGGCTCCCTGGGTGGAGCCCTGATCGCTGGCGACAGCGGCGTCAGCGCCGGCAGCCTGGCCTTCGTCAGCGCCGGCGCCGGATTCAGCGGCCGTGCCGCTGCCTGCACCCGCGGCCTCAGTGACGGTCAGCTGCGCCGAACCGCTGATCCCGGACTCATCGTCAGCCTCAGCGCCGGCTTCAGTCTGGCCGTCTGCTCCTGCACCGGACCCGGTGTCACCGTCGGAGCCGGACTCAGCGCCGGTCTCGGGCTCGGTGTCAGCTTCAGTGCCAGCCTCAGAGTCGGTCTCGGAGGACCCGAGCACCACGTTGCCAGCCTCGTCCACTGTCACCTCAGCGGTCAGGGCCGCCTGGAGGTTCATCCGCTGCCATCCGCCGTACTCGCCGGAGATATCCAGCGGGTACCCGGAGTCCAGTGCGGTGAGCTGCAGGACCTGGGCCCGCTGTTCGTCGGTGAGCTCAGGGTGGGCGAAGCGCAGCATGTCGGCCGCACCGGCAGGGACTTCGAGGGCCTGGCCGGTCTCACCGACCTGCGGGAAGCCCTAGTGCAGGCGCTCCTCATAGAGCGCGAGAGCCTCAGCCTGCGGCAGATACGGGGTCTGACGCTCCAGGACCTCGTCCACCGGAGCACCGGCATAGTCCTCGAAGACCTCCAGCAGCTCCTCTCGGGCTTCCAGGAAGAGCTCACGGAACTCCTCGTCCTCCCACCGCTGTGCCACGATGGCGGTGCCCAGCATGCGTCCACCCATGACGCCCGACGGCGAATGGGTGCCCAGCAGGATGCGGCTCTGTCCGGCGTCGGCGGCCCGGGCCAGGATTCCGTCCGAAGCCTCCGGGAAGATCGTCGCCAGCCCCATCAGCTGCCAGTAGGCCTGTGCGGTGTGTCCGGAGGGGTAATCACCAGAGCTCGAGCCCTGGGCGTTTCCACCGAGGACGTCCACGTAGTACAGCTCCTCCTCCTCGGAGAAGTAGGGCCGAGGCGAGTCCTCCACCCAGTGCTCCTTGGCGGGGGTGGAGGAGGATCCGTCATTGGCGATGCCCTGCCCGCCCCCGCCGTAGTCCGAGGAGATCAGGTGCCAGGTCTTGGGAAGGTCCCCATTGTGGACCGCCTCCAGGAAGATGGGCCCGAGTTCGGAGCCCAACCCGGTGTGTCCGGTCAGGGCCTGGTCCCCGTACTGGTCCTCCAGAGCGGTGACCATGCGCGCGTCATCGCCGTAGAGGCTGTTGTTGATCTCCACGCTGAGCTGCCGGTCATAGGCCCAGAGCTCTTCATCGGCGAGGAAGTCGTCATAGCCGCTCAGGTGCGGGAAGAACCCATGGTCACCCAGTCCGTAGGAGTCATAGCGGGTCCAGTCCATCTGTTCCGGAGTGAAGCCTCCCTTGTAGGCCTCCGGCCCGGCCTCGTAGAGCCCCTGGTCCAGACCCGGGACCTCGACGATATCCGGGTTGTTCCGAGAAGTGCCGTAGAGGCCGAGGCCGCCGTCGTCGGTGGTCTCCCGCTCGGCCTCGGCATCGATCTCACGGGAGTCGAACTCGTCAGCGCCCTCCTGCTCCGCGGAGTCTTCGGGAGCCTCTTCAGCGTCTTCCTCCGACTCGTCCTGCACAGCGCTCTCGTCATCCTGCTCGGAAGCCTCATCACTGTCCTGGCCATCAGTCTCGGCCTGATTGTCAGCACTGTCCTGCTCTTCGGAGCTGGCCTGACCCTCGGTGCTTCCCTGGTCTTCAGCAGCGCCCTCGCCGTCAGCACCGTCCTCGCCGTCAGCACCGTCCTCGCCATCAGCGCTGTCTCCGCCGGCGCCCTCGCCCTCAGCGTCGGCATCCTGGTCGGCGTCGGCCTCCTGCTGATCCGCACTGTCCTGCTGCTGACTCTGGACCTGATCGCCGGCCTCCGTCGCCTCCTCGGCGAGGGATGCGGCAGAAGCGGCCGAGCCGGGGGCCAGCAGGGCTGCGCTGAGGCTCAGCGCGGTGATCGTGCGGATGGCGCCGCCTCCGGCGATGCCGGAATCAGCCTGATGTCCCTCAGTCATGCGGTGGTGTCCTCTGCGGAGTCGTCCTTCAGATGCGGTGAGCCGCCCGGCCGGCCCCGTCTCCGGAGCCGGCCGCGGGCAACCTCTTCATCCAACGGCCTTGCGATGAACCCGCCGCACAGACGACATGAACCCCAGGCGAACTCCACGTAAGAGGTGAGGGGTCACGAGATGGACCATCGGCGACGCTGTGCTGCGCCGCCGATCAGAGCGTCTCCTGCAGCCGCTTCCAGAACTCACGGCCGGGCGCAGGGTCCACACCGAAGAGCTCGGCGTAGTGCTCATGGATCTCGCCCCAGTCCGCGTGCGCCTCCTTCTCGGAGACAACCCTGCCTTCCAGCAGCTGCTCCAGCCGGTCCATGTAGGTGTGCCACCCGGCTGCCGTCTGGGCAGCTGGGGTGTCGGGGTCGGCGAAGACATGCAGGAACATCAGTCGGCAGGAGTCCTCGTCTCCGGTGAGCTTAAAGCGGTAGAGGTCGTCGCTGAAGCTCCAGGCCAGCGTGTACGGCGCCTGTACCTGCGTGACTTCCCCCGTCATCCCGTAGGCCTCGAGCTTCTCGCCGGCCTCCGGCCCCCATTCAAGGGCGGCAGGGAACCACTGCTCGAGCTCGGTCGGGGTGGACACCGCCTTCCAGACCCGCTCGACGCCGTGAGGCAGCTTCCGCCGGAAGCGCAGGGCAGGGCGACCGTCGATGGCCTCAAGGACGCCGTCGCGTCCGATATTCTCAGTCATGGATCCTCCTCGGACTCCACCCTATAGAGACGGAACACCACCTTCACCCTTCCACCCGCATGGCGTACGGCGTACGATGTTCCAGTGATCGAGAGCAGCCTGCCCCCAGAGTCCGCGTCCCCTCGCCCCCTCGCCGCAGCGGCCCACGAGACCATCACCGTCCGCGGTGCCAGGGAGAACAACCTCCGCAGCGTGGACGTGGATATCCCCAAACGCCGGCTCACCGTCTTCACCGGCGTCTCCGGCTCCGGCAAGTCCTCACTGGTCTTCGGGACCGTCGCCGCCGAATCGCGCCGGCTCATCAACGAGACCTACGACGCCTTCATCCAAGGGTTCATGCCGGCGATGGCACGTCCCGAGGTGGAGGTCCTGGAAGGTCTGACCGCCTCGATCATCATCGACCAGGAACGCATGGCTCCCAACCCGCGCTCCACTGTGGGCACCGCCACCGACGTGAACTCGATGCTGCGGATCCTCTTCAGCCGCTTCGCCGAGCCCGCCCTGGGCAACCCCATGGCCTACTCCTTCAACGTCATGTCCTCCTCCGGCGGCGGCACCCTGACCAAGGCCGACGGCACCCGCGAGGCGGCCGGATACAGCGTCACCGGCGGCATGTGTGTCCGCTGCGAAGGACGCGGCCAGGTCAACGACATCGACCTCGCCCAGCTGGTCGACGAGACGAAGTCCCTCAACGAGGGAGCGATCACTGTCCCCGGCTATAAGCCCGGAGGGTGGTCTGTGCGCTTCTACGCCGAATCCGGATTCTTCGACCCGGACAAGCCCGTGCGCGACTACACCGAGCAGGAACGCCACGACCTGTTCCACCGGGAGGCCACCAAGGTCACCATCAGCGGCACCAATATGACCTTCCAGGGTCTGGTGCCCGCAGTGAAGAAGTCTTTCCTCTCCAAAGACCGGGACGCCATGCAGCCCCACGTCCGCGCCTTCGTGGACCGCGCAGTGACCTTCACCGACTGCCCCGACTGCGCAGGCACCCGACTGACCGCCCTGACGCTGTCCTCGCGGATCGAGGGGAAGAACATCGCTGATCTGTGCGCCATGCAGATCAGCGACCTGCTCACCTGGATCACGGAGGTCAGCTCGTCCGGGAATCTCACCGGCGCCGCTCCCCTGCTCACAGCCCTGACCGAGACTCTGCAGAACGTTGTGGACATCGGGCTGGGCTATCTCTCGCTTGACCGTGCATCCGGCACCCTCTCCGGCGGCGAGGCTCAGCGGGTCAAGATGATCCGCCACCTGGGCTCCTCGCTGACCGATGTCACCTATGTCTTCGATGAGCCGACCATCGGTCTGCACCCGCACGATGTGGACCGCATGAACGAGCTGCTGCTGAAGCTGCGCGACAAGGGCAACACTGTGCTCGTGGTCGAGCACAATCCCTCGGTGATGGCCATCGCCGATCACCTCGTGGATATGGGCCCGGGCGCCGGAACCCACGGCGGAGAGGTCGTCTATGCCGGAGACTTCGCCGGACTCCGCTCCTCGGGGACGCTGACCGGCGAGCACCTGGAGACCCGCGCCTGGCTGAAGACAGAGCCGCGCAGCCCCTCCGGCACCCTGGAGATCCGTGGCGCCCGTGCCCACAACCTGCAGAATGTGGATGTCGATGTGCCGGCGGGGGTCC
This sequence comes from Nesterenkonia lacusekhoensis, assembly GCF_017876395.1. NCBI lineage: Bacteria > Bacillati > Actinomycetota > Actinomycetes > Micrococcales > Micrococcaceae > Nesterenkonia > Nesterenkonia lacusekhoensis. The sequence continues at coordinate 795,248 of NZ_JAGINX010000001.1, read as the reverse complement.
TGGTGGCCGTCACTGGCGTGGCCGGCTCCGGCAAGAGCTCCCTCATCCACGGATCCCTGGCCGGCCGCGAGGGCGTGGTGGCTGTGGACCAGACGGGGATCCGCGGTTCGCGCCGTTCCAACCCCGCCACCTACACCGGGCTGCTGGAGCCGGTGCGCAAGGCCTTCGCCAAGGCCAACGGCGTCAAGCCCGCGCTGTTCAGCGCCAACTCCGAAGGCGCCTGCCCCACCTGCGGCGGCGTCGGAGTGATCTACCAGGACCTGGGCATCGTCTCGGGGATCTCCACTGTCTGCGAGGAGTGCCAGGGACGTCGCTTCCAGGCCGCCGTCCTCGAGTACACCCTCGGCGGACGCAACATCGCCGAGGTGCTGAGCATGTCCGTCGAGGAAGCACTCGCCTTCTTCACCGGAGAGGACGAGGACGCCGCCGGGGCCAGGATCCCTGCCGCCCAGAAGGTCCTCAGCCGACTCAACGACGTCGGACTGGGCTACCTGACCTTGGGCCAGCCGCTGAGTACGCTCTCCGGAGGCGAGCGCCAACGCATCAAGCTGGCCATCGAGATCGGATCCGAGGCCGAGGTGATCATCCTCGATGAGCCCAGCGCCGGACTGCATATGGCGGACACCGAGCGACTGACCCAGATGCTGGAGAAGATCGTCGACGCCGGACGCACCGTCATCGTGATCGAGCACAATCTGGACGTGGTCTCCCGGGCGGACTGGATCATCGACGTCGGCCCCGGCGCGGGACACGACGGCGGCCGCGTGGTCTTCTCGGGCACACCGGGCGACCTGGTCGGCGTCGAGGGCTCCCTGACCGGCCTGCATCTGGGACGGCGTCACCGCCGCTGAACGCCTGCGGCCGCCGATTCAGCGCTCTTGCCGCCCTATGACCCCCGGCGTACCGTCGAAGACACGGGCTGAACACACGGTCAGCCCAGACGGTGGCAGGAGGGTCAGATGGCCTATCGCTATGGAGGAGTCGGCGGCTCCTCGTCTCCGGCGCCTGCGCCCCAGAGGATCCGCAGCGCGGCCGTCGCGCTCTTCGGAGAGCAGGGCTTCACCGAGGTGAGCCTGAAGATGATCGCTGCCCGAGCCGATGTCTCGGCCCCGCTGGTGATCCACCACTACGGCTCCAAGACGGGGCTCCGGGAGGCCTGCGACCGTTGGGTCGCTGAGCAGTTCCGCCGCGCCAAGACCGACGCGGTGGAGCGCGAGGGCGATATGCCGCAGAACTGGATGTTCCAGGTCATGCAGGAGAACCGCCCCGTGGTGCGCTACATGTTCCGTTCCTTCGCCGCCGGCGGTCCCGAAGCTGATCGACTGATGGATCAGCTGGTCGAGGACTCTCTGGAGTACATCTCCCGAGCCGAGGAGCTGGGACAGGTCAAGCCGAGCCGGCATCCGCGCCATCGCGCTGCTGTGCTGCTGCTGATGACCTTCGGTTCGATGATGCTGCACCAGCAGATGAAGCGCCTGATCGGCACCTCGCCTGTGGATGACCCGCCGGAGGAATGGGGCCCGTACATCGCCGCCGTCGCCGAGATCTACCTCGACGGCGTCCTGCGCCCAGAGGCCTACCCAGATCTGCTGACCTTCATCGACGGCCCCGTCGACTCCCACCCGCCGCACCATCATCGGCCCGGCGCCTCGCCGGAGAGCCGCTTCAGAGAGGAACAGACCGATGAATGAGAACGCCCCGGTCATCCGGGCTGAGAACCTGGTCAAGACGTTCGGACCGGTCCGCGCCCTCGATGACCTGAATCTGAACATCGCACCTGGAGAGGTGCACGGCTTCCTGGGACCCAACGGCTCCGGGAAGTCCACCACGATGCGCGTGCTGCTGGGGCTGCTGCGGCCGGACTCCGGGACCATCGAGCTCTTCGGCCGCGATCCCTGGCGGGATGCGGTGGAGCTTCACCGTCGCCTGGCCTATGTCCCCGGCGACGTCGAGCTCTGGCCCAACCTCACCGGTGGCGAGGCCATCGATATGTTCCTGCGGCTGCGCGGCCGTGCCAGCGGCAGTTCCCGCAGCGGCCGCTCCTTCGATCCGGCGCATCGGGATGAGCTGATCGAACGCTTCGACCTGGACCCGCGGAAGAAGACCCGGACCTATTCCAAGGGGAACCGCCAGAAGGTCGCGCTGATCGCAGCCCTGGCCGCGGAGGTCGACCTGCTCCTGCTGGATGAGCCCACCGCCGGACTGGACCCGCTCATGGAGGCCGTCTTCCAAGAGGTCATCCACGAGGCCAAGGCCGCCGGGCGCTCCGTGCTGCTCTCCAGCCACATCCTCTCCCAGGTGGAGGCGCTCTCCGACCGGATCTCGATCATCCGCAGCGGCAATATCGTCGAATCCGGCACGCTCTCCGAGCTGCGGCATATGACCCGGACGACCATCGAAGTCCAGACGGAGTCGCCGGCGGAGGATCTGGCCTCGGTCAGCTTCGTCCACGGCTTCCGCACCGAGAGCACCCCCGGTGCCGGCGAGCGCAGCGTCTTCGAAGTCGACGGCGACCACGTGGGCGAAGTGATGCAGCGACTCTCCGCGTTGGGCGTGCATTCCATAGTGGCGCATCCGCCCACACTGGAGCAGCTGCTGATGCGCCACTACGGAGACGATCTCTCCGCCCGCGGCGTGAGCACCTCGGCGCAGAGGCAGGTGTCCTGAGATGACGCTCTCCGCCTCCACTCAGTACGCGCCCAGCCCGGCCGCCCGCCAGGCCACGCTCTCCGGCACCGGCACCCTGCTGCGGTTCATGATCCGGCGCGACCGGATCCGCACCACGGCCTGGGTGCTGGGAATCGGCCTGATGGGGTTCTACTTCGCCCATGCCGTACAGGTCGTCGCAGAGTCCCAGCAGGAGCTGCTCAGCCTCTCTGCGATGTACGCCGACCCGGTGGGCCGCATGATGGTCGGGCCTGGCTTCGGCATGGAGGAGCCCACCCATGAGCGGTTCTACTCCGGCGGCTATGCGCTGTTCATCTACATCCTGGCCGCTCTGTTCAGCATCTTCACCGTGGTCCGTCACACCCGCGCCGAGGAACAGGCCGGACGCGCTGAGCTGGTCCGGGCCAATGTGGTGGGCCGGCATGCCACACTGACCGCAGCCCTGGTCCTGACAGCGGCGGTCAACGTGGTGGCCGCCGCGCTGATCTTCGCCGGTGCCGCCTCCGCGGAGTATTCGCTGGCAGGCTCCGCTCTGGTGGCCTGCGGCTCGCTGGCCGTGGGCCTGCTCTTCGCCGCTGCGGCTGCACTCAGCGCCCAGCTCAGCGAATCCTCCCGCGGGGCCAGCGCGCTGGCCGGCGCGCTGTTGGGCCTGGCCTATGTGATCCGCATGGGCGGCGATATGGCTGAGGTCGGCGGCAATGCCCTCTCCTGGTTCTCTCCGCTGGCCTGGGCCCAGCAGACAGCGCCCTACGTGCAGGACAGGTGGTGGCCGCTGATCCTGCCGGTGGGCTTCGCCCTCGTCCTGACCGCGTTGGCCTTCTGGCTGAGCACCAAGCGCGATGTCGCGGCAAGCCTGATCCCCGTACTACTGGGCCGCAGCAGGGCTCGCCCCTCACTGGGGTCGCCGACGGGTCTGGCGGCCCACACGCTGCGCGGGGGTCTGCGCGGCTGGGGCATCGCGCTGGTGCTCAGCGCGCTGATGTTCGGCGCCTTCGCCCAGACCATGGTCGAGGCCGCCGACACTCTGCCGGAGGAGCTGAGCCAGATATTCGCCGGTGAGGACATGATGCTGGGATATCTGGCCTATATGGCCCTGTTCATGGCGGTCTTCGTCGGTGCGGCCGGCGTCAGCGGACTTCAGCAGCTGCGCGGCGAGGAAGCCCGTGGTCGGGCCGAATACGCGCTCTCGGCTCCGATGAGCCGGCTCGGCTGGCTCGGCGCCCACCTGGTGGTTCTGGTCGTGGGCCTGGTGCTGATCCTCGCTGCAGTCGGCGTCGGGATGGGTCTGAGCGCCATGGCCTCTCTTGAGGAGGGCGGCGGCCGCTACTTCGGCGCACTGTTCCTGGCCGCGCTGCTGCAGGCCCCTGCGGTCTTCGCCGTGGTCGGCATCGTGACGGCCCTGCTGGGGTGGATTCCGCGCATCGCCGCACCGGTGGGCTGGGTGCTGATCGGCTTCGCAGGTGTCATGGCCACCTTCGGCGGCCTGCTGGAGCTTCCGGAGGCGCTCACCGACCTGAATCCCTACGGTCACCTCAGCGAGTATCCGGTGGAGGAGATCGCGTGGACCCCGGTGGTGGTGCTCTGCGGCATCGGAGCTCTCGGCGTCGCCCTGGGGCTGCTGGGATGGAACCGCCGCGAGGTGAACCGGGTGTGACCGCTGGGAGTGCTGCACGGAGCGGCGTAGACTGGGGCTATGGTCTCCCGCGCATATGACGGCCCGCAGAAGGATCCGGGGATCGCCCTGGTCCTCACCATCATCGGTTTCTTCTTCATCGCCGGCCTGCAGTACTTCTACCTGGGCAAGTACATCAAGGGGATCCTGTTCCTGGTGACCCTCGGTTTCATCTATATCGGCACGGTCATCTCGCTGTTCACCATCCGGAACGCGACGCGCAAGGTCAACCGCGACCGCATGCTCGGCCTGCGCTGAGGCTCAGCGGCCCTCCGCTCCCGTCTCCGTATGGAACCGGGCGCCGGCCTCATTGAAGATGCTGATGACCTCGGCGTCCTCCGGTCCCACCGCGCTCAGCGCATGGGGCGTGAGCGTGTCGAACTCGGCGGCCTCGCCCTTGTGCAGGATGATCTCCCGCTGGCCCAGCTGCAGTCTCATCCGGCCGGAGAGCACATAGAGCCACTCATATCCGCTGTGGGTCCTCAGCTCATCGGCGGGCGGACGAGGCGAATACTGCAGCTTATAGGTGTGGACCGGTGAGGACTCGGGCGAGAGCGGGTGGACACGGATGCCGTCTGCCTCCCAGCCGTCGCGCCGGACCCGAGGGTCCTCCGGCTCCGGCACCAGCAGGTCATCGATGCTGATGCCGAGCTGACGGGTCAGCGGCAGCAGCAGCTCCAGGCTGGCTTGGCGCTTGCCCGATTCCAGCCGCGAGAGCGTACTGGCGGAGATGTTCGCGGCCTTGGCCAGCCGATCCAGGGTCCAGCCCTTGGAGGTCCGTGCGGCCTTGAGCCTGAGCCCCACCTGTGCGAGTTCGTCCATGCCTGTATCCATCCTTGCCGCAGCAGCCTTCGTGCAGTTATTGCAGTTTCTGCAAAGTTCCTTTCTAGTATGGCACAGCTCCTTCATGCTGGAGCCATGACTTCTCCAGACCCGCATTCCCAGCGCCCCTACAGCGACTCCCCCAGCGACGACCTCTCCTTCGACAGCACCCTGCCCAGCACCGCAGCCGGAGAGCTCTGGGACAGCGTCATCATCGGAGGCGGCGCCAGCGGTCTGGCCGCAGCCCAAGCTCTGGGCCGCTCCCTGCGCCGGACCCTGGTGATCGACGCCGGCTCCCCGCGCAATCGCTTCGCCGAGCACATGCACACCGTCCTGGGACACGACGGCCTCGCCCCGGCGGAGCTGCTGCGCACCGGGCGTGCTGAGGCAGCCCGCTACGGCGTGATCTTCCACTCGGGACGGGTGCGCCACGTTCGCGAGACCCCAGCTGAAGCGTCTGCTGAAGCCCTCTCCGCGAGCCCCGTCCGTCCGCGCGCTCTGACCGTCTCCCTGGCGGACAGTCAACAGCTCTCTGCCCGCACCGTCATCGCCGCAACCGGCGTCTCTGATCGGCTCCCAGAGATCCCCGGGCTGGCCCGGCGCTGGGGCCGGTCCGTGCTCCACTGCCCCTACTGCCACGGCTGGGAGGTCCGCAGTCAGCGCCTGGGCGTCCTGGCCACCTCGGAGTTGGGGCTCCACCAGGCCGAGCTGCTGCGCCAGTGGAGTGACCAGCTCACCTTCTTCAGCGCCGGAGCCGGGGAGCTCGACGCCGCCACCGCGGCTCGCCTGGAGTCCCGCGGTGTGACCATCGAGCCCACTCCGGTCGCTGAACTCCTCGGCGAGGGCGAGGCACTCTCCGCGGTGATCTTGGAGGATGGGCGCCGCATCGGCGTCGACGCGCTGTTCACCGCGGCCGAACTGGTGCCCCAGGATGATTTCCTGAGCTCGCTGGATCTGGATCGGTCCGAGACGATGGTCGGCAGCTTCATCGCCGCGGATCAGAACGGCAGGACCAGCCACGACCGCATCTGGGCGCCGGGGAACCTGAGCAGCCCGATGGCCAATGTGCCCATGGCCGTCAGCGCGGGGACGATGGCAGGCGCGATGGCGAACATGACGTTGGTCAGCGAGGACTTCGATCTGGCCCAGGAGGTAGGACGATGAGCAGCAGCTCCGGTGCCGACTTCAGCGCCGACTTCTGGGAGCAGGCCTGGCAGGGGGACCTCGGCGAGGCCAGCATGAGGTCCCTGCCGCCTCATCCACGTGTGGTGGAGGAGGTCTCGGACCTGCCGCCCGGAACAGCCCTGGACGTGGGCTGCGGCGCGGGGGCCGAGGTGCTCGCCCTGGCGCAGGCCGGGTGGACGGCCATCGGCGTGGACATCTCCGCCCAGGCGCTGCACCACGCCGCCCAGCGGGCCGAGGCCGCAGGACTGACTGAGCAGGTGAGCTGGAGAGTCGCCGACGCCACGACCTGGGAGCCTGAGCAGCGCTATGACCTGGTGCTCTCCTGCTACGCCCATGCCCCCATGCCCCAGGAGGAGTTCTACGAGAGGCTCTCCGACTGGGTCGCCCCGGGCGGACACCTGGTGCTGATCGGACACCGTCATCACCATGACGACCGCCCTGAGGAGGCGAGCACCACGGCTGATCGGGCCGCAGCGCGGTTCAGCCCCGAGGTCTGGGAGACCGTCACCGCCGAGGAGCATATCCGTACGCTGCAGAAGCCGGACGGGACCAGCGTGCCGCTGCATGATGTCATCGTGCACCTGCGACGCCGGAGTCCGTCGAACCAGTGTTCTGACAGCTGATTCACAGGTGATTTCATTCGAAGAGATTTTCGAGCAGGAAATGACCTTGCCACTGGTCTAGAAGACGTGTTCTAATAGCAAATGCGCGATGGGAAGCGCGACGCCTGCGGAGGCCCTCCTCACTGCTTCCGCAGGCGTCTCCCGTTTCTGGGGCACTACATCCTTGTCATTGCAGGGATGTAGGGCTGGCCCAGAAACGGGGCCAGAGCAGGGAGGAGAACCTCGTCCCACTCTATTCCCACCTTTGGTCGGGAACCGATGACCTCGGAAGGCACCTCCGCCGGACACTCTCACCTCAGCCCGTAGGGCGAACGTCGAGAGCTGCAAGGAGAGATCGTGCCCCGCCAACCACTAAGACCAGGGACCCACGGCGCCGTCAACGTTAAGCAGGACAGCGACGGGGGCTACTACGCCAGAGTCTTGTACAGAGATGGCATGACCCCCTAATTTCGGTCCACGAGTTATGAGAGTCGCACTAGCGCCCGACGCTCCGGGCAGGAAAACTGGTGTGACCATGACAAGCAAGAGAAGACGCCATACCCCGGAACAGATCATCCGGAAGCTCCAAGACGCTGAGAAGCTCCAGGCAGAAGGCCACGACGTCGCCGCCACCGCCCGCGAACTGGGAGTCACCGAGGCCACCTACTACCGGTGGAAGAACCAATACGGCGGGCTCAAAGCCGAAGACGCCAAACGGCTGAAGGAACTTCAGAAGCAAAACGACCGGCTCAAGAAGCTCCTGGCCGAGGCGGAGCTGGAGAAGGCCGCGCTGAAGGAGCTGGCGGAGGGAAACTTCTAAGCCCGGACCGGCGCCGAGCAGCTGCGCGACACCTGATGGCCACCATGGGCATCAGTGAACGCAGAGCCACCGCGCTGGCCGGGCTTGCCCGATCCGCCTTCCGCCGGGCACTGAAGTCTGAGAACGCTGGTGATCCTGATGCTGGGCTGCGGGCCTGGCTACGGGCTTATGCAAAGGACCACCCGCGCTGGGGCTACCGGCGGGCCTATCATGATGCCCGAGCCGAGGGCTGGGCGGTCAACCATAAGAAGGTCCAGCGGCTCTGGCGTGAAGAGGGCCTGCGGGTTCCGGTGAGACGTCGACGCAAACGCGTGGGGTCCTCCACCGCGGAAGCCCCGCAGGCGGACGCGCCGAATGTGGTGTGGGCGGTGGACTTCCAATTCGACGCCGATGAGACGGGCCGGGCGATCAAGATCGCCTCGATCGTCGATGAGCACACTCGCGAATGCCTGGGCGGGATCGTGGCCCGCAGCATCACCGGTGATGACCTCACCGCCCACCTCGACGCTATCGCCGCTGACCGGGGGCTTCCAGAGGTCCTACGGTGTGACAACGGCCCGGAGCTGATCTGCCACGCGATGGCCGACTGGGCCGGGGAGGTCACGGGGATCCACTACATCCCGCCGGGTGCGCCGTGGCGCAATGGGTACGTGGAGTCCTTCAACAGCAGGATCCGGGATGAGTGCCTGAACATCACCAGCTTCTGGTCTTTGACCCATGCTCGGGTGATCATCACGGATTGGAAGAAGGAATACAACACCATCCGGCGCCACTCAGCGCTCGGGTACCGCAGCCCGGCTGAGTATGCTGAAATCTGTACCCATTGAAGAAACCGCGGCCCGCATAACGCGTGGACCTACTTCCGGGGGCAACCCAGAGACGCCAGGGGAAACCGCCGAGAAATGCTGGTCCGAGAGAAGACCAAGGGCGCTGTGCGTCGTGTTTTCAACGAGAAGTGGCATGAGCTGTCAGAGAGGATGCACACGACCGGGTCTTTGGAAGACGTCACCATTGAGCAGCTCTTCCTGGGCTGGGCTGAGTACGAAGACCAAAAGATCCAGTCCATGAGAGACCGGGACATGCAACCGCACATCGAGCCCCAGGGTCTGCTGAAGGTTCGGTTGACTTCAAGACTGCTTAGAAAGCAGGAAGGATGGAAGTCATGCCGAAAGTCGTCTACACCGAGGAGTTTCGCCGGACCGCCGTGGAGCTGGTTGCTGGCGGGATGAGCCAGAAGCAGGTCTGCGCGGATATGGGCTGCTCGAAATCTGCGCTGCAGTCCTGGGTCCGGGCCGCGAAGCTCGAAGAGCACGGGATCGAGCCGGCTAAGGATGCTGAGGAGTCTCGGGAACAGGCGAAGATGCTGCGCCGGATCCGTGAGCTGGAGCAGGAGAACAAGGTCCTGCGCGAAGCTGCGGCGTATCTCTCCCAGGCGAATTTGAAGCTGGGTGGGGCCTCCCCAAAATGATGTTCCCGCTGGTCCGTGACCTTGCCGCCGCCGGGGTGCCGGTGGCGGTGACCTGCCGGGTTCTGGGTTTCACCAAGCAAGCGTTCTACAAATGGGCAGCAGCCCCGATTTCTCAGCGGGATTGGGAGGATGCCCACCTGCTCAACGCCGCAATCGATGTTCATGCTGATGACCCGGAGTTCGGGCACCGGTTCATCGCCGATGAGCTCGCCGCCGCCGGGTACCGGGCCTCTGAGCGGCGGGCGTGGCGGCTGTGCTCACAGCAGCAGATCTTCTCCGCCACTCAGCGCAAGGGCAGGAAGAATCACAAGAAGCCAGGCCCGCCAGTCTGTGATGACCTGCTGGCCCGGGATTTCACCGCCACCAGGTCGAATCAGAAATGGCTGGTGGACATCACCGAGCACCGTACCGGTGAGGGCAAGCTCTACCTATGTGCGATCAAGGATGTCTTCAGCAACCGGATCGTAGGCTATGCGATCGATTCCAGGATGAAATCACGGCTGGCTGTGGCCGCCCTGCATGATGCGGTTTCCCGCCGCGGAGGACCCTCAGAAGTGGCCGGATGCATTGTCCATTCGGATAGAGGGTCGCAATTTCGTTCACGGAAATTCCAGCGGGCGCTGAAGGGATACAAGCTGGCTGGGTCCATGGGACGGGTCGGGGCTGCTGGGGATAACGCGGCGATGGAGAGCTTCTTCTCGACGTTGCAGAAGAACGTGCTCAACAGGCAGTCCTGGGCCACCAGGGATCAGTTGCGAGCCCGGATCATTCACTGGATCGAAGCGACCTATCATCGCCGCCGCCGACAGCGGAGGCTGGGTAAGCTGACTCCGGTCGAATACGAGACCGTTCACAAGGATGCCGTCGCCCTGGCGGCATAAGCCCGACGGTCAACCGAACCTTCAGCAGACCCTCGCGCTTCGACACCTGGATGTCCCACGGCTCGGCGCGCAACGCTGTGGAGATGGCATCCCGGGCGCGGATGACGTCCTCAGAGAGCTTCGAGATGATCGCCCGACGACGGTGAGGTTCGAAGGTCGTCATCTGGTAGCCGGGGTAAGTATCGGCCAGAGAGACCGCACGCGACTTCCCGTCGGACTGTTTGGTGCCCTGGGGCAGCTTGATGATCTTCGAATCGTTGCCGGCATGGGAGGTCACCACAGTGTTGGACTCACGCTTGAAGATCGCCAGCCCCTCGTCGGGTTCGAAGCCGTCGAGCTCGAAGCCAGGACCGTGGTCCTCCTCGATGCGTTCGCGGACCCTCTGAACGTGCTTCGGGTTGTCGGGGCGGAACTTCTGCCCGACCCTCACACGCTTGCGCTCGATACCCATGCTGCCGCAGTTGCTCATGTTCTCCCTGCCGGTGAAAGTATGTGCCTCACTGGCCGTACATGCGCATCTGCGGGTTCCAAGGGCTCTTCAGGGGTGACCGCTGCCCCGCAGGAAGCCTCCCCCGGGGCGGCAGTGCATCAGCGATGCATCAGTCGTCGAAGAGACCCGGATCATCCTCGTCGTAGCTGATCTGCTCGCGGGACGACTGACTGATCTCAGCGTCGTCGTTCATACCCATCGAGTAGACGTAGTAGTGATCAGGTTGGATCAGGTCGCACCCTTCATCCCCGTCGACCCACCGGTATTCGGCGGCCACCTCGCGGGTCGCCGAGTGAGCGGCATCGTCAGAATCATCGGCGCCCTCATCTTCGACGAGCTCGGTGCGGACCTCGGCGGCGGCGTTGCACTCCATGGCTGTGTCCCAGGACTCGTCGCCGGTCTGCGGTCCGCAATATGGCGGGGTTCTTCAGATGCTCCGTGGCGGCACATTGCCGCGAGTGACGGAACCGGATGAGCTTCGCAGGACCACAAGGGGGTCCGTTTGCGGGACGCGATAGTCACACTCGCGCGACCACTTATCTCAAACGCTCGTCGGCGACCTGGTCGCCGCGATGGCGGCCGTACCATTGGGCTTGCTGAGCCATAACGTCGGCGAATGAGGTGTCGTCGGTTGCGCCGTAGACCGTGCCTTCGAAGTCGAGGTCGCGCTGGATCGCCCAGATCTTCTCGTGCTGGTCCGGAGATAGAACCTGGGCTGGGTCGCCAACGGCGACCCAGGCGATCGGCACCGTGGCATCGGCGGGCAGTGCCGTGTTGGCGTGCACGACGCCGTTGATGCGGACCTCGACCCGAGCAGCGAGCCGGCTCCCTGGGAACAGCGAGCAACCGGTGGCCAGAAAGCACTCTTCACCGATGGTGGCGCCGTTGACGTGGGCGTGCGGACCGATCAGCACATTGTCGCCGATCTCGACCGGGTGGATGCCGCGTCCGCGTATCAGCGCGTTCTCCATGATCACGCACCGGTGGCCAATGGTGACGCGGCCGTCCTCAGCCGTGACGACGGCACCGAACAACACGCGGGTCTCAGCGCCGATGTGGACGTCCCCGCACACCACCGCGTTCGGCGCAATGTAGGCGTCGGGGTGAACCTGAGGCGTCGCCCCTCGATGGGTGATCAGCGGCATGGTTTCACCTCCTTTCGTCGAACTCGGCATCGTGGATCCTAGCCTCGGCAGCTTGCTCATCGAGCGACTGCCGGTACGCAACGCATCCGCGCATGAATTTCGGCCAGGGCGGGACGGCAATGTCTGGATCGACCTGTTCGGGCAGGGTCCCCCAAAGATCGGGATGATGCCAGCACAAGTCATGCCCAGAACTGTCGCGATGCTCACGCACCGCGGTGCGAAGCTTCACCACCTCAGCCAGCAGCTCGTCTCGCGTCATGGCCTGCAGATCCTCATCCATACACCCAGCCTGCTCCACCGAAGGTCAACGCGGCAAGATCGAGTCCGATTGCCGATCCCCAACTGACACTTGGGCGGTGTCAGCGAGAACCGTGCCTGGGACCTGTCTGCTCTGCCAGCTCTGCCAGGGTGTGTGCCAGTGTCGTCACTTGCGAGGACCGGTCTTTCCACTGATCGCTAACCTCTCCGAGATAACCTGCTCGGGCATGTTCCAGTAGCACGCGGTCATTGCCACTGAGTTTGGGCGCAACCTGTTGGGCAGCGTCGTCTTTGGATGTCATCTGACCGGTCTCTAGTGTGACGATGATGCGCGCCATGGTTAGCAGGGCATTCCTTTCATCACCGACGATGTCCTGGATCACGCGGGGCACCACCGCCAAAAGCGCCTGTCGGAGTACCTCTGGCGGGACCGGGCCCAGAAGATCGTCCAGCTCGGGGCCACGCAGCACCGTGTGTGAATGCTGAGCCGACGCCAATAGTGCAACGGCGTCAGGATCGTGGACAGGCTTCGGCAGCATCCCTGTCACGAAGTCTTCGCGCAACCATTCACCGTATTGAAAGTCGCAGCGGGGTGCTTCAGCTATCGGGCACAGGTCGCTGAGAACCATACTGGTCACCTCCAGTGGTTGACGGTCGGCGGCACTGGGGAAATTCGCAGCGTGACCTTTCCATCCTGAGAGGTCAAGCAACACTGAGACCAGAGCCGAACGCTCAGAATCGGTCAGTGACCGGTGTGTGAGGATCAGCAAATCGATGTCGCTGTCGGGCCGCAGCCCTGTGGTCGTGGCGGACCCATAGAGATAGACGCCTACTAGGTCACCGGGGCACAGTGGTCCAGGTGTCTCAGAAGCGGGGCAAGCAGCTCATCCATCGTAAACCCAGGCTAAGTGTTGCGGGGCCTGACGTTGTTTACAGAACCGACGGGATGAGCGAAGAAGAGGAGCAGGCCCTCTGCGCTACATGATGGGTAATCGCGAAAGAACCGTCATCAGCGAAAGCGAGCCTGCTCCTCGATGTCCCACGATAACGCGCCACTGACCCCGCAAGGACGCCTCCGCCTCATCGGCCGCATCCAGAACGGACGACCGCTGGCCCACGTCGCTGCTGAAGCCGGAGTCTCGAGAGCCTGTCTGTCGAAATGGCACCAGCGCTACCAACACCACGGCGAAGACGGCCTCCACGATCGCTCATCACGGCCGCAGGCATCGCCGGATGCCACCCCGGACTGGGTGGTGGAGCTGATCGAGACCTGGCGCCGGGAGTATAAGTGGGCGGCCTCCCGCATCGCCGTCGAGCTTGAGAGCGAGCACGGTTTCAGCATCCACCCGCGCACCGTGGGCCGCTGGTTCAAGCGCCTGGGGATCAACAGGCGTCGCCACCTCGACCCGGGCGGCGAGTCGGCCCGGCAGCCCGGCACGATTACCGCCACCGCCCCTGGAGCGATGGTGCACCTGGATGTGAAGAAGGCCGACCGGATCCCCGACGGCGGCAGCTGGTTCGCCCACGGCAGAGACTCCGAGGCCGCCCGTGCCGCTGATCGGTCGAAGAGCGCCGCGAAGAAGCAGGGCCACAACAGCGGCGGCTACACCTACCTGTACTCCGCAGTCGATGGATACACCCGTATCGCCTACACCGAGGTGATGCCGGACGAGAAGGCCGCCACTGCGGTGGAGTTCTTGACCAAGGCCAGAGCCTAATTCGCCGCCGAGGGCATCACCCGACTGGGCAGAGTGGTCACCGATAACGGAGTGAACTTCGCCGCCGGAGACTTCACCCGGGCGGTGAACAACCTCGGTGGGATCCATCAGCGGATCAGGCCCTACACGCCGCGGCACAACGGCAAGGTCGAGCGATACCAGCGGATCCTGGCCGATGAATGCCTCTACGCGAGGACCTATGACTCCGAGCGAGCCAGAGAAGAAGCGATGAAGGTCTGGGTTCAGCACTACAATCATCACCGACCCCACTCAGCTGCAGGCGGTCAAGCTCCTGCCAGTCTCGTCCCGGGGCGCGTCACCAACGTCCTGCCCTCCTACAGCTAAGGGGTTCTGAGGCGATTCCTGAAGTCTTCTCCCCGTGCTTGTAGAGACTGACGTGTCAGTTGAGGATCGATGAGCGGAACGTGTTCTTCAGTGCGGTCGACCGCAGATCGCGACGAAGGTCAGCCCGCTGCTGCCGGCCCGAAGTTGTCTTGTGGATCGAGCGGAAGTATCACCGCCAACGCGCCCAGGACACCCTCGGCGGCTTGACGCCCATCGAGTTCGAAGCCAAGCTAGCCGAGCCGCACACACTCGCGGCCTAAACCGAACCTGTCACCAGTTCGTTCCTCACGCCCGGCTTGGATCTTCCCACAGTGATGGCGTCGCTGATGCGGGTGCCGGGGCAGACTTCCTCGGAGTCCATGGTCCTGCGCCGGGCCCAGGCCAGCGCCAGGCAGATCAGCATCGCGGCGACCGCATTCAGCGGGGCGAACCAGACCGAGATCTCAGCCAGCCCCGGGGACCATTCGGTGATCGCCTCGGTGACGGTCTCGTGGTGGAACTGCGGCGGATGCAGGGCGAATGCGGCAACGAACAGCGCGCCGAAGAACGAGTAGAGCGGCGGGCTCCCAAAGCCCCAGCCCTTCGAAGGTGCGACCAGTGTGTAGGCCGTCGTGTTGAAGAACTGCTGCGGCGATGTCATCACGAACCGGCAGCCGGTGCTGATGATGCTGTGCGGCGAAGTGAGCAGCGACGGCTTGCAGGGCGGAGACCATGCCTCGTGAGTGTCCGGCTTCGAAGTTCGGGGCACCGGTCGCAGGGCAGTGAGTGTGGGTGTGCGCGAAGAGGGTCGTGGTGAGGTGTGCAGGTGTGCGTGAGGAGAGATCTGAATACATGTATGTGTGTCTAGAAACTCTCACTCACACACATACACACGCCCTCTCACAGCTCTCCGACCCCTCTCACGCGCCTCATCTGCTTATGGCCCGGCGATCTGCCCTTATGGCCCGGCAAAATCCCACTATGGCCCGGCGATCTGCCCTTATGGCCCAGCGCCTTATGCCCCTGCATCCCCGCCATTCCGGGGATCACGCCCCTAATGGCCCTAATGGCCCGGCTCTGAGAGCAGACACGCATACAGGTATAATTCAGAGCAGAACCTCCCCTGTGTTTTCACGCCCCCTCATATGTGAGTTTTCCACAGCTCCACGAGACCCCCTCTGATCTCTGCTTTCACACATCCCTATAGGTGTCTATTTCCCCAGAGCCGGGCCATAAGGCCCCAAATCGGCCTCGATCCCCGGAATGACGCGGAAGTTGCGCTGGGCCATAGCCGGGCCATAAGGCGTAAATCCGGGGGTATTTTTGGGCCATTAGCAGGACACAAGGTGGGCCATTACGGCCTGAAACCGGCCGATTTTCGGGCCATTGTCGATTTGGGCCTGTTTCGGCGACTCTGCGGCTGCGGCCCGTCGCGAGACGTTTTCCACAGGCCACAGCAGGCCCCTCAAAGACCACTGAGTATGACCTGCGTCACTTACAGTGGGCGCGGGTGAGGAGCAAGCGCCGGACACTCTCGGGCCATGAGCTCACAGACCAAGGAGCAGAAGCAGGCCCCCTCGGTCGACTCCATCGTCGGCTACGACCCCATCACCGGCACCGCCGAGCTGACCGAGTCCGACGAGCAGCGCAAGACCCTACCGACGACGGTCTGGACCCCGCCGTCGCACAACTACTCCTCCTACGGGTCCTGGATGCTGCGCCGCTTTGTCCCTCGGGCGACGTTCTCGCACCCGAAGTCGATCTACGCCGTCGAGGACGCCCTGCGGTTTTACCTGACCAACAAGCCTCAGGCGAAGGTCCTGGACATCTATGCCGGATCTGGCAGCACCGCCCATGCGGTGATGCTGCTCAACGCCACCGACGGCGGAGCCCGCGAGTCGACCTCGGTGACGATCAACGAACTCTCCCCGCACAGGCTTCGCCACCTTGCCCTGGCCGGATTGGACGGCGACGAGAATGATCCGACCGGAGTCTTCTACGCGGTGTTGGTGCCGCGGCTGAAGGCTGCCCTGACCGGGCTGACCCCGTCGGGCGATCCGGTGAAGGGCAAATACTGCTTCCCCGACCGCACTGCCTGCTCGGAGGGGCTGCCCGGACAGCTGGCGGTCATGACCCGACAGGTCGTTCGGCAGGCCCAGGCGGCATAGAAAGAGCCCCGCAGACCAGCGGCACAGCTGGTCTGCGGGGCTCTGCGCTCCCCCGGCACGACTCGGACCCTCGACCCGTTCGAGGTCGCCAAGGTCTCGATGTGGCCGTATGAGCAGATGGCCGATCGCCCGAAAAAGGAACTTACCCAGTTGGTGAACCAGCTTGAGTACTCGGTCTACGTCGATGCGATCCGGAACTCGAAGTACAGCGCCATCCTCAACGAGAAGATCCCACCTATTTCCGAAGAGGTGGAGCTTCCTCCGAACTGCTCCTTCGATCTCGTGCCGGAGGGGATGCGCGAAGACAGGGAGCATCCGGACGTGCGGATCGCCCGGCGGGCGGAGAACCTCTCGCGGTTGTCTGCGGTCGCTCATGAGCGAGGTGAGGTCTCCCCCGGCCTGCGACGTGTGATCGTTATTCACGCGGTCCGGCTGGCCGACCTCGCTGCTGCACGACTCTCTTACGTGGAAGGCCGACGCGGCCCGAGTCCCGATGCCATCAACGTCCCCGAGCTGGTGGGCAATGTCATCAAGGAGCTCGGCGAGTCCTAAGTAGCACGTCGAGGAGGGTTCGCACCTCAAAACTGCGGTTCTAGAGACCGTTGTTCTACCGTTTGGGCTATCGACGCGGGGTGACAGCAGGACCTCGGTGTATCGAAGCCTACCGAGGCTAGGGGAGATCACGTCTCTGAGTGGGCCGCCCGGGAATCGAACCCGGCCCGTATCACTGTGCGCACCAGCGATGCGGCTCTCCGCAGCAACGACCCGGCACTCTGATCCCGAAGGAGCGACCCGGTGGGTTCAACAAGCCCTGCCCGGGTCATCCGGAATTCCCTTGCGGACGATGCGGGGAGGTTCAACCCTGTGCCGCGCCCATCAGCGTGCCTTGTAGGACCGGCCGGAATCGAACCAGCGCCTCCGGGGCTTCTACTTCCGGTCCTTCGGCGAGCATTTCCTCCCGCCCTAGACCGGCTGCGAACCCGGCGCTCTACCTGTTGAGCTACAGCCCTGCACGACGAGGAGGACTCGAACCCCCGCCTGCGGTTTTGGAGACCGCCGCTCTGCCTGTTGAGCCATCATCGTATGCATCATCAGACGGGACCGCGGTGTCTAAACCGCTGTCCGCCGACTGTGCGAGTTCTTAGGGGCGGCCTATACGGGCGCCGCCCAGTGCTCACTCAATTCGGGGCCTCGATCTGACTTCCGCATTGGTTTTCGATCGGCCATCTTCTCAGCTCCGTTCCCTCGGCTAGATTCGAGCCAGCCTCCTCATAAGACGGGGCTGGCTTCTCTCTGAGCGACGAGAGATGAAGCCCGCCCGCCGACGCGCAGGTACGCCTCGGGGCTAAGGACCCGTCATGGACGTCCTTCACACGGGGATGTACAGGTTCGAACTCAGTCAGGAGTTTCACTCGGTAGCTGATGTTCATAGGGTGTGTTGACGCCTCGGCGGGGCGGGCTCGTTGCACGGGTGGGATTCGAACCCACGAAGGTCATGCCATCTGGTTTACAGCCAGGTCGCGTTGTCCGCTTGCATACCGTGCATCGGTCCTCGCCTCAAGCAGTCCGTAAGGCTCAGCGGTGCTTTCTTCCGTCTGCTTCAGACGAGGCTGTGGAGGCGGCGGGAATCGAACCCGCGTCTCAGATCGCAACAGGTGAGGCGTCTCCATGTTCAGCCGACATCAGCGCTTCGAACACCACTCGGAGTCGGCGCCGCAGTGATGATCTACCCCCGAGGAAGTTCTCGCCCGCTGCGCGCTCAGGGATTCGCGCGGCGGACCAGCCGTCTCTATGACGGTGAGTCAGGCGTCGACGGCGTACACCTGGTCACCGGAGCTCATGCCGCGAGGGCGAACTCGTTCTGCTTCACATCAGAGTTGGCAGATATGGGGTGGTCGAACAGTTTCAGGAGGTCACGACCGTGGCTCCACATGCTTCCTCACCAGTTCAGCGACCTGATCGAAGCCAGGTCGCCCCCTTGATGTGCGTTCTCTATATGGTTGCCAATCAGCTGCACTCACAGAGTGTCCGGCGCTGGGGTCAGAACAGGACGCCCTGTCAGCACAGGTCCGCTGGATCCACTCAGATGGAGAACCGGCGGGCGCGGAACTCGGTGTAGAGATCCGGGTGGGCCTGCGAGAGGGCCTTGGTGTCGATGTCCTCCTTCTGGACGGTGAACTGCTTGGCCAGCTCGGGGTGTTCCTTGGTGAACTTCGACTTCGAGAAGGTCGAGTTCTGGCGGTTGGTCGCCAGCCGGGTTCCGTCTTCTGCGACGAGCTCTTCGGCGTCCTTCATGTGGCCCTCGATCACCGCCCGTGCGGTCTTCTGGCGCTCCTTGGCTGCGGCTTCGTCCTCCTTGGCCGTTGCGAACTGGCTCACGGCCTTCTCCACCTCCGGGGTCGCGGTGGTCTTCTTGCCGGACTCGGCGGTGGAGTAGGTCGACTGGATCTTCTCCAGGGAGTTGGGCTCGGGCGGGTTGCCGGCCTCCTTGCGGTCCCAGAGCTCGTCGACAGCACCGCGCAGGGCTTCGATGTCGTCGTCGTTGCGGTCGACCCTGATGATCATGAAGTCGCCGCCGACATCGGCTGCGACCCATGCGTGGCTGCGGCCGGTCACGCCCATGGAGTGCTGGACCTGCCAGTAGGCCTCCGGGGGCACTCGTCCCTCTTCCTCGTCCCAGTCGCGGCGGTTGTGGTACGAGGTCGTCTTGATCTCCAGGATGCCGCCGTCGGAGGTCAGCGAGTCCACTGAGGCGCGCATGTAGGGGCGCTCCTTGTTGGCCAGCAGTCCTCGGCGCTGGGTGGCGATGCCGGTCCGCAGGGTGAACTCTTCGCGGATGCCGGGTTCCATGGCCAGTCCGCGGCGCATCCGGTAGTTGGACTCCACCGGCTCGGCGACGCCGATCTTGTCCTCGTAGACATCCAGGACGTCCTTGTAGCGGTTCTCCCCCATCAGCGCTGAGGCTTCCGAGGAGCCGACGCCGTGGCGTCGTTCGGCCAGCCATTCCTCGCGGGTCGCGTCGGCGCGCAGGATCTGGGTCGCCTCCGGGAAGGAGTAGTCGACAGTCTCGGCCTGTTCGTCGATGCCCAGGACGTCGAGGCTGTCGTCGACATCGCCGTGCTGCTTCTGCTTCCACTTGCCGAGGTCGTCTCGGTTCTCGATCTGGGTCTGCTGGGCTGGGGAGAGGGTCTGTTCGCTCATGCCCGGTAAGTGTCCGGTGGCTGAGGCACCTCTCCGTGGGCGGGATTCCCTCTCCCAGTTGTCAGCACTCAAGAGAAGGTCATGTCGAAGAACGCGAAGATCCGCTGTTTGAGTTCAGGGTTCTGAGTGAAGGGCGCGTAGTCCGGGTCGTCGAACTTCTCCGGACGGACCAGTCGGTTGTTGATGCCCAGGCGCTCGACCGCGTACACCTCGAAGCCACGAGCGAGCTGCTCGGTCGGGGTGTTCAGGTACTGGCGGCGCTTGGAGTCGGGCTCTTGCAGCGCGGCGGCGTAGTCTCGACTGATGGAGCGGAAGTCCTGCTGAAGCGAGGCGCTCTGGCCCACGACGTGGTCGTAGTAGTGGCCCATCTCGTGGATGTAGGCCTCCGAGGTCCTGACATCGACGGCCACAGCGTTGCGATGGGGCGAGAACAGACCGCGGGCGTTGTGCCTGCCGAGCTTGCGGATGCGCAGCTCCGGGTTCCGGCCGTCAGGGATGGCCGGGAGCTTGGACTCGACCTCGGCGACGGCCTTCTCGAAGTCGGCGTACTCGGCCGGGTCCACATCGTTGTCGATCTCGACCTTGGAGAATGTGCCGCCGTTGGAGGCCGTCAGGGAGGTCTGGGCCATCATCGCCTGGTGGGCCTTGTCGGGGTGCTTCTTGTCGTCGAAGACGCCCGCGCTGGATCGGCTGGTCCGCTGGAGGTGCTTCTTCTGGGCCTGGAAGTTCCGGCCCTCCAGCTGGGCGTCCTCCATCTCGGCCAGGGCCTCGACAGTCCGCACCTGGGCGGAGGCGAACTGCTCGGTGGTGTATGACTTCCGTTCCGCGTGCAGGTCTGAGGCGGTGAGTCCCTCTTCGGCCAGGGTCTGGCGGACCTTCTGCTGGAAGGCCTGGTGGCTGTAGCCGTCCGGGAAGTCGTCGACGAAGTCTCCGGTGCTCTGAGTGAAGTGGGGGTTCATCGCGTTGATGTCGATCAGGTTCACCCCGGTGCGCCGTTCGATGCGCTCAGCGCCCGCCAGTGAGCGCAGGTCGGTCTGGGTGACCTGCTGGTGGGCGCCGATGTCGCCTCGGGAGCGGCCGAGTGTGAAGGTCCTCATCTTGTTGTGGCTGCCGTCTGTGACCAGCAGCCACCGCTGAATGCGGTCTCCGCGGGGGTTGGTGTCCTCCATCTTGGCCAGCCATCCGCGGGTGGCGTCCTTCGATGCGGTGTTCAGCAGGGCCTCGTCATCGTCGATGCGCCGGATCTCGGTGACGTGGCCCAGCTGGCCCATCAGCTCCTCGGCCTGTTCGTTGGTCATCCTCCGGTTCTCGTCCGGGGCGGAGACGCTGTGGCAGAGCCGTCCGGCCAGTCCTCGCTGGTCGAAGCGCTGTGAGGCGAAGCCGGCCGGATCAGCACCCAGAGCATCGGCCAACTCGTCGAGGTCGCGGTCGGTGGACCGGCCCAGGACCTTGCCGCGCAGGTCGGCGTTGAAGAAGCGGTTGGGCACACCGTCGAAGTCGGTGTTGAACTGCTCCTCGGCCTTCTCGAACTCGGCCATGAAGGAGTATCGCACCGGCTGAGGCTGCTCATCCTGGTCTTCGTCGAGGCCGAGCACGTCTGCGGTGTCGTCGACGTCGCCGTGCTGCTTGTGCTGGAAGCGCCCCTCGTCGTCGCGGTTTTCGAGCTGGGCCTGCTGCTTGGTTGAGAGGGCTGTCATGACTGATCAGTGTCCGGCGCTCAGCCGGGGATGTGCAGCTTGCCGTCGTCGCCGATCTCGGAGTTCTCGAAGGCGGTGCGGAAGGTCTCAGAAGCCGCCTCATCGAGGCGCTCGGCGACCTGCCGGTCCTCTGTGTGCAGCGGGTTGATCCGGTCGCGGAAGCCCACCCCTCCCCCGGATCCGGAGAGGTAGGTGTCTGCACCGAGGTCGTGCATGTCCTGGTCGGTCGCCGCGGCGAAGGCCTTCAGGTCTGCGTAGTTGTTCGACATGAAGTCTCCGGTGAGGTCGTCGAGGCGAGCAGAGGAATCCTCGGAGAGCTCGAGCTCGTGGTGGTCCATCTCCTGTTCGGGCATCTCTCCGTCTTCGGAGAAGGCTCCGTCGTTGTAGCTCATGGCGACGTCCTGCTTGAAGGTCCCGGCCAGGCCCGAGCGCATGTTGCCGAGGTCCTCAGAGGAGGCCTCAGCCGGTTCGTGCTCTGCGGCCTCGACGGCTGCGATGCCTGGCTTGGACGCTCCCAGGCGCTGCAGCGCCTGGGCTCCGCGGGACGTGTAGCCGGGCACCTCAGCGCCGGCGGCCTCGACGCCCAGGACACCGGCGGTGTCGTCGACGTCGCTGTGGGTCTTCTGCTGCCATTTGCCGCCGTCGTCGCGGTTGTTGATCTGGGCCTGCTGCTTGGCTGAGCGATGAGTCATGTCGGTCCTCGGAGTCGGTGGCTGTCAGTTGTGCAGGACGTGGACGCCGTCGAGCCCGTCGTTCTTCTCCAGGAAGGTGATCGCACCCTCCAGCTCGGCGTCGCGGGCGTAGGACTCGTAGTCGAGGTTGTCCTTCAGCCACCGCCCGTTGCGCGCCTTGACGGCGGCTTTGACCGCCTCCTCAGCTCGCTCTTCGTAGTCGGGGTGATTCAGGTGCTGGTCGATCGCTCCGTAGTCCTCGTCGTCGATCCATCCCTGCACCACCGAGCCGATGTCGCTGTTGCCGGTGCTGTCTTCGACGGATTCGCGGTCGATGTGGGTCATGACCTCGGTGTAGTCGTCGTAGTCGATTCCGGGGTCTTCGGCCTCCAGGTCGCTCTCCAGCCGGTCCATGTCGACGTGGCGGGAGAGGTTCTCGTACATCTGCTGCTCGACCTGTCGCTCCTGCTCGGTCTGGCGGTACGGCTCCTGGGGCTCGTTGGGCACGCTGGACTCGACGAGGTCTCGGGCCCAGTCCTCCTTGGACTCGTAGTCGCCGATGTAGGCCTCGGAGAACTCGTCGGGTCCGGGCTTGTGGTCGCCGAAGCCCTGGTCTTCGATCATGGCCTTGTAGGCGGCCAGGCCCTCGTCTCCGTGGTTGTCTCGGACGGTCTCGAAGTCCTGAGCCAGCTCGACGGTCTGGGACGGTGAGAGGGTGACGTGAGAGCCGATGTCGAAGCCCTCGTGGTCGGTCACCGCGACTTCGTCGCCCGCGTCGGGGTCGGGGGCCTCGTCGAGGTCCCGGTACAGGTCTGCGACGGTGACGTCCTCAGCATCCTCGGCGGCGTACCAGTTGCCCACCACGCGGCCGGCGGCGTGAGCGCCTTCGGCTTCGAGCCAGACCTTCGGCTCGGAGCGGTCCCGGTTCGGGTGCATGGGCACCGGCTGCGGGCGCTCGGCGTCGTCTTCAGAGAAGCCGAGCACATCGGCGGTGTCGTCGATGTCGCCGTGGGTCTTCTGCTTCCACTGGCCGGTCTCGTTCCGGTTGTTGATCTGTGCCTGCTGGGCGGCCGAAAGCTGTGTCGTCATGCTCCGTAAGTGTCCGGCGACTTCAGAGGACTCACCGGACCGCGGGTCATAGGGGTCTCAGTCTGTCTGTCGTTCAGAGGCGGGTCTTGAGAGCCTGGCGGCCTCCTGCTCGACCCGACGGATCATCGTCTCGTGGGCTTCGGTGAGGTCTTCAGCTTCGTCGAGCATCTGGGCCAGCTCTCTGAGACTGCGCCGGCGGTGCACGTTGAGTTCGGAGCGGTAGACCCGGCGCTGGATCTGATCACTCTGTGGTGCAGTCAGCGCCTCGGCCTGGCGGCGGGCCGTGACTGCCGAGACAGTGCGGGCGCTCAGGGGATGGTGTTCTTCGACCCACCCGTGTTTGTCGACGCTCGGAACCAATGCCGGAGCCAGCCGCCACTCCCGTCCGGGGTCGGTCAGACAGATGTGCCGGGCCGGACTGTGTTTAGCGCGGATCATCTCGGCACGGACGATGCCCATCCCCCATTTCCGATAGGTACCCAGGGTGGACAGCCAGCCGATCACCGCGCACCCGGGGCAGGACAACGGAGCCTGAGCCATTGGCACTTCGGATCCCCTGAGGGCCAGTCGGGATCCGAGGCTGATCTCCTCACCTGTCAGCAGGCGCACCTCGTTGCGCGTCATGCCCAGCGCGGCAGCTGTCAGCAAGAAGGCGTCGCGACGCCCTCGCAGGCCGGAGACCCAGCCGGATCGCGGGGTGGCCGCCAGCGACTGTGGGAGCGAACCCCAGTGGTCCGCGACCCGCCAGGCCGGCTGAGCCCCGATCATCGCCGAGCGTTCGGCCTGCCGGGGCGGGCGTCCCAGTCGGGTGCGGATGGCCCGAGACCTTCCCGCCTGGGTCGAGGCGGCCACCGGCACCTGGTCGAAGAACTCCTCATGGAGGGTGTCGGCGTCGCGGCCGGTGGCCAGGCACCAGTCGCGGTAGATCTGCCAGTGGTGCTCAGAGGCCAAGGTCGGCGGCGGCATTGTCGATCAGCGGGAAGTGCTCGCGGTCGTAGCGGTCCACCAGGGCATCAGAGGTGTGGCGGGTCTGCTGTCGAACTGCTCGGTGGTCGGCGCCGTTGCGACGGGCCTGGGTGACGAATCCGGCCCGCAGCGAGTGGAACCCGATCGGACCGGAGAGCCCGGCCTCTGCAGCGCGGCGCTGGATCATGCGGTGGAGGCCGTCTCCGCTGATCGGTCCGGCCATGTTGCCTCCTCTGCGGATGATGCGCAGCACCGGTGCCTGGGCGTCGTCGTGGCGTGCGGGCGTATCGCAGACGTGCTCCTGGCGATCCTCGAACACCGGAGTCTCGAAGACCGCGGCCATAGCCTCGGCCCGGGAGCTCAGGGCTGCGCGGCTGGCGATCATCCAGCGCCGGTAGGCACACGGCGGGCAAGTCTGGGGGTTCTGCCCGGCGGGCATGACCACCAGGGCGCCGTATCCGGCTTGGTCCCCCTTCGACCGCGGAATGGTGACCAGAAGTCCGACCGCCGGATCGTGGCGGATATGACCCTGCAGCATCGCGGCCATCTCGGAGCGCCGCATCGCGGAGGCGAAGCCACCCAGCAGCACGAAGGTGTCGCGCAGTCCGGCCAGCCCCGCAGGCCAGCTGGAGGTGTCGATGTCGCTGATGATGGTGCGGACATCGGCCAGCAGCAGCGGCCGCATCTGTCGGCTCTGGGATCCCAGGGCGCGGCGGATGCCGCGCATGACGTTCTCTACGGCCGGGTGTTTGGTCGGCGGCGAATGACCGGCGGCGGTGTGGGCGTAGCCGATGGCGGCCAGGTGGCGCTCGATCGTCGCCGGACGGTATCCGGAGTCCTCACCGCCGAGGGCCATCGAGGCCGCATAGGCTCGGACGGTCTCGACGGAGGCCGGCATCGGATCGACTCCCGCGGCGGAGCACCAGGCGGTGAACCTCCGCCAGTCAGAGGAGTAGAGCCGCCGTGTCTGCTCGGACAGGGAATTGGCTTCTGCCAGTTGGGCCGCCTCGGCCAGCATCGCCATCGCGTGCTGGGAATTCGGGCGGTCCAGGCCTGCTGTGGCAGGCGCCAGTGTGCCGGTGGTCATGACTCCACGGTAGAGGGCTCTGCTGTGATTCGCTCAGATCTGCGGCTGGCTCAGCTCGCCGCGCATCACCTTCATCATCAGGTCCTCGGTGACCACCGGGACCGGAACAAGCCAGCCGTAGCCGCGCAGATACTCTTCATCGACCCCGACGGCGCGCATCTGAGGGCTGGGCAGCATGTAGCCATCCGGGCCGTAGACCTTCGCCCCGTCGGTCCATCGCATCACCTGGTGTCCGGCCATCTGGTTCTTCTCAGTGCGTTCAACGCCCCGGGCAAGGACCTCGACGACCTCGGCCGAGGCACAGGCATAGGCATAGGACAGACCCTCGTCGAAGTCCTCATCGACGGTGATCTCTCCGATCGGGACCACCCGGTAGAGGTCCCCGTGACCGGCTGCTGCGGCGAAGAACTCGGCGAAGTCCGCATCGGGGGTGATGAAGACCGCCGGAGTTTCCGGGTGCATCCCCAGGATCTGGGCGCCGACGGACTCAGTCGGGTCCTGCCAGTGCTTCCTATCCAGGATCGCGCCGACCTCCAGGCCTGTGACTGATAGCGGGAGATGGCGGGGAATCGCAGTTTCGCTTGGCGGCTCCGGGTGCTTCTGTTCTTGCCCGGTGGGCCGTCGTCAGTTCTGGATCTCGGTCCACAGGGCGCGGACGCGGTCGTCGATCTGGTCGACGATTTCGCGGATTCGTTCCGGTGTCTCCTCGGCGGGGTCGGCGAGTTCCCAGTCCAGGTAGCGTTTGCCGGGGTAGATGGGGCAGGCGTCGCCGCAGCCCATGGTGATGACGTAGTCGGCGGCGCGGACGACGTCGTCGGTCAGTGGTTTGGGGAAGGCTCCGGACAGGTCGATGTGGCGTTCGGCCAGCGCGTCGATCACCAGGGGGTGGACCTCGGATCCGGGCAGCGAGCCGGCCGAGCGGACCTCGACCCGGTCGCCGGCGTAGTGGGCCAGCAGGGCGCTGGCGATCTGGGAGCGTCCGACGTTGTGCACGCAGACGAACAGCACCTGCGGGACGGTTGTCTCGATTGTGCCCTGTGCCAGGGCGAGAGCGCGGAGGCGGTCGGCGGCGAACCGTTCGGCGAGGATCGCCAGGTGGTCGCGGATTCTCGCGGTCCGCGACAGGGTGGTGTAGGACTCGAAGACGTAGCGCTCAATCGTCTCCGCGGAGAACATTCCCTCGTACTGGCGGGCGAGGTCATCGGCTGTGTGTTGGAGGACTTGGGTGTCGAGCGGCGGGGTGTCGGCGGCCATGGCCTGGTCCTTTCAGGAGCAGCAGGAGGAGGTGGGTGCGCCGCCGATGGTCACCGGGAGTGGCCCGGCTGGCACGTCGCAGGACCCGCCGAGGTCGGTGGTGCAGACTCCGGTCTCGGGCAGTTCGAGGTGGACGGTGTCGGCGGCGACCCGGTCACCTGCCAGTGCTGCGGCGATGGAGCGGACCTGTTCGTAGCCGGTGGCCATGAGGAACGTCGGTGCGCGGCCGTAGCTCTTCATGCCGACGATGTAGAACCCGGGTTCGGGGTGGGCCAGCAGGCGTTCACCGTGCGGGGGCACGCTACCGCAGGAGTGGAACTCCGGATCGATGAGCGGACCGAGCTGTTTCGGCGCGTCGACCGCTGGGTCGAGGTCGAGGCGCAGCTCGGTCAGCATCGACAGGTCGGGGCGGAACCCGGTGGCCGGCACAAGAACGTCCACGGTGAGCTTCTCGGCTCCGTCGGGTCCTGCGGCCTGGACGTGCAGCTGCTCGCCGTCGGTGTCGAACCCGGTGATCACGAACGAGGTGCGTACGTCGATCTGGCCGGATTCGACCAGGCCTCGGAGGCGGGAGCCGAGTGCGCCGCGGGCGGCGAGCTCGTCACGGTCCTCCCCGCCGTAGGCGTGGGAGACGTCGGCGGAGCGGACGGCCCAGCTGATCCGGGTCGCGGGGTTGTCGTCAGCGAGGTCTGCGAGGTCGAGCAGCGTGTTGGCCGCGGAGTGGCCGGCGCCGACGACGAGGACGTGGCGCCCGGCGAACCGGTCACGGTCGACACCGGTGACGGCGGGCAGGGGCTGGGTGATGAGGCCGCGGGCTGTCGCCTCGGCTTCTCCGGGGGCGGGCAGGCCGGACCGGCCGAGTGGGTTGGGCTGGTGCCAGGTGCCCGAGGCGTCGATGACGCTGCGCGCCAACACGTCCTCGGACGATCCGTCGGAGGAGGCGATGCGGACGAGGAACGGGGTGGTCTCCCTGCCGGTGCTGCGGGTCTTGTCGATCCCTTCCCGGGAGACCGCGATGACGCGGGCGTCGGTGCGGACGACGTCGCCCAGCGCGTCTGCCAGCGGGGTCAGGTAGTCGGTGATCAGCTCGTGACCGGTGGGCAGGACTTCCGGGTTCGGGGCCTGCCAGCCATCTGCCTCGAGGAGGCGGCGGGCGGCGTCGTCGATGTTGAACCGCCACGGCGAGAACAGGCGGGTGTGGCCCCAGTCGCGGATCGCGGCGCCGCTGGTGCTGCCGGCCTCCAGCACCAGCGGGGTCAGGCCGCGTTCGCGCAGGTGGGCGGCGGTGGCCAGCCCGACGGGGCCGGCGCCGATGACGACGACCGGCAGACTCTCGGTGTGGTTGGTGGTGTCAGCCATGGCTGGTCTCCTGAAGGACGGGGGCGGTTGCCGGTTCGGTGGCGGCGAGGAAGCGTTCGGCGTCTAGGGCGGCGGCGCACCCGGTGCCGGCGGCGGTGATGGCCTGCCGGTAGCGGTGGTCGACCGCGTCGCCGCAGGCGAAGACGCCGGGCAGGTTGGTGGCGGTGGTCGGGGCGTCGACGACGATGTAGCCGTCCGGGTCGAGTTCCAGCTGGCCCTTGACGAGTTCGGTGCGGGGCAGGTGCCCGATGGCGACGAAGATCCCGGTGGCATCCAGCTGGCTGGTGTTGCCGGTGAGTGAGTCGGTCACGCTCACGCCGGTGACCTTTTCGTCTCCGTGGATGGCGGTGATCTGGCTGTTGTACAGGAAGCGGATCTTCTCGTTCTGTTGTGCCCGCTGGGCCATAATCTTCGATGCGCGCAGGGTGTCGCGCCGGACCACCACGGTCACGGTCGCGGCGAACCGGGTCAGGAACAGTGCCTCCTCCATGGCCGAGTCCCCACCGCCGACGACGATGATGTGCTGGTCGCGGAAGAAGAACCCGTCGCAGGTGGCGCACCAGGACACGCCGTGCCCGGTGAGCCGCTTCTCATCGGCCAGTCCCAGCTCCTTGTACGCCGAACCCGTGGCGACGATGACGGCCGGTGCTCGGTAGGTGGCACCGGACAGGGTCGTGACCTCCTTCAGGGGCCCGGTCAGGTCGACGGCGGAAGCGTCGTCGTACTCGATGCGGGCCCCGAAGTTTGCGGCCTGCTCGCTGAGTCCCATCATGAGTTCCGGGCCCTGGATGCCGCCAGGGAATCCGGGGAAGTTCTCGACGTCGGTGGTGTTCATCAAGGCGCCGCCGTGGGTGACGGATCCGGCGATCACGCGCGGGGACAGCCCGGCGCGTGCCGCGTAGATCGCGGCGGTATAACCTGCGGGGCCGGACCCGATGATGATCAGCTCATCCGTTTGGGTGCTGGTGGTCGTCATGGTGTCAGCGCCTCACTTCGCGCCGGTCGATGCCGGCAGCAGCTCGGAGACGAGCTGCTCGATGCGGGCCTTGATGTCATCGCGGATCGGGCGGACCGCCTCGATGCCCTGGCCGGCCGGGTCTGCGAGGTCCCAGTCCTCGTAGCGCTTGCCCGGGAAGATCGGGCACGCGTCCCCGCAGCCCATGGTGATGACGACGTCGGAGGCCTTGACGGCGTCGGTGGTGAGGATCTTCGGGGACGCGGCGGTGATGTCGATGCCGTCTTCTGCCATCGCCTCGACGGCGACCGGGTTGATCTGGTCGGCGGGTTCCGAGCCTGCCGAGCGGACCTCGATCCGGCCGCCCGACAGTTCGGTGAGGTAGCCGGCGGCCATCTGGGAGCGGCCGGCGTTGTGGACGCACACGAACAGCACTCTGGGCTTGGTCGTGGTGGTGTTGGGGGCAGCGGTCATAGGACCATCCAATCCGGGAGTGGGTATTCAGTCGTTGAGAAGTGCGGAGTGCAGAGCCTGGACGCGGGCGTCGATGTCGTCGCGGACCAGGCGCATCCGTTCGATGCCCTCGATGCCGCGCTCCGAGGGCTCATCGGTGTTCCAGGTCTCGATCGTGGCGCTCATCCCGTCGACGGGTTCGACGTGTGCTTCCTCGCCGAGGACGATGACCCGGTCGACCCTGCGCAGCAGCTCGGGATCGATGGGCTTGGGCGATTCTCCGGACATGTCTGCGCCCACCTCGGCGACCACGTCGGCGGACAGGGCGTTGAGGGAGGTACCGGGCTTGGTGCCGGCCGAGTGCACCTCAACCGCGTCGCCGGCATGGTAGCGCATCAGCGCGGCGGCCATCTGGGACTTGCCGCCGTTCTTGACGCAGACGAAGAGGACGCTGGGCTTGCTGTCGGCTGAGGGGATCATGAGCTCACTCCCGTGGCGCGGCGGTTCGGGACGGTCGGGTCGTTGCGGAAGAGCTTGGGGCCAAGCCAGAGAGCGACGTAGACGAGGCCGATGAGCACCGGGACTTCGATGAGTGGTCCGACCACTCCGGCCAGTGCTTGGCCGGAGGTCACCCCGAAGGTGCCGATGGCCACCGCGATGGCCAGTTCGAAGTTGTTGCCCGAGGCGGTGAACGCCACCGAGGTGGACTTGGCATAGTTCAGCCCCACCGCCTTAGAGGCCAGCAGGCTGAACACGAACATCAGCACGAAGTAGATCAGCAGCGGCACCGCGATTCGTGCCACATCCAGCGGGTTGGAGGTGATCGCCTCGCCCTGCATAGCAAAAAGCAGCACCACGGTGAACAGCAGCCCGTAGAGCGCCCACGGCCCGATCTTCGGTAAGAACGTCTCCTCATACCAGGTGCGCCCCTTGGCCCGCTCTCCGAAGGTGCGGGTGAGGAAGCCGGCCAGCAGCGGAATGCCGAGGAAGACCAGTACCGAGGCCACGATCGCGGTGATGGAGAACTGTGCTGAGGTGGTCTCCAGGCCCAGCCAGGAGGGCAGCACCTGGAGGTAGAACCAGCCCAGCACTGCGTAGGCAAAGAGTTGGAAGACTGAGTTGATGGCCACCAGCACTGCGGCGGCCTCCCGGTCTCCGCAGGCTAGGTCGTTCCAGATGAACACCATGGCGATACAGCGGGCCAGTCCCACAATGATCAGCCCGGTGCGGAACTCCGGAAGATCGGGTAAGAAGATCCAGGCCAGCGCGAACATGAACGCCGGTCCCGCCACCCAGTTCAGCACCAGGGACAGCACGATCAGCTTCCGGTCCCCGGTGACCCGGCGGGTCTCGTCATAGCGGACCTTCGCCAGCACCGGATACATCATGACCAGCAGACCGATCGCGATCGGCACGGAGATCCCGCCAATCTTCACGGAGTCCAAGGCCGTGTCGAGCCCGGGCACGAAACGCCCCAGCAGCAGACCCACGGCCATTGCCGCCAGGATCCAGACCGGCAGCCACCGGTCCAGGAACGACATCTCCTTCGTCACCGGCACCGCGTTCTGCGCAGCCGTCGTTGCAGTGGTACTCATCCAAGCTCCTCGTATCGACGAACGTCTATCAGAAGACTAAACCGACGCATCGATAGCCGTCAATGTATAATGTAGTGATGGCTACTGCATTCGAAAACGTGACACTGCTCACACTCCATGCGAACGACTGCTGCTCGCTGGCAGTCGCACCCTTGAGCGCGGACCAGGCCGAGCAAATGGCGAAAAAGCTCAAAGCGCTGTCCGACCCCACTCGGCTGCGGGTGCTGTCGCATGTGGTCGCACAGGGATGCGACGCGGTGTGCGCCTGCGACCTGACCGAGACGCTCGGCATCAGCCAGCCGACGATCAGCCACCACCTCAAGAAACTCGTCGAGGCAGGCCTCCTGACCCGTGAACAGCGCGGCAAGTGGGCGCACTACACCGTGGTGCGCGAAGCGTTCGCCGAACTGCGCCAGTTCCTCGCCCTGGACTGATGACCGCGCAGTGGACGTGAGAGAACGAGTCGATGTTGCCGTCATCGGTGGCGGACAGGCCGGCCTGGCAGTCGGCTACTACCTGCGCCGCGCCGGATTGTCCTTCGTGATTCTCGATGACCAGGACGCCCCTGGTGGGGCCTGGAGGCACGTGTGGCCCTCGCTGCGGCTGTTCTCGCCGGCAGAATACTCATCCCTGCCCGGCCGGCTGATGCCGAGAACCTCCGGCGGTAACCCCGATGCCGATCACGTGATCCGGTATCTGGCCGACTACGAGGAGCGGTATTCACTCCCAGTCGTGCGGCCGGTGCGAGTCGCCCAGGTCATCCCTACCAGTGAGGGGTTCCAGCTGCTCACCGATGCCGGGCAGTGGCGGGCGCGTGCCGTCGTCAACACGACAGGCACCTGGTCTCAGCCCTTCTGGCCAACCATGCCCGGACAGAGGAGCTTCCGCGGGAACCAGATCCACAGTGCCGACTACCGCGGACCAGGCAAGTTCAAGGGCCAATCCGTCCTCGTCGTCGGCGGAGCGAACTCAGCCGCACAGATCGCAGCCGACCTCGTTGACAGCGCCGAGGTGACCTGGTGCCTGCGCGGGCAGCCGCGCTACCTGCCCGACGACGTCGACGGGCGTGAACTCTTCCGGGTGGCCAGCCAGCGGGTGCGCGCACTGGCCGCCGGAGAACCGGACCCCGGCGGCGTCGCGAACTTGGGCGACATCGTGGCCGTCCCACCCGTGAAGAAGGCACGGGATGCAGGACTGCTGATCCCGCACCCGATGTTCGACCGCTTCACCCGCGACGGCGTGGTCTGGGGCGACGGCAGTTTCCGTCGCGTCGATGCCGTGATCTGGTGCACCGGCTTCCGGCCAGCGCTGCGCCACCTGCGAAAACTCGATCTCCGCGAGCCCGACGGGACGATCAGCCTGACCGGAACGGCCTCAACCCGGATCCCGGGGCTCTATTTCGCAGGCTACGGAGACTGGACCGGTCCGGGATCGGCCACCCTCGTCGGGGTCGGATCCACCGCGAAAGCCACGGTCGGCGCCATCGCCGGCGATCTTGAGTCCGCCACGACTGCTGCGGCCATCTCTGCACGAGCACGGTGAGTACCATCAGCGCATGGAGATGATGTGCGCGGACTGCGGATGCGCGGTCAGGCGGGGCGTGATCGTGCGCGCCTGTGAGCAGTATCCGGATTGCTGCTGTCAGGATCTGGCCGTCGCGGGCGACCATGGCACTGCGCGCGATGCATGACGCTCTTCGCCACGAGTGACCATATTGTGGTCGGCCGCACCCAGGGCGATCCTGCTCGTCTCAAGCAGAAGCCGTCCGGGTTCCGGGCAGGCTGAGCTGGGATGCATGAAAGTCGAAATGCCGGATCGGGTAGGCGTACACGTCCATCGGGTGCCGTTGCTGCCCCGTCGCGCCTCGGAGCCGCTCGCGCGGTGCAGGGCAGGCAGCCTCTAACTCGGCACAGTTGCGGCTGTATCCATCTCTGATCGCGGTTCGATCCATGATCGTCACCCTCAGCAGGTGGGGGCTTCCTCCGGCCTGCTTATCTCACCGACAACGCGGTCAGGCTGCGGCTGTAGCAGTAACGACCGTTATCGCTACAAGACATCGCGCCACCGGCGCATCGTCGTCGGCACCAGGAGAAATCACGGCCGGCAAATCCTGACGCTGTAACGAAACTTAGTGCCAGTATCTATGTTTCGGTTCTTCCCGTTCTTCACGGGAATTGGTACATTCGGGGGATGGGACACGCTTTGGGCTATGCCCGAGTATCGACCGGCGCCCAAGATGCAAGCTTGCAGCATGACGCGTTGAAGGCGGCCGGCTGCTATCGCATCTTCGCCGACACTGCGTCGGGATCTTTGGAATCGCGTCCCGAGTTGGACAAGCTCCTCGACCAGTTGCGGCCGGGCGACACCCTGGTGGTGTGGCGATTGGACCGGCTCGGCCGCTCGATTCGGCATCTCATCGACCAGCTCGCTGAGCTGCGCGACTGCGGGGTCGAGTTCCGGTCCTTGCAGGAGAACATCGACACCGGATCATCCGGTGGCAGGCTGGTGTTCCACATCTTCGCCTCGCTGGCCGAGTTCGAACGTGACCTCATCCGAGAGCGCACCAACGCCGGGCTGAAAGCCGCTCGCGCCCGTGGCCGGACCGGGGGCCGGCCGCCGCTGCTGACGAAAGACAAACTTCGCACAGCCCGCAAGCTCTACGAGCAGCAGGACATGACGGTCGCTCAGATCGGAGAGGTCCTCGGCGTCAGCCGCACCACGGTCTACCGCGCTCTGCGTCGTGAACCCGGAGGCACTTCGCCTCGCCGCCGGCAAGCGTCACCCAAGACGGTGTAGTCATGGCTGGAGGCACTCAACCCGCGAACCCCGAGAGTGCGTCCACACGTGAGAACACAGCGGCCGCCCGCTGGCAGGTGCTGCGTCGCCACGTCGAGGACGGCACAACTCTGACCACGCTGGCCGCGACCGAAGGAATCGGACTCCGGACCCTGCAACGCTGGCATGCGGCATACCGCCGCCACGGCATCGCAGGACTCTCCCCGACCGCCCCACCCAAGCGCGAGCGAAAAATTCATCCGGAACTCCTGACGCTGATCGAGGGTCTCGCCCTGGTCAAGCCACGGCTGTCGACCGCAGCCATCACCCGGAAAGCCCGCGCAATCGCGGAAATGCACGGGTGGGAGACGGTCTCCTACAGCACAGTCCGATCCATCGTCACCGCGATGGACCCCGGCATGCTCACGCTGGCCCACCGCGGCAGCGCCGCCTACCGCGACACCTATGAAATCGTATGGCGGCACCGAGCAGAACGCCCCAACGCCACCTGGCAGGTCGATCACACCGAACTCGACATCCTCATCCAGGACGCCAACGGCAAACCTGCCCGGCCGTGGTTGACCGTCATCCTCGACGACTACTCCCGGGCAGTATGCGGCTACATGGTGTTCCTGGGCGCCCCATCCGCCTTGAACACTGCCCTGGCACTGCGCCACGGCATCTGGACGAAGAACGACCCGCACTGGCCGATGTGCGGCATCCCCGACCGGCTCTACGTCGACCACGGCACCGACTTCACCAGCGACCATCTCTCCCAGACCGCCAAGGATCTGCACTTCGAAATCATCTACTCCGCAGTGGCCAGGCCGCAGGGGCGCGGCAAAATCGAGCGGATCTTCGGCACCATCAACACCGAACTCCTGGCCACCCTTCCGGGCCATCTTGCCGAGGGCCACCGCCACCCCGACCCCGTGCTGACACTGCCGGACCTCGACGACGCCATCGGGGCGTTCATCGCCGATGACTATCACCAGCGCGAGCACCCAGAGACCACAGCATCTCCGCACCAAGCGTGGCTCGGCGACGGATGGCTGCCCCGCCTGCCCGAAACTGTCGATCACCTCAACCTGCTGCTGCTGACCGTAGCCAAACCTCGCATCGTCCACCGCGACGGCGTCCACTTCCAAGGCCTGCGCTATATGTCTCCACTGCTGGCCGCCTACGTCAAAGAGCCGGTCATCATCCGTTACGATCCCAGCGACATCTCAGAAATCCGCGTCTTCCACAAAGACCAATACATCTGCAAAGCCGTCGACCCCGACCACGTCGCCGCCACCGTCAGCCTCAAAGACGTCCAGGCAGCACGCGCCGCCCGACGCCGCGAGCTGCGCGGCCAGATCAACGAACGCCTCGCCGCCGTCACCCGACACCAACCGGTGCCTCCACCCACGCCGCAACCGACTCCCGTCGAACGTCCGAGCAACAAGAAGCCGAAACTGCGGACCTACCTTGAGGATGACTGATGCCCCAGCAACGATTCGTCGCCACCAAAGAACACCGCAGGTTCGCCGAATTCGCCGATGCCGTGCGCCGGCAACACACCATCGGCATCTGCTACGGGCAGGCAGGAATCGGCAAAACCCTGTCGGCCAGGCGATATGCCAACTGGCACAAGGCCGAGAAACTCCTGGAACAATGGGGGCCCCGCGATGACTCGGACCACCAGGTCTACGCCGCCTTAGCCCAAAGGCGAACCGTGTTCTACACCCCGCAGGTCCTCGCCAGCCCTCGCCAGTTCATGCAAGACCTCACCCACATCACCTCTCGCGTGGCGATCTGCATCGACCAACACCTGAACAAGAACGGCACGCGACAAGGACCGGTTATGCACTGGGACAAGCACGTCGAACTCATCATGATTGACGAGTCCGAACGACTTCGCCCTGCCGCTCTGGAGTACCTACGCGACAGCTATGACCGCACCAACACCGCGCTCATCCTGATCGGAATGCCAGGAATCGAGAAGCAATTCAGCCGCTACGCACAGCTCTACAGCCGCGTCGGCTTCGCCCACGAGTACCGGCCCCTCGCCGAAGACGAACTCCGCTTCGTCCTCGAACGCCGCTGGCGCAAACTCGGCCAAACCCTCGACCCCGACGACTTCACCGACGCCCAAGCCCTCGCGGCGATCGCTCGCATCACCCGCGGCAACTTCCGCCTCGTCGACCGACTCTTCACCCAGATGGAACGCATCATGAAGATCAACGATCTCAACACCATCACCGACGACGTCGTCGAAGCCGCCCGCTCCACGCTCGTCATCGGCATCACCTGAAGCCGCCACCTCCAGCTGCAGAAAGCCGCCAACTCGAGCTAACAGTCACACTCCAGGCCCGCCGCGCCGCCGTGGAAGAACGTCTGTGCTTTCAGCTGCTGAACCTCATCTTGGTCGTGCTGCTTCTTCATCCGAACCCCTTCCCATGGCTTCCACCGTCATTTTGGTCGCCCCTGTGCCGATCAGTGGCCAGCCAGACGAGATTGCCGCCGCAGGTCAAGCGAACCCGGCGTCCGACTGAAACATCTCAACGCGGTGCGACAGGCAGTTGGCCGTACATCATCCGCTGGGTCAGATCTGCGTTAACCATGTCAAATGGAGGCAGAAACCCATATCCACGTAGATGCTCGCGGGTGATTCCCATGGACTGCATCTTGGGGCTGGGCAGCATGTGTCCTTCTTCGTCATACATACGGCCTCCACCGGCCCAGGTCATCGGCCTGTGGCCTGCCATCTGATTCTCACGGGTCTTCACCACTCCGCGCTGGACGACTTCGATGATCTCAGCGGAGTCGCAGGAGTAGGACAGGCCCCTCTGGTAGTCGGGGTCCTCCCGCAGATCTCCACGGGGCACAACCTTGTAGAGGTCTCCCAGGCCGGCCTCAGCGCTGTAAGACTCGGCGAACTTCTGATCGGGGGTGATGAACACTGCCGGCAGGACGGAGGGCATCCGCAGGATCCGCCCGGCATCGGTGGCGTGCGGATCCTGCCAGTACGCTTTGTCCAGCACATCGCCGACGTTGAGACCGGCGACCCCACCATGCCAGAACTCCTGCGACTTCAGGCGTTCCTGCTCGGCGCGCTCCTGCTGACGTTCTTTCTTCCTTCTCGAGCCCTTCCCCACAGCTCTCACCGCCTCTCCTTTGGCTTCTAGCCAACGAGCCTAGCGCGGTGCGGGTTCCCGCCGATAGGTCAGATAAGGCCCATTATCGGGGGCTTCGATGCGCAGGGGCTGAAGTGAGCACGGCCGCGACGGCGGCGCGGATGAGGTCGGCACCGATGAGCACCGGCTTGCGCGGCAACCGGGCAAGCAGTGCGGTGGTAATCGGGGCAACGGCGACGTAGGCGATCATCTTGATCGACATGGCCACTCCCATGATGACGCCAGCGTCGCCTGCGGCGATGTCGAAGGCGAGCAGGCCGAGGGCGACGGTGAGCAGACCCGTGCCCAGCAGTGCGATGATCTGCGCACTGAACAGTTTCGCGTAGGTCGGGTTGCGCAGTACGGAGATCATGCGCGCACGCTCTGGTCTGTCGGGAGGATCAGGGCGGGGTCACGAACGGAGAGCCTGATGAAGAGCACTATCGGCCGCCTCGTCGTGAGTTGTGGAGCAGTGTTGGAGCTCCTCAATGAGTACGCGGGTGTTCTCGGAGTAGTCCACCGGGACATGGATGAGCTGCACTCCGCCCTGAGTAAATGCGTCTTCCAGGGCGGGGCCAAGCTGCGCAGCTTCGGTGACGTGGGTGCCGGTGGCGGCGTAGGCCCTTGCGTAGGCGACGAAGTCGGGGTTGCCGAAGGTCATGCCATAGTCGGGGAACCCGTCAACAGCTTGTTTCCAGCGGATCATGCCGTAGGCGTGGTCATCGAGGATCACCACCACAAGGTTGAGGCCGAGACGGACCGCGGTTTCGAGCTCTTGGCTGTTCATCATGAACCCGCCATCGCCGCAGACGGCCATGACCCGACGACCCGGGTGCAGGAGCGCGGCGGCGATCGCCGAGGGCAGGCCGGCTCCCATGGTGGCCAGGGCGTTGTCGAGCAG
Source organism: Nesterenkonia lacusekhoensis (assembly GCF_017876395.1). NCBI lineage: Bacteria > Bacillati > Actinomycetota > Actinomycetes > Micrococcales > Micrococcaceae > Nesterenkonia > Nesterenkonia lacusekhoensis. Next base: position 757,867 of record NZ_JAGINX010000001.1, on the reverse strand, counting down.
GAGCGTGTTCGCGGTGGTGGTGCGGTAGTTGCGGGCGAACCAGATTTTGTACATGCCGTTATCGAGGGCGACGATGCCGTCATCGGGCATGACCTGACGGACCTGGTGCACGATGCGTTGCGGGGTGAGCCGGTCCTTGGTGGCTCTGTCGGCGACCTTCGCGAGGATGCGCTCACGCAGCGGCAGCAGTGCTCCGGCGTGCGGTATGTGTCCGGCGAGTTGTTCGGTGAGGGCGTGCAGGGTGTGGTGGAGATCGCCTGTGACTTCCAGGTGCGGGGTGTAGACCTCTTCGACGGTGGCAGGCTGGTAGTCGAGATGCACGACCCGTGGCCCGTTGGCTCGCATGGTGAACGGGGGCTTTTCGACGGTGTCGTGGCCGATGGTGATGATCACGTCGGCCTGGTCGATGGCCTCGTGCAGGTAGTCGCCCTCGGTCAGGGCGGCGGTGCCCAGGTAGAGGTCGGTGCATCCGGAGACGGTGCCCTTGCCCATCTGGGTGGTGAAGAACGGAATCCGCGAGTGGGAGACGAACTCGGTCAGCGCCTGGGTGCATCGTGGTCGTGCTGCGGCAGCACCGAGCATGATCAACGGACGCTTGGCTCCCGAGATCACCTCGACGGCCGTGTTGATCGCCTCGGTGCTGGCGGTGGGCAGGACGGGGTGAGCGGGCTTGATGAGGTCCAGGCGGGGTGTGGTGGTGGCGGCGATGTCTTCGGGAAGTTCCAGGTGCACCGGGCCGGGCCGTTCAGCCTGAGCGACACGGAAGGCTTCGCGGACCAGGGTGGGGATTGTGCCGGGCGAGACGATCTGCTGGGTCATCTTGGTCAACGGCTTCATCGCCGCGATCGTGTCCACGATCTGGAAGCGTGCCTGCGCGGCGGTGAGGATGCCTTTCTGGCCGGTGATCATCACCATCGGCATCGCCCCGAGCAGCGCATAGGCCGCTCCGGTGGACAGGTTGAGGGCACCGGGGCCGAGCGTGGTCAGGCACACCCCTGGCCGGCCGGTGAGTCGCCCGTGGGTGGCGGCCATGAAGGCGGCTGCCTGCTCGTGACGGGTCAGAATCAGTTCGATGCTGGAGCGGCGGATCGCGTCGAGCAGATCGAGGTTCTCTTCGCCGGGCAGTCCGAAGATGCGATCGACGCCTTCGTTCTCCAGTCCGGCGACGAGCAGATCGGCTGCGGTGAAAGTGGTGGTCATGATGGCGGTGGCCCTCCTTGTCTGCTCGAATCGATCAGGTCAGCTGCAGCGTGGTGAGGCAGGTCGGGGCGTCCTCGGCGGTGGAGATCGGAACCGTGGCAGAGCGCTCACCCTGGGTGACGGTGAGGGTGGCTTCGATGTCACGGGGCAGCCAGAGCCCGGCGAAGCCGTTGTCGTAGGTGCGCACGGTCTCATCGACGAGCACCGCATCAGTCTCGTCGGTGACGGTGATGTCGATCTCCTCGTTGGCCAGTTCTCCCAGGCAGGTGGTGAGGCTGTGGAAGTGGCATTCGTGGGTGTGCTCGATGAACGGGGCGAAGGAGAGGTAGAACTCGTACTCCGGCAGCGGGACGGTGGTCTCGTTGCCGCTGGTGTCGTAGAGCACGAGCGTCTCAGGTTCGACTGAGGCGATCAGCTCCTCGGGGCGGTCCGCGACCGGCATCGCATCGAGGTACTCGGTGATCTCTCGCCCGTCGAGACCATCGAGGTCATAGTCGGCAAGCCAGTTCTCGCTCGCATCCGGGATGGCCGATTTGGTTTCGGTGTCGCTTACTTCGGATGCGGTGGAGCAGCCTGACGCGAACAGGGCCAGTGCCAGGGCGAGGGTGATCGCGGTTGCGGTGTGTGGTCTGGGGTGGGTCATCGTTCTCCATGGGGTCGACGTTCCTGGGCAGTGTCTCCGGTTTGGTGTGCGGTTACGTGCCACCACGGTGTGGTCAGACGGGGCGTGCGCAGGAGCATTGGGTTGCAGTGAGGGTGGCTTCTTGGGCGACGGCCTCTTTCTTGAGGGGGCGGTCAATGCCGCCTGGGGGTGGCGGTGGTGCGGGTGCTTGTTGGGTGGTGGCTGGCCAGAGCAGGACGGCGCCTACGGCACCGGTGACGGCGAGAGCTGCTAGGAGAGACCAAGCCCAGGTGAACCCGGCTGCGGTGCCGACCCAGCCGGCGATCGGGTAGGTCAGCAGCCAGGCCATGTGGGAGAGAGAGAACTGGGCGGCGAATGCCGCGGGTAGTTCGGAGGGACGTACCGCGGAGCGGATGACGCGACCGGTGGGGGTGACGATCAATGCCATGCCGGCGCCGATGATGATCCAGATTGCGATCGTGGCCGCCCACGAGACAACAGCGGCCCCGGTCATGGCCACGGCCGCCAGCACGCCGATCAGGAGCACGATCGCGCCGATCATCATCACTTTCCGGTCGGCGACGCGGTCCATGATCCAGGGCAGCGCGAGTGCGACCAGGAGGGTCCCGCCTCCGGAGGCGGCCAGTGCCCACGCCACATCGGACTGGGTGCCAGCCAGGGTGTCGCGAACGTGGTTGACGGTGTTGACTACGACGATGGAGCCGGCCGAGGCGACGACCAGGTTCAGGGCGATCACGCCGCGCAGGGATGTGGTCGAGGTGAAGGTATGGATACCGGAGGAGACGCGCGCCCATGGCCCGGCGTGGTCGCTGGGTCGCGCGTTGGGGATGCGGGTGGCCAGGACGAGCATCGCGGAGATCACGAATCCGACGGAGGTGGCGATGAACAGCCAGTTGAAGGTCATGAAGGTCAGGGCGATGGCGGCCAGGACGGGGCTGAGTAGGGTCTCCATGGTGTAGGCGACCTGGGATGCCGACAACGCTCGGGTGTAGTCGCTCTCTTTGGTGACAATGTCGGGGATGGTGGCTTGGAAGGTGGGCGTGAACGCGGCCGATGAGGCCTGCAGGATGCCGATGAGCAGGTAGATGTGCCACACCTCGGTGACGAACGGCAAAGCGAGGACCACCAGCGCGCGGGCGACATCGAGCAGGACCAGGAACAGACGTCGGGGCAGGCGGTCGGCGTAGGCAGCCGCCAGGGGTGCAATGAGTACGTACATGACCATCTTGATGGTCAGGGCCGTGCCCAGAACGGCACCAGCGTTCTGGCCGGCAAGATCGTAGGCGAGCAGGCCGAGGGCGACGGTGGCCAGGCCGGTGCCGAACAGCGCGATGACTTGGGCGCTGAACAGGCGACGGTAGTCGCGGATGGCGAAGAGGCCCATCTGGTATGCGTTTCCTTCTATCGTGGTGTGGGAGCTCTGGCGTGCCGAACCGGGCCGTGTCCTGGAGCTGGGCGGGTTTTGTCTACCGCGTTCGTCTGTCTCGGTCCTGCCTGGTCCTGTTGCGGGGGTCTAGTTCTGGGTGTGTTGGTGGTGCAGGCGCGGTGCCCACTGGTGGATGAGTGCGACGGCGTCGAGGCCGGTGGCCGCGACCGGTACTCCGGCATGTTCGTGGAGTACCACTGGTGGATCATCGGAGATCAGTCGTGCGGTGCTGCCGGGGGTCGGGTGTCCGGCTCCGGCGAGGATGTGTCCGTGGATGCTGGAGGTGAACGTCGAGACCGGCCGGTAAGCACCGGGATCGTCACCGAGACCGTGGTCGTACAGCAGCGTGTGCGCGGCGTGGGCTCCTTGGGCTGCGGCGTCATCCCAGTGATCGATGCGATACGCGCCGAGTTCTGGATGCTCATGGATGGCGACACCGCCGCCGGCGTAGATGCGCTGATCTGGTTCCTGCCGTAGTCGAAGCCGGTCATCGACCGGGATGCCATCGGGGCCGTTCCATGGTGAGGGGGCTGCTGGGAGGGTGCCGTGGGCGATGATCGCGAGATCACCCTCAACCCGGTCCCCGCCGTCGAGGACGATGCTGATGTGGTCGGGGTGGGTGCGCACTGCCTGGATGGTGCGACCCAGGTAGGTCGACCCGCGTGCCTGGTGCAGGTCCAGGAGTTTCTTGGCGATGTGCTCCCCGAATACCGAGGCGCCTGGCAGGGTGGACCGGCTGATCAGGGCAACGTCGTGTCCAGCGGCGCTCAGCAGTGAGGAGGTCTCTGCGGCAAGCACCCCAGCGCCGAGAATCAGCACCCGTGCCGAACCGGGAAGTGCCGCGAGCCGGTCGCGGATACCGGTGGCATCGGTCAGCGAATGCAAAGTGGTGAGCCTGCCGGTGGCCAGGGCGTCGTCCCGGCCAAGGACATCTTCTCCCAGGGTACGGGGCCGGCTGCCGGTGGCGATGATGATCCCGTCATAGGTGCGACTCTGACCAGAGGCAAGATGCACCTGGCGTGCACGGGGGTCGATGCCACGCACGGTGTCGGCTACCAGAGCCGCCCCGGTCTCTGGTAGAGCCGTCTGTTCGGGGCTGAGTAGGCCGATCGCAACACCCTTGTTGACCAGCGTGCGGTTGAACGGCTGTTCCCCGGTACGGGCGAACACATCGGCCTGAACCTCCGGCGAGACAGCCTGCAGGGTTTTCGCGGCCGCGACCCCGGCTGCTCCTGCGCCGAGGATGCCGATGCGGACCGGGCTCATCGCCCTTGCTCCGAATGGGCGTCATGAGTGAAGGCTGGCAGCAGGATCGCGTCGATGAACCACGGCGCGTCGTCGGGATCGAGCTTGCCGGTGCGGACTTCCTCAGCGGCCCCGTTGAGAACCACGTGGGTGGTGGTCAGCAGCCAGCTCAGCGGCAGATCGGAGCGGAACGCGCCTTCAGCCTGGCCGCGTTCGAGCAGACCGCGCATGCGAGCCTCAGCCTTCTCGTGCAACTCGCGAATGCGGGCAGGGGAGAGTTCCTTCTGGGCTGCGGCAAGTACCGCGCGTGACTGATCTACGAACACCCAGCTGGAGGCCACCAGCCGCTGAAAAGCATCACGTGCATCGCCATCGAGTGAGATTTCGCTCAAGACGCCCTCGGCGCGTTCGAGACTCTCCAGGAGAGCAGCATCGATGAGTTCGGGTCGGGTGCGGAAGTGCCCGTAGAGCGTCTGACGCCCCACACCGGCCTCAGCGGCGATATCCGCTACCGAGGCGTCAGGATTCTTCCGGATCGCCGTGACCGTACCGGCCAGGATCTTGGCCCGGTTGCACAGGGCATCGGCACGCTGGTTCGCCGCGCCCCGACTCCCAGTACCAGAGCTGCCAGACCCAGTGCTCGGCCGGTCACGTGTGGCAGTGGCCTTCTTGGTCGCCATCACTCCACCTTTCATCTCAGACGGGAATGTATGAGATAGTGTAGCTGTTACAAGTCGTACTCGCATGTAGGAGTTTGCGAGTGGGTGGCCGCCAGGTCACTGCAGACGCCGCTCAGAAAGGAGCAGACGCTATGAGAACGATCGTTGCGGCACGCCCAGGGGGTGGCGTGTCATGAATCAGTCGAATACCCCGGCGGAGAAGGCCGGAGCGAAGCAGTGGTGGGGCCTGGCCGTACTGGTCACCCCCTCGACACTGCTGTTCATGATGTTGACCATCCTGTTCTTGGCTGCGCCGAACATGGCCGCCGATCTGGGTCCCTCGAGCACACAGCTGCTGTGGATTCTGGACATCTACGGCTTCGTCATGGCCGGATTCCTGGTGGCCATGGGCGTCCTCGGCGACCGGATCGGCAAGCGCCTGCTCATGATCATCGGGGCGATCCTCTTCGCGGGCGTCTCGATCGTTGCAGCGTTGACGACGAGCGCGGAGTTGATGATCGCCTGGCGGGCGATTCTGGGTCTTGCTGCGGCCATGATGATCCCGGCCACCCTGGGGCTGATCTTCGTGCTCTTCGCCGATGCCAAGCAGCGCGGCGTGGCCATCGGCGTGTGGGCCGGCGGCATCTCCGCCGGTGTCGCTCTCGGCCCACTGCTCTCCGGTGTGCTGCTGGAGGGCTTCGGCTGGCAGGCCACCTTCCTGGTCGCGGTGCCGATCATGGCGCTGGTCGTCATCGGTGCCCCGCTGCTGCTGCCCGAGCACAAGGACCCGAACGCGAAGATCGACCTGTTCAGCGCTCTGCTGCTGGTCGGCGGACTGCTGGCGATCATCTACGGCATCAAGCGCTTCGCCGCCCAGGAGCCGGCCGGCCCCTCGATCGGACTTCTGGTCGCAGGTGCGCTGGTCGGGCTGTGGTTCGTGATCCGGCAGCTGCGGGCTGAGAAGCCGCTGCTGGATGTGCGGCTGTTCGCCAACCGCACCGTCTCCGGAGCACTGGCAGTGTTCCTGCTCTCGGCAGCGGCACTGGGTGGCGTGTACTCGATATTCACCCAGTACCTCCAGCAGGTCCAGGAACTCTCGCCCCTGCAAGCCGGCTTGTCAATCCTCCCTGCGGCGGCGGTGCTGATCGTGGTCTCCACACTCTCCCCGGTCTTCGCCCGGAAGTTCAGGCCCGGCAATGTGATCGCGATCGGCCTGCTCACCCAGGTAGTCGGCTACATCCTGTTCACCCAGCTCGACGCCGGCACCGGCCTGGCGCTGGTGATCGCATCCTTCGTGATCACCTACCCCGGCGTCGCCCCGTCCATGGCGCTGACCACCGATCTGGTCGTCAGCTCCGTGCCCCCAGAGAAAGCCGGCGGAGCCTCGGGACTGGCGACCACCGCGAACGACCTGGGCATCTCCCTGGGTGTCGCAGTCATCGGCAGTGTGGGGATCGCCGCCTACCGGAACCAGATCGGCGGGCTGCTGCCCGACGGACTGCCGGCCGACGCTTCGACGGCGGCATCGGACAGCGTCGACGGCGCGATGGCCACCGCACCAGGCCTGGACCCTGCCCTGGGTGAACAGGTCATCAGTGCCGCACAGGAGGCCTTCACCGGCGGGCTGAACACCGCCGCGATCGTCTCGGCCGTCATCGCCGTGGTCGCAGCGATCATCGCCGCCACCCGGCTGCGCCACGTTCGACCCACCGGGGAAACCCAGGAGGCCGAGCAGACCACTGCCAGTTGACCCCCTACCCCCCATGGGTATAGTCTCAAATAAGTCGTACACAAGAGAAGGAGTTATGCATTATGGCAACCACGACTGAGTACCAGGTGACCGGGATGACCTGCGGGCACTGCGAGGGTGCGATCCGCAGCGAGGTCTCCGAGATCGACGGGGTGACCGGCATTGAGGTCAGCGCCCAGACCGGGCACCTGGCCGTCACCGCCGAGCAGCCGGTCGAGGACGCTGCGGTGATCGCCGCGGTCGATGAGGCCGGCTACACCGCCGTCAGGAGCTGAGCATGAGGGCCCCTGCACGGCTGGGCCTGTACGGGCTGATCCTCGTGGCCGTGTTCGCCGTGGCCGGATTCACGGCGAACGCGGTCGTCCCCGAGGACACCGTGCAGGCCTGGACAGAAGAGACCGAAGACACCACCCACCACGGAGGAGAAGACGAGATGAATGGCGGGCAGGCTGATGGGCACGGCGGCCATGAGGCCGATGCGGCCTCACTGGGCCTCGGCCTGGCCCAAGATGGCTTCCAGCTCAGCGAGGTGAGTGCCCCCACCAGCACAGCCGGCGAGGGCGAGCTGACGTTCACGGTGACCGGCCCCGACGGGAACCCGGTGACCGACTTCGAGCTCGACCACGAACAGGAGATGCACCTGATCGCCGTCCGCGCGGACGGGCAGCACTTCGCCCACGTCCACCCCGAGCGGGACGAGGACGGCACGTGGTCCATCCCCTGGCGGTGGGAAGAGGCCGGCACCTACCGGGTCTTCGCAGACTTCGTGCCCGCCGATACCGGCGAGGGCCTGACCCTGTCGACCACGGTGCAGGTCACAGGTGACTACGAGCCGGTTCCGGCCGAGCCTGCTGCCCAGAGCACAGTCAACGGGTTCGACGTCGCAGTGGAAGGCGACCTCATCGCCGGTGAAGCATCCGAGCTGACGATGACCGTCACCCGCGAGGGCGAACCAGTCACTGAGCTGGAGCCTTACCTGGGGTCGTTCGGGCACCTGGTCGCCCTGCGCGAAGGGGACCTGGCCTACCTGCACGTCCACCCACACGGTGACGCACCCGCAGCCGGTGAGACCTCCGGCCCGGAGATCGCCTTCGAGGCCACCGCACCCACGCCAGGGCGCTACCTGCTCTACCTGGACTTCCAGGTCGACGGGCAGGTGCACACCGCCCCGCTGGTCATCGACACCACCAGCAGCGCTGGCTCTGGCGAGGGTCAGGACGGCAACGATGAAGGAGAGAACCATGACCACTGAGAGCACCAGCGCACAAGACGCTAGCGTGAATCTCGCCGGTGTTGAGCTGCAGATCGGTGGCATGACCTGCGCCTCCTGTGCCAACCGGATCGAGAAGAAGCTCAACAAACTCGACGGCGTCGAGGCGTCGGTGAACTACGCCACCGAGAAGGCCAGCGTCACCGCCCCCGAAGGCTACGACCCGGGCCTGCTCATCGCTGAGGTGGAGAAGACCGGCTACACTGCCGAACTGCCCAGCCCCAAGGGCGAAAAGCCCAGCACGGCTGATGAGGGCGAGTCGCGTGAGGATGCCGAGATCAGGGTGCTCAAACAGCGGCTGATCGGTGCAGCAGTGTTGGCGGTGCCGGTGATTCTGATGGCGATGATCCCGGCGCTGCAGTTCGACTTCTGGGGCTTCGCCTCCCTTGCCCTGGCCGCCCCGGTGGTGGTGTGGGCCGGCTGGCCCTTCCACAAGGCCGCCTGGGCGAACTTCAAACACGGCGCGGCCACGATGGACACCCTGATCTCGGTGGGCACCAGTGCCGCACTGATCTGGTCACTGGTCGCACTGTTCTTCGGCACCGCCGGAGACCGCGGGGTGGTCCACCCCTTCGAGCTGACCATCTCACGCACTGACGGACTGGGGCATATCTACCTGGAGGTCGCCGCCGGGGTGATCACCTTCGTGCTGCTGGGCCGCTACTTCGAGAAGACCTCCAAGCGCCAAGCCGGAGCCGCCCTGCGCGCCCTGCTGGAACTCGGCGCCAAGGAAGTCTCCATCCTGCGAAACGGCACTGAGCAAAGGGTTCCCATCGAGGAACTCAACGTCGGCGACGAGTTCGTGGTCCGACCGGGTGAGAAGATCGCCACCGACGGGGTGATCACCTCCGGCAGCTCAGCGATCGATGCCTCGATGCTCACCGGCGAATCAGTGCCCGTCGAGGTCTCCGAGGGTGACACCGTCGCCGGAGCCACGGTCAATGCCGGTGGTCGCCTGGTCGTGAAGGCCAGCCGGGTCGGCTCGGATACTCAGCTGGCGCAGATGGCGAAGATGGTCGAAGACGCCCAGTCCGGTAAGGCCGAGATCCAGCGTCTGGTCGATCGGGTCTCGGGCGTGTTCGTCCCGATCGCGATCGCTGTGGCGGTCGCCGCCCTGGGCGCCTGGCTCATGGCCGGCTTCCCGGTCAGTGCCGCGTTCACCGCGACCGTGGCGGTGCTGATCATCGCCTGCCCGTGCGCCATGGGCCTGGCCGCACCGACCGCGCTGCTGGTCGGCACCGGGCGGGGCGCCCAGATGGGCGTGCTCATCAAAGGCCCCGAGGTGCTGGAGTCCACGAAGAAGGTCGACACGATCGTGCTGGATAAGACCGGCACCGTCACCACCGGCAAAATGACCCTCACCGATGCGCTGCCCGCCCCAGGCGTGAGCCGTGATGAACTGCTGCGCATCGCCGGCGGCCTCGAGGACTACTCCGAACACCCCATCGCCCAGGCCATCGCCGCCGGAGCCACCGCACAGGTCGGTGAACTGCCCGCCCCGGAATCCTTCGACAACATCGAAGGCAAGGGCGTACAAGGCGTTGTCGACGGTCACGCCGTGGTCGCGGGCCGGGAGGCGCTGCTGGCTGATTGGTCGATCCACCTCGACGATGAACTCAAGGCCGCCAAGCAGGCCGCAGAGTCCGAGGGCAAGACCGCGATCACCGTCGGCTGGGACGGGCAGGCACGAGGTGTGCTGGTGGTCTCGGACCAGATCAAGCCCACCAGTGCGGAGGCGATCAGCCAGTTCAAGGAGCTCGGGCTGACTCCGGTGCTGCTGACCGGGGACAACCAGACCGTGGCCGAGCAAGTCGCCGCCGCCGTCGGCATCACCGAGGTCATCGCCGAGGTGCTGCCCAAGGACAAGGTCGACGTCGTCGCCCGCCTCCAAGGCGAGGGCAAGGTCGTGGCCATGGTCGGTGACGGCGTCAACGACGCCCCCGCCCTGGCCCAGGCCGACCTCGGCCTCGCTATGGGCACCGGCACCGATGTCGCCATCGAGGCCGCCGATATCACCCTGGTCCGCGGTGACCTGCGGGCGGCCGCGGACGCGATCCGGCTAGCCAGGCGCACGCTGCGCACGATCAAGCAGAACCTGTTCTGGGCCTTCGGCTACAACAGCGCGGCCATCCCGATCGCGGCCTTCGGGCTGCTGAATCCGATGCTGGCCGGAGCGGCCATGGCCTTCTCCAGCGTCTCGGTGGTCTCCAACAGCCTCCGGCTACGCAGGTTCAAGGCCAAAGCCGACAACCAGAGCGTCCCGGCAGGCAGTACACCTGCCTCGGCAGGCGAACCCGCAAGGGCCTGAAAACCCGACCTGTCATCACCAACAAGGAAAGGACACCATCCACGATGACTGCACACGACCACCACAATCACGGCCACGGCCACGGCAGCGCCTCTGGCGGCTGCAGCGGCCACGCCCCCAAGACCGAGGACCTCGCAAAGGCGAACAGCGACGATGTCACCGAGTGCCTGGTCATGGCCGGCACCCCGGTGATCAAGTCCCAGGCCGAAGCCGAGGGGCTGTACCGCGACTACAACGGTGAGCGGTACTGGTTCTGCTGCGCGGCCTGCGGCCCACTCTTCGACGCCGACCCCGACCGGTACGCCAACGCGGCCTGAACCGCACAGGGACACCGGATTCCGCGCTTGCCACAGCAGGTTCTGCCAGGCAAGCGCGGAATCCACCACCGGCAAGATCCCAGGCCCACATGATCGCGGAACGAGCACATAAGGGAAGGACCAGCGCGCATGACGAAGAACCTGACACTGACCTGGTCAGCCACCGCACTGACCGCGGCACTGGTGCTGGCCGGGTGCGCCTCGAGCGACAATGACGACCCGGCCGACCCCGCCCCCTCAACCGAGCACGACGACCACGGAGGTCACGACGATATGGAACACCCGACTGACGGCGGACCGGTGCCCGAGAACATGACCGAGGCCACCGACCCCGAATACCCAGTCGGCTCAGAGGTGACGCTGACCGCAGATCACATGCACGGCATGGACGGCGCGACAGCGACCATCGTCGGCGCCTACGACACCTTCACCTATTCCGTCGACTACACCCCCGAGGGCGGCGAACCTGTCACCGATCATCAGTGGGTCGTGCAGGAGGAAATCGAGGACGCCGGTGACGAGCGTCTCGCTGACGGCGCCGATGTGGTGCTGCTGGCCGATCACATGGAGGGCATGGCAGGCGTCACTGCGACGATCGCCTCCTCCACCGACGAGACCGTCTACGTCGTTGATTACGAGGCCGACGGCATGACCATGACCAATCACAAGTGGGTCGTTGAAAGCGAGATCGAACCCACGAGCTGAACCCACCGCTGAACCACGGAGGCGAGTACGGGTCGAACCGAACAGGAGAAATGAGACCGGCATGAACAACACACACAGTGGCCACCACCACGACCATGGTGGTGAGCACACGATGCACGACGACCGGTCTGAGCATCATGGCCACGGTCATCACGGTCAGCATGGACACAGCAGTCATGACGACCACCACGGCCACAACGGTCATGAGCACCACGGCGGTCATGACGACCACAGTGGCCACGCCGGACACGCTGGACACGGCGGGCATGGCGGGCACGCGGGTCATGGGGATCATGTGGGGCAGTTTCGCCGGTTGTTCTGGATCATGCTCGTCCTGGCGATCCCGGTGGTGGGGTTCAATGAGATGTTCGCCCACCTGGTCGGCTACCACCTGCCCGAGGCCGAATGGGTGTGGTGGGTCTCCCCGATCTTGGGCACCATCGTCTACTTCTGGGGCGGCTGGCCGTTCCTGACCGGTGCGGTCAGCGAGATCCGCTCGCGCAAACCGGGCATGATGCTGCTGATCGGCTTGGCGATCACGGTCGCGTTCATCGCCTCCTGGGGCGCGACCCTGCATATCCTGGACCACGAGCTGAACTTCTGGTGGGAGCTCGCACTGCTGGTGGTCATCATGCTGCTGGGCCACTGGATCGAGATGCGATCGCTGGCCCAGACCACCTCAGCGCTGGACTCCCTTGCCGCCCTGCTGCCCGATGAGGCCGAGAAGGTCGACGGCGACGACGTGGTGAAAGTCGCCCCGGCCGACCTCACCGTCGGAGACGTCGTGATCGTGCGTCCCGGCTCCTCAGTACCGGCCGACGGGAAGATCGTCGACGGCAGTGCATCGATGGATGAGTCCATGGTCACCGGGGAGTCCAAGCCCGTGCGCCGCGAGACCGGCGACCACGTTGTTGCCGGCACCGTGGCCACCGACTCCGGAGTACGCGTCGAGGTCACCGCGATCGGGGATGACACCGCCCTAGCAGGCATCCAGAAGCTCGTCTCCGATGCCCAGGCGTCATCGTCCCGCGCGCAGAGGCTCGCCGATACTGCCGCCGCCTGGCTGTTCTGGTTCGCCCTGGGCGCCGCGGTGATCACCGCGATCACCTGGGCACTGCTCGGGATGCCCGATGCCGCGGTGGTGCGCACCATCACCGTGCTGGTCATCGCCTGCCCCCACGCACTCGGCCTGGCGATCCCACTGGTCGTCTCCATCGCCACCGAACGCGCCGCCCGCGGCGGTGTACTGGTCAAGGACCGGCTCGCCCTGGAGTCGATGCGCACCGTCGACTCGGTGCTCTTCGACAAGACCGGCACACTGACCAAGGGCGAGCCCACCGTCACCGGTATCGAGCCGGTCGGAGACCGCAATGAGGATGAGGTGCTGGCGCTGGCCGCAGCCGCCGAGGCAGACAGTGAGCACCCACTGGCCCGAGCGATTGTCGGTGCCGCCAGCAACAAGGAGCTCCGGGTGCCCAGGGCCTCGGACTTCTCCTCCTCACCGGCCGTCGGGGTCAAAGCCACCGTCGATGGAACGGTCGTCGAGGTCGGTGGTCCGTATCTGCTCGAACAGCAGAATCGAGACGAGTTGCCGGTGGCTGACACCTGGCGCGAGGAAGGAGCGATCATCCTCCACGTCCTCGCCGACGGAGAAGTCATCGGAGCGCTGCGCCTGGCCGATGAAATCCGGCCCGAGTCCCGCGACGCTGTCGATGCCCTCCACGCCCGCGGGGTGCAGGTGGTCATGATCACCGGAGACGCCCAAGCCGTGGCAGAAACCGTCGCCAAAGACCTGGGTATTGACCGGGTCTTCGCAGGCGTCCGCCCGGAAGACAAATCAGCCAAGGTCGCCGAGCTCCAGGACGAGGGTCGCAAGGTCGCGATGGTCGGAGATGGTGTCAACGACGCCCCCGCCCTGGCCCAAGCCGATGTCGGTATCGCCATCGGCGCCGGCACCGATGTGGCCATTGGCTCCGCTGGCGTGATCCTCGCCTCCTCTGATCCGCGCTCGGTGCTCTCGGTGTTCGAGCTCTCCCGTGCCAGCTACCGGAAGATGAAGCAGAACCTGTGGTGGGCCGCCGGCTACAACCTGGCCGCCGTACCGCTGGCCGCCGGCGTGTTGGCGCCGGTCGGGTTCGTACTGCCCATGAGCATCGGCGCGATCCTCATGTCGGTCTCCACCGTCGTCGTGGCGTTGAATGCTCAGCTGCTGCGCCGCCTCGACCTCACCCCCGAAGCGAGCACCGACAGAATCCTCGACCGCTCTGAACGATAAGGACACACCATGACCACCACCGCACCCACCGTTGAAGAGGCGGCGACCGGCCACGGCTACATCAGCGACAAGAACCGCTACCTCGCCCGGCTCAAGCGCGTTGAGGGCCAGACCCGGGGCATCCACCGCATGATCGATGAGGACAAATACTGCGTCGACATCCTCACTCAGATCAGTGCGATCACCTCCGCGCTGAACAACGTCGCACTCGGGCTGCTCGATGACCACCTCAAACACTGCGTCACCAACGCCATCGAAACCGACACCGTCGATGCCGAGCAGAAACTCCGCGAGGCCTCCGCGGCGATCGCCCGCCTGGTGAAGTCCTAATGAGGGAGCTGTAGAAATGAAGATCGCCACCCGCAGTCTCCAGACACTGGCCAGCCACTGGCACCTCGGTCTCACAGTGACACGGTGCTGCCAAACCCTCCACTGGGTCTTCACCGTGCGACTCGGCCGTAACTCCGGTGGATCGTAGAGCATGAGACCGGCATCATAGCCTCACTGTCTGAACCGTACTGGGTGTTGTTCTGTCCCGCGTCAAGTAGTTGGCAGGATTTCCTTGGTTTTGAATGTCGGGGTGGTGGGGTCGGCCAGGCCCAGGTGCACCTCCTTGGGCCGGTTCCATGAGATGGCCTCGTGGGGCCGGAGCTCGTTGTACTCGATCCGGTAGTCCTCGGCCCGCTCGGCGAGCACGATCGCGTCGTCGATCTCGTCCAGGTAGAGCCGTTCGTACTTCAGCGTGCCGAAGCCGCGTTCACGGGACCCGTTCTGCCCCGGGGTCTTCACTCGGGTGCGCACGTGGTGTAGCTCGGGGTGGGCGGCGATGAAGGACTCGAAGCGGAAGGACCGGAACGGCCCGCCGTTGTCCGTCACGATGGTCACCACGGGCAACAGCTCACCGGTCTCGGGATCGACCGGGCAGGCCTCGACCAGCGGGTGACCGAACATGGCCTCGTAGTCGGCCAGGGCCAACTCGATCGCGTCGATCGCGTCGTGCTGGTTCCCGGTGGGCGAAACGTGGAAGGGGTGCTCGTACTTGGACCAGTAGTCCCGGCACCCGGCCAGCCGCCAGGTCCCTCCGGTGGTGGTCTCGAACTCGCTGAAGTCCAGCTGCCAGACTTGGTTCGGGCCTGAGGGCTCGGTGGCGAACGCGGCCTTGCGCCGCTCGGCCAGCTTCCGTCGCTCCCGTTGGTACTGCGCGGGCAGAATCAGCCCCTCGTCGCGCAGGATTCGCAGCACGGTCGCCTCGGAAACCACATGCCCGTCGTGGCGGACCATTGCCCAGATCTTCCGATGCCCCCACGCCGGATGGGCCAGCGCGTGCTTGACCACCAGTTCCCTGGCAGCCTGCCGTCCCGGTTGCGGCCACGGTCCCTTCACCGCCGTCCCGGTGCGGGCCTTGGCCTGCCAGCGGCGCCAGGTCCGCTCGGGCATGTCGAAGAGCTGGCAGAACCTCGCGGTCGACATGCCCGCTTCCACGCGGATCACCTCGAGGTCCTCGAAGGGCCCAGCCGGCCCTCCGCGGACTTCTTCCACACCCTGGCTTCCAGGTGTGCCTCGCCCAAGGCCTGGGTCAGCTCGGCGACCTCGGCCTCCAGCTGTTCCTCTCGGGAGGATGGTCCGGACCTGCCGGCCACCAGGGCGGTCTTGCCGGCTTCCAGGAACTCGGCCTTCCACCGTCCGATGGACTGCTCACTGACTTTCTCCTTGCGTGCCGCTTCGGCGATGGACATCTCGCCGGCCAGCACGCTCAGCACTATCCGGGTCTTCTTCTCCGCCGGAATCGAGGGTGGTCTACCCATGACTGACTCTCCTTCAGGACCTACATAACGGCCCTGCCACTAAGTCTGACGCGCGACAGTTCCGTCCTATCCGTTCAAGGAGGATTGAACTATGACCACGGGGCTGATGCAGGAACAGGTGACAGTTCGCTCTTAGGCCGCCAGGGCGACGGCTTGTTCCAGTAGGTGGGCTTCAAACTGTACTGGGGTTGGCATGACCCCCTAATTTCGGTCCACGAGTTATGAGAGTCGCACTAGCGCCCGACGCTCCGGGCAGGAAAACTGGTGTGACCATGACAAGCAAGAGAAGACGCCATACCCCGGAACAGATCATCCGGAAGCTCCAAGACGCTGAGAAGCTCCAGGCAGAAGGCCACGACGTCGCCGCCACCGCCCGCGAACTGGGAGTCACCGAGGCCACCTACTACCGGTGGAAGAACCAATACGGCGGGCTCAAAGCCGAAGACGCCAAACGGCTGAAGGAACTTCAGAAGCAAAACGACCGGCTCAAGAAGCTCCTGGCCGAGGCGGAGCTGGAGAAGGCCGCGCTGAAGGAGCTGGCGGAGGGAAACTTCTAAGCCCGGACCGGCGCCGAGCAGCTGCGCGACACCTGATGGCCACCATGGGCATCAGTGAACGCAGAGCCACCGCGCTGGCCGGGCTTGCCCGATCCGCCTTCCGCCGGGCACTGAAGTCTGAGAACGCTGGTGATCCTGATGCTGGGCTGCGGGCCTGGCTACGGGCTTATGCAAAGGACCACCCGCGCTGGGGCTACCGGCGGGCCTATCATGATGCCCGAGCCGAGGGCTGGGCGGTCAACCATAAGAAGGTCCAGCGGCTCTGGCGTGAAGAGGGCCTGCGGGTTCCGGTGAGACGTCGACGCAAACGCGTGGGGTCCTCCACCGCGGAAGCCCCGCAGGCGGACGCGCCGAATGTGGTGTGGGCGGTGGACTTCCAATTCGACGCCGATGAGACGGGCCGGGCGATCAAGATCGCCTCGATCGTCGATGAGCACACTCGCGAATGCCTGGGCGGGATCGTGGCCCGCAGCATCACCGGTGATGACCTCACCGCCCACCTCGACGCTATCGCCGCTGACCGGGGGCTTCCAGAGGTCCTACGGTGTGACAACGGCCCGGAGCTGATCTGCCACGCGATGGCCGACTGGGCCGGGGAGGTCACGGGGATCCACTACATCCCGCCGGGTGCGCCGTGGCGCAATGGGTACGTGGAGTCCTTCAACAGCAGGATCCGGGATGAGTGCCTGAACATCACCAGCTTCTGGTCTTTGACCCATGCTCGGGTGATCATCACGGATTGGAAGAAGGAATACAACACCATCCGGCGCCACTCAGCGCTCGGGTACCGCAGCCCGGCTGAGTATGCTGAAATCTGTACCCATTGAAGAAACCGCGGCCCGCATAACGCGTGGACCTACTTCCGGGGGCAACCCAGGGTCATCCGCCCCAGCTCCTGCTGCTTCCTCCTTCGGTGATAGGTCTTCTCGATCCAGGTGACGATCTTCATCCGCAGCTGCTGACGGGTCGCCCAGACCTCACGGTCCAGGACATTGTTCTGCAGCAGTGAGTAGAAGGACTCCATCGCTGCGTTATCCCCGGCAGCACCGACTCGGCCCATAGAGCCGATCAGCCCGTGCTGCTCCAACACTCGGGTGACTTTCTTCGCTCGAAATTGGGTGAATTCAATCGGTGGTAGCAACACTCGGTTGTTGTACTGATTCTAGATAATCTTCGAACGCTTCAGCTGGGGTTCTCCATCCCAGGGTCTTTCGCGGCCTGGTGTTGAGGGTGTGAGCGATGGCTGCGACTTCTTCAGCGCCCCATCGTGAGAGATCGGTGCCTTTGGGGAAGTATTGCCGTAGCAGCCCATTGGTGTTCTCGTTCGTGCCGCGTTGCCAGGGGCTACGTGGGTCTGCGAAATAGACTGGTACTCCAGATTCGACGGTGAACTGAGAATGAGCTGAGAGCTCTTTGCCTCGATCCCAGGTGAGTGACTTCCGCAGATGCTCGGGCAGTTCCGCAACAGTCTTCGACAACGCGTTTTTCATGGTCACTGCCCCGTACCCGGCTAAAGGAGGACCGTTCTTCTTCCGTGGGAGGGTACCGTAGCCTTGTTCGCGAGGCAGATGGACAAGCATGGTGAACCGTGTGGTGCGCTCGACCAGCGTGCCGACTGCCGAGCGATTGAGTCCAATGATCAGGTCACCTTCCCAATGGCCTGGCACGGCTCGGTCTTCGACCTCGGCGGGCCGTTGGCTGATCATGACCTTTTCATCGACATGGGCCCATGATTTCGCCTGCGCTCGGGCACGCGGGACCCGAAGGGCGCGGCCGGTGCGCAAGCAGGTCACCAATTCACGCTTCAGAGCACCACGGCCCTGAATGTAGAGAGCCTGGTAGATAGCTTCGTGCGAGATCCGCATGGACTCATCCTCAGGGAAGTCAACCTTCAGCCGATGGGAGATCTGCTCAGGACTCCAGCCTTTCACCCATCGGCGATCCCCGCGATGAGGCTTATTTCTACCCTTCCACACAGCCTCATCAGGCCCATCAATCACCTGTCCGTCAGCAGCGGTGACTTTTCCCGCCAGTCGGTCCTGAACGTAGGCCCCCAACCTGGGATTACTCACCAGCTTTGCAGTCTTGGGCCGCTGAGCGAAGACCTCCGACTTCCATTGAGCAACTGAGGCTCGATAGTCCAACTTCCCGCCTCGGGTGGCCGCGTTACGCCGTAACTCTCGTGAAATCGTAGAAGGACTCCGTCCTAGACGACGGGCTATTTCGCGAACACCGATTTCTTGGGCTCGCAGCAGAGCGATCTCCTCACGCTCTTGGAAGGAAAGGTACCGAGAAGAGACCTTCGAGGACATAAACAGCGGCATACCACCACGATTGCGGAACCATCGAGCACCAACGGCTTGAGACACACCAGTGGCCTCTGCTGCCTTCTCAGAGGTGATCCCGGTGGCGATGTGCTTCCAGAACTCTCGTTCGACCTCCTGACGATGAGACGGAGCCCCCGGCGACTTCATTGCTGAACGGCCTGTGAACTGCCGCACCCATGCTGATGGTCTTCCCATTGCACACCTCCACGATCAAGGTGTTGCGACGACCAGTTGAATACGGCTTGCGACCCTCGGTCCGAGTGAAGTACGCATCCGGCCACATTGGCGGCCCCGCGGCGGACCACCGCGTTGTTGATCGCCCGCACCGCCAGTGAGGACTTCATCCGCGAGTCAATCGCGTAACCGACGATCCGGCGTGAGCAGACATCCTTGATCGCGCACAGATACAGCTTGCCCTCAGAAGTGTGGTGCTCGGTGATATCGGTCAGCCAGACCTGGTTCGGGGCATCAGCATGGAAGTTCCGCTGCACCCGGTCGTCATGGACCGGTGGGCCCGGGCGGGTGCCTTTGCCCCGCCGCTTGCGGCTGATCACCGAAGCCACGCCCTGGGCGTTGCACAGCCGCCAGGCGGTCCTGGCGGCCATCCGATATCCGGCTTCTTCGGCCTCATCGGCGAGGTAGCGGTATCCGAACTCAGGATCCTCCCGGTGAGCATCGACCAGCGCGTTCAGTCGGTGGGCCTCGTCCCACTCTTGATCCGTCACGGGGTTGGCCAGCCACCGGTAGTAGGGCTGGCGAGCGATCTTCAATACCCGGCACGTCACCGCCACAGGGACACCATCGGTGGCGGCGAGATCGCCTACGAGCGGGTAGAGCCTTTTGACGGCAGATTCGCCTGCGAGAGATACGCTGCGGCCCGGCGCAGCACCAGGTTCTCCTGCTCTAACAGCCGGTTACGCCGGCGCAGCTCACGCAGCTCGTCCTTCTGATCACTGGTGCGGCCTTCGCGTTCACCGGCATCGGTGGCGTCCTGGCGCATCCAGTTCGTCAGGGTCGCGTAGCTGATCCCGAAATCAGCAGCGATCTGCTTCAGGCTCACACCGGCCTCGCGGTTCTTCGCGACCGCGACAACATCCTCCCGGAACTCCTCCGGGTACTTTCCTGCCATAGGGACATCCTCTCCTGCCCAGCACCAGCGGTGCTAAACATCAGATGTCACCTATCCCTGCATCAGCCCCGCGAAACTTGGAGATGAGTGTGGGACTCACGCTTTCAAGTGAGTACTCATCAAACTTCCCGAGGCCAGGCAGATACTGTTCCCGGATGAAAGCTTCGTACCTGTCCAGTCGTGTGTCTTGACTCACGGGTGTCACCTCGCTCCTCTTGTGACTGCGCTTACGGCACCCCACCCTAAAGGGGCGCTCACTGATCCGATTGAGGATATGAACTTATATGTAACATTTCTGAACACTTCGCTGACTCCTGTCGAGAGCGCTTCCTGGGTAGCTACCAATGTCATGGCTGGTTGCTAGTTCGCCAGGCTGACGATTGGCACGACTATGGCGGCGACGCCTAGTCCGAGGGCTTGGGCTCGGCTGAGACGTTCTTTGAGCACCAGAAGAGCCAGCAAGACAGGTATAGCCGGGTAGAGGGCGATAGCGATCATCACCGGTCCCAGCAGGGCGTGCCGGGTGGCGTAGAGGTAGAAGGCCATGGCCAGTGCTGCGGCGAGTCCGACGGTGGCGGCTTGGAGGGTCGCTTTCTTCGGTTGCAGGGTGCTGTTTCGCAGCCATGCCAGGGTCAGCAGGGGCAGGAGGCTGACCAGCTGTCCTGTCAGCAGTGGCTCTGCTGGCGTGCTGGAGGTGATCTGGCTCAGGGCGAAAAGCTGGGTGGCGTACCCGGCCCCGGCAATGAGGCCGTAGGAGACTGCGAAGAGATCCCTCCGTGACTCCCGGACAGAGGCATTCGGATGTGATGTCTGCTTGCTGGGTCGGCTGAGCAGCCAGATCACCGGTAGCAACATCACTCCTGCTGCGGCGGTATGCAGTTGCAACGGTTCCCCCAGGACGGTGATGGAGAGAATAAAGGGGACCGCGACTGAGACGATGCTGGTCACTGGGACCACCAGGGAGATGCTGTGCTTGCGCATTCCCTCATAAAGGGCTGCGACTCCTATTCCTGCACCAATCCCGGAGAGCACCGCCCATCCAAAGTCCTGGTCACCCATCGGCTCCAGTTCTCCCTGGGTCCAGAAGATGCTCAGCGCCCACCCCAAGAAGAACATTGCGCCGCCTGCTTGTGAGTAGACGGCAACACTCATCGCGGGGATACGACGAGAGAGCACCCCATTGAAAAAGTGAGAGGTGCCGAACATGATCGCAGCGAACACCCCTAAGAGCTCACCCACGGCACCCCCCCCTTTTTCTCATCTCGCTGGCCTCTTCTATCAGGTCTGGCCATCCTCCCTGCACCCAAGCGTTGAGGTCTAGTTCCACTTATGCACAATGACCATGTACTTTGAGTGCATGTTGGATCGCAGGGTGGAACTTTTGCGCATGGTCGCTCACGTCGGCACGGTTACCGCTGCTGCCCATGCTCTGTACCGCAGCCCCTCAGGGGTCTCCCGTCAGCTGCAAGAACTGGCCAAAGAACTCGGCGTGGAGCTGCTTGAACCTGAAGGCCGCCGGGTGAAGCTCACCCCGGCAGGCCGAACCCTGGTGGACTACGCCGATGCCACCCACCACAGATGGGAAGAAACCCGTACCGCGCTTGTGGCCGCTGAAGGTCTAAGTGGGCTGGTCACCGTAGTCGCTCACCCCTCTGCGGTGACGTCCCTGGTAGCCCCGGCCCTCCGATCTCTAGAAGATGAGCACCCAGGAGTTGAGTTGCGGATCATCGAAGACCAGCCCCCGCAGAGCTTCCACCGGCTGATCACGACAGAGGCCGATATTTGCCTAGCCGCCGTCGAAGAAGGAGTGCCGCATCGCAACGACCCCCGCTTCGATCAGCGCGAGTTGGCCAGAGAACCCATTGACGCTCTGCTGCCTTCATGCCACCGGCTTGCAGACAAATCGACTCTTGCGCTGAGGGATCTCGCCGAAGAGTCGTGGATTATCCCTGCCCCAGGGCAGGCCGGACATCATGAAGTGCTCACCGCCTGCCAATCAGCAGGCTTCACCCCATCAACGGTTCATTACGCCCGGGAATGGTCCACCGTCGGAATGCTGGTCCAAGCAACCGGGGCAGTGAGTCTCACCTCACGCTTCGCCCCGCTGCCGAACACCGGCGCAATCAGGATGCCACTAGATGGCGATCCAGCACCGGCCCGGCAGCTGATCCTCGCCACCCGAGCCGGAGCAGAAGGCGGCCCCATAGTCACAGCCATGGCAGAGGCGCTCGACGCGCAGGCCGCCTCGGAGTAAGCTCCCGAAAACGTTGAGTACTGGTCAACGATGACGTTGCTATCTGTCCGATAGACGTCCCGAATCACGCGTGAGTAATGTCCGGGTATGGCTGTTGCGATGCATCTATCACCGGTCCGTCCATCCCTAGCTGTACTGACCGGGGACGTTGATCAATCGTGAGAAGGGCGGCTGGTTGCCGCACGCTGTGTGTGGGCGGTGCTGGTTGTACTGGTGGAGCCAACCGGCGAGGGCGTCGCGGCGTTCCTGCTCGCTGGTATAGCAGCGGGCGTAGGCCCACCCGTCTGCCATAGTCCGATGGAAGCGCTCTACCTTGCCGTTGGTCTGCGGCCGGTACGGGCGCGTCCGCTTCGGCGTGATCGACAGGGCCTCGCAGGTGTCGCGCCACAGGTGTGATCGGTACGCGCCGCCATTGTCCGACAGCAGGCGCTCGATGGAGACGCCGCGGCCGGCGAACCAGTCGACGGCGCGGTGCAGGACGGCGACGGCGGTGATGGCGGTCTCGTCGTCGTGGACCTCTGTGTACGCAACGCGGGAGTGGTCGTCGATGACCGTGTGCACGAACGCGTAGCCGAGAATCGGGCCGCCATACTGGTTACGTGGCTTCCCCGGCGTGGCGGCACGGTTCTTCTCGCCTTGTCGGCGGCCGACGTAGCGCCAGCCGCCGCCGTCGGGGATGTTTCCAATCTTCTTGACGTCCACGTGCACCAACGAGCCAGGGTGGGAGTGCTCGTAGCGTCGGATTGGTTCACTGGTCGCGCGGTCGATGTACGAGAGCCGATGGAGCCGGGCGCTACACAGAATGCGGTGGACTGTCGACGGTGCGATGCCGAGCCGGGCTGCGAGCTGAACGGGCCCTTCTCGCAGCCGCATTCGCAGGCTGATGCACCGCTTCGTCACTGCCCTGGACGTCTTATTGGGGGACGTCTGGGGGCGTGACGACCGGTCTTCCATTGATTCGCCCGCGAGATAGCGGTCGACCCACCGTTTCACCGTCGGCCAAGACACCTGGAACCGGGCGGCGACCTCGCTGATCGGCCACCTCTCCTCGACGACGAGACGGGCGACCTTCAACCGATGCCGGGGTGTGAGAGCTGCGTTGCTATGAGGCATTTATGTGTCTTCCTGGGAGTGGTCGCCCAGGAAGACCTCGTGGCCTCTCAGGCGGCCGGGGTGGTGTGGGATTTAGGTGCGGGTCCACATCAGCACCTCGTAGATGGTTACTTCAGTGCGCGTCTACAAGTCCCCGTGAG
This sequence comes from Nesterenkonia lacusekhoensis, assembly GCF_017876395.1. Classification (NCBI taxonomy): domain Bacteria; kingdom Bacillati; phylum Actinomycetota; class Actinomycetes; order Micrococcales; family Micrococcaceae; genus Nesterenkonia; species Nesterenkonia lacusekhoensis. Next base: position 734,744 of record NZ_JAGINX010000001.1, on the reverse strand, counting down.
GACCCGCAATCTGGCTGCGCCGCTTGGTTACCGGTCGAGACACCTTCTCGCTGGCGTACGCGGCCTGGCGGGGGCTGGCTCGATGCGCCCGATCGTCGTCCTGGGGTGCAGCCCAGGCGCGGGTCGCCCAATGGAGCGCGGGCAGCAGCGCCCAGTTGAGAAGACATTCCTGATCCCGGGTGGGAGTGCAGGTTCCGGTAAGTGCGCGCTTAGGCTCCTGGGGTCGGGTCAAGTCCAGCGGGCTCGGACGCCTACCCATGGCTCACGCCCCGGGCGGTGTCCAGGACTGTAGCCAGGTGAGCTGTCGACGAAGTGCAGCCGGGGGCGTAACCGCAAGGATCGCGTTCCTGACTCGACTCGTTATGGGCCCGCCGGAATGCGCAAGCTTGCCGACCAAATGGGACTGTCGCGCGATCCTTTGACTACGGGGTCTGCGCAGCGCGTCGTACCTGCCCAGCGCGCGCGTCAGCGTTTCCGGGTGCGGACGCTCGGCGGCTGCCAATGGGGTCAACAGTGCGACGAGGGTCGCGGCGTCCTCCATGGCCTGGCCTCCGCCCTGTCCGAGGTTCGGCGTCATCGCGTGAGCGGCGTCGCCCAGGAGCACGATGCGGTCTCGCACGTAGGTCCGCAACCGGCCGCCAAGCTCCTCGATGGGCAGAAACTGAACGCGATCGACGGACGTGGAAGCCACGAGGTCCGCGATCGGCGCGTGCCAGGTGTCGAAGGTGCGGTCGAGCGGCGTCTCCGCGCGAGACCGGCTCGGCTCGGGCACGGACGCGACGGCGAACCAGTACACACGCCCGTCTTTGAGCGGCGCGACTCCGAAGCGTCTTCCGACACCCCACGTCTCCCCCGCTTCCCCACCCAAGTCTACCGGGCGTTCCGTGATGCCTCGCCACGTCGAGTACCCCGCGTAGACGATGCCGGGATCCTCGGGCCACTGACCCCGAATAGTGCTGCGCAGCCCGTCGGCCGCGATCACCAAGTCGAACCGATCGACCTTTTCGGACCCATCAGCGGCGGCATGACGCACCGTGCCCTCCTCGGAGGCTGACACGACACGACGCCCTGCAACCAGCGTGCACGGTGCAAGGGACGACGTCAGCAGCCCGTGTAGCGCCGCGCGGTCAACCACCCTCAGCTCCGTCAGCGCGTCCATCGGATACACCGACAGCCACGAGCCGTCCGGCCTGCGCTGCCCGCCGCGGAATGACCGCGCTTTCGCGTCAGTGATCGAACGGATGCCATCACCGAGGCCGAGGGAGTCCAGAGCGTGTACAGCGTTGCCGAAGAGAGACAGTCCCGAACCACCGGGGCGGAGGTCGCGTGCCCTCTCGAACACCACGACATCCGCGCCCGCCCGTTGCAGCCCGATCGCGGTGCACAGGCCACCGATCCCGGAGCCCACCACTGCTACTCGCATCAAACCCTCCTCTACAGATGTATAGGTCATCGACGACTCTACACCTGTATGGTGCGAGTGTGCCCTTCCCAATCGCTTCCGACTCTCCGCGGCGGCAACTCATCGCCGATGCCGGGGTGCGCATCATCGCGAGTCAGGGTCTTCGCGCCCTCACGCACCGGGCAGTCGACGGGGCCGCTGGGATCGCCGAGGGTGGAACGTCGTACTACGCACGGACTCGGCACGCACTCCTCGAGCTCATCGTCGACGAGCTCACTGCGCGGTCCATCGCCGACGCGGAGAACGGGGTCCGCACGCTGCGCGATCAGTTCCCCGGCGGCTCCTCGCTCGATGTAGAGGTGCTGGCTCACGCCATCAGCGAACTGATGGATTCACTCTGGGCGCGGAGCGACGACATGCGTGCCCGGTACGCGCTACTGCTCGAGCTCGATCCGCTCGATCCTATTCGCGAGCGGCTGGCGCAGCGATCGGACGTCCGCCAAGCAATGTTCGACGAGACGTGCTCGATCTTGCAGCGGGCAGAGATCCGCAACGCCCCTGTGCGAGCGATCGAGCTTCTCGCACTGGCCGACGCGCTGCTGATGCGCCGCGCCGTCACGCAAACCGACGCTTCAGACGCGCCAATCCTCGAGGGGTATCTGCGCGGAATTGCGTGATGACCACCCTCCTGAAGTGTTCACAGCTGTGGGAGATGGTCCTTATCGCAGCGTGACCGCACAGTACGTCAATGGCCGCTTGCCCCGGTCGCGACCAAGACTGGCATCAACAAGGTTGCGAGTACGACCGGCGAGACTCAGGCCTTGACGCGAATACTAACACTCCTGCAATCGTCGACTAACTGCAACTAGCGACAGTCCTTCGATCAACGTGTCCGGTCAGTACAACTAGCTGGCGTGTCCTCGAGCTGATGCTGGGCCTGCCAAGCGAGGTGTTGGACGGCGAGGCACCTGCGTTGTCAGCATAGACATCTATTTATCACACGTGTGATATTTTTGAATCATGGTTCATCTTGATGTCGCTTCGGTGGCGTACACGCTGGCAGATGGTCGGCCGTTGCTGCGTGACGTCTCACTCAGGCTGGGTGCGGGTGAGCGGGTAGCCATCATCGGCGCGAACGGCGCCGGGAAGAGCACGCTGCTGCGGATTGTCACTGGCGCACTCTCACCGGACTTCGGCGCGGTGGCTCGTAACGGCAGCTTGGGTGTGATGCATCAGTTCATCTCGGGCGCGACAGTTGGGTTGCCCCCGGAAGTAGGTCCACGCGTTATGCGGGCCGCGGTTTCTTCAATGGGTACAGATTTCAGCATACTCAGCCGGGCTGCGGTACCCGAGCGCTGAGTGGCGCCGGATGGTGTTGTATTCCTTCTTCCAATCCGTGATGATCACCCGAGCATGGGTCAAAGACCAGAAGCTGGTGATGTTCAGGCACTCATCCCGGATCCTGCTGTTGAAGGACTCCACGTACCCATTGCGCCACGGCGCACCCGGCGGGATGTAGTGGATCCCCGTGACCTCCCCGGCCCAGTCGGCCATCGCGTGGCAGATCAGCTCCGGGCCGTTGTCACACCGTAGGACCTCTGGAAGCCCCCGGTCAGCGGCGATAGCGTCGAGGTGGGCGGTGAGGTCATCACCGGTGATGCTGCGGGCCACGATCCCGCCCAGGCATTCGCGAGTGTGCTCATCGACGATCGAGGCGATCTTGATCGCCCGGCCCGTCTCATCGGCGTCGAATTGGAAGTCCACCGCCCACACCACATTCGGCGCGTCCGCCTGCGGGGCTTCCGCGGTGGAGGACCCCACGCGTTTGCGTCGACGTCTCACCGGAACCCGCAGGCCCTCTTCACGCCAGAGCCGCTGGACCTTCTTATGGTTGACCGCCCAGCCCTCGGCTCGGGCATCATGATAGGCCCGCCGGTAGCCCCAGCGCGGGTGGTCCTTTGCATAAGCCCGTAGCCAGGCCCGCAGCCCAGCATCAGGATCACCAGCGTTCTCAGACTTCAGTGCCCGGCGGAAGGCGGATCGGGCAAGCCCGGCCAGCGCGGTGGCTCTGCGTTCACTGATGCCCATGGTGGCCATCAGGTGTCGCGCAGCTGCTCGGCGCCGGTCCGGGCTTAGAAGTTTCCCTCCGCCAGCTCCTTCAGCGCGGCCTTCTCCAGCTCCGCCTCGGCCAGGAGCTTCTTGAGCCGGTCGTTTTGCTTCTGAAGTTCCTTCAGCCGTTTGGCGTCTTCGGCTTTGAGCCCGCCGTATTGGTTCTTCCACCGGTAGTAGGTGGCCTCGGTGACTCCCAGTTCGCGGGCGGTGGCGGCGACGTCGTGGCCTTCTGCCTGGAGCTTCTCAGCGTCTTGGAGCTTCCGGATGATCTGTTCCGGGGTATGGCGTCTTCTCTTGCTTGTCATGGTCACACCAGTTTTCCTGCCCGGAGCGTCGGGCGCTAGTGCGACTCTCATAACTCGTGGACCGAAATTAGGGGGTCATGCCACAGTCAGTGAACTGTTGCTGTCGGTCGCGCAGCCGGTGGTCCGCGATGCTGCCGTGCGGCTGGCACGCGCCGAGGCCGTGATGAACGAACGAGGTACCGCCCAGTCGCAGATGGCGTTCGCGTCGGCGGTCGCCACATGGGGCGAGGTGGGCGGCTATGATGCCGAAGTCTTGTGGGACGTCTGCACTGTCGCCGCCCTCGGGGTGCCGTTCGAGCGGTGTCGCGATCGGTCATTGTCCACGCTGTCGGGTGGTGAGCAGAAGCGGCTTGCGTTGGAGGCGCTGCTGCGCGGGCCAGACGAGCTGTTGCTGCTGGATGAACCGGACAATTCCCTGGACGTGCCGGGAAAACGCTGGTTGGAAGATCAGTTGCGCGCGACGGGCAAGGGTGTGCTGTACGTGAGCCACGACCGTGAGTTGCTGGCACGTACGGCGACCTCGATCGTGACACTGGAGCTGGGCGCAGCGGGCAACACTGCCTGGACGCATCCGGGCGGGTTCGACACCTATCACCGAGCTCGGGAGCAACGGTTCGAGCGTTTGGACGAGCTACGCCGCCGCTGGGACGAAGAGCGTGCGAAGCTGCGTTCGCTCATGCTCATGTACAAGCAGAAGGCTGCTTACAACTCCGACATGGCTTCCCGGTATCGGGCGGCGCAGACCAGGCTGGCGCGGTTTGAGGAGGCCGGGCCCCCGCAGGAGCAGCCTCGCGAGCAGCGCCTTCAGATGCGGCTGCGTGGTGGGCGGACCGGCAAGCGGGTGATGAGCTGCGAGGCGCTGGAGCTGACGGGTTTGATGCGTGCGTTCGATTTCGAGGCGTACTTCGGTGATCGGATCGCGGTGCTCGGCTCGAACGGGTCGGGTAAGTCGCACTTCCTGCGCCTGCTCGCGGCCGGGGGCACCGACCCTGCACCAGACCAGGAGCCCGTGACCGATGCGAGTATCGAACCCGTGCCGCATCAAGGTGCAGCTCGGCTCGGTGCGAGAGTACGCCCGGGATGGTTCGCCCAGAATCGCAATCGTCCCGACCTCGCCGGCCGCGCACTGCTGGACATCCTGCATCGAGGTGATGAGCACCGCACCGGTCTTCCGCGAGAGGACGCCTCGCGGGTGCTTGCTCGCTACGAACTGGCGAAGTCCGCAGAGCAACACTTCGGCTCGCTTTCGGGCGGTCAGCAGGCGCGGTTCCAGGTGCTGCTGCTGGAACTCGGCGGAGCGACGATGCTGTTGCTGGATGAGCCGACCGACAACCTCGACTTCGTCTCCGCCGAGGCCCTCCAGCACGCCCTTGAAGCGTTCGAGGGCACGGTTCTTGCAGTGACTCATGATCGTTGGTTCGCACGCGACTTCGATCGTTTCCTCATCTTCGGAGCCGACGGGGACATCTACGAAAGCACCGAGCCCGTGTGGGACGAGGTCCGCGTCGCCAGGGAGAGGAACTAGGAGTCATGCCCGCACGGATCGACCCGGAGCAGCGTCGTCAGCAGGTGATCGAGGCGGCATGCCGCCTCGTGGTAGCCGAAGGCATCGAGGGTGTCTCGCTGCGGAAGGTCGCCGACGAGTCCGGCCTGAACATCGGCTCGGTGCGACACTACTTCGACGGCCACCACGACCTGCTCACCGCCGCAGCGGAGGAAGCGGGCGCTCGGATGGGTCACCGTCTCGCCGCCCATCCCCTCGAGGGACTGCGCGAACTCACAGGTGAGGCGGCGCTCGACGCCCTGCAATCCGTAGTCGAGACAGTCCTGCCGGTCGACGAACCACGTCGTGACGAGGCGATCGTGGTAGTCGAACTAATCATGGCCTCCCGAACGATGCCGGTGTTCCGCGTGATGTCCGAGCGCATGGCAGCCGACCTTGCCGCCGTCTTCCGCGACGCACTCGTCTCCCTCGACGTGCCGGATGCTGACCTCGCCGCGGCACAGCTCACCGCCGTGACCGGCGGGCTGACCCTGGATACCGTGACCCCGCACGGTGGCCTGAGTGTTGAACGCTTGCGAGCCGTCCTGCGGGCACACCTGCGGATGCTGCTCGCGAGTGCGCGCCACGGGTGACGCGCATGCCTGCATGGTTGATCACGCTGCTCGCCGCAGTGTTCGTGGTCTACACGTACGACAACGTGTTCGCCGGGACCCCGCCCCGAACTCGCCGCTGACCTCGGGGTAACCGAGGGTCAGGTTGGATAACTGGTCACCGTTTTCTCCGTCACAGTCGCCATCGCAGCACCGGTCGCGGCAGTCGTTCTCGCGGACGTGGCTCGGCGAAGACTGTTCACGACCGCGTCGCTTGTCTTCGCCGCCGAGAACGTCGCCGTCACGGCCACCGATTCGTTTGGCATGTTGACTGTGCTGCGCGTGGCCGCTGCATTGGCAGCTACCGCGATGACCTCGGCACTGTTCGCGTTCACTGTCCGCCAATATCTGGTATCGGGTCCAGATGGTGCTTCATGCCAAGCAGGCTTTCGGGGAGAAGACCCAGTCCCACGAGCACTACGTGAAGGGTTCGGTCTTCTGCGGTCAGTGCGGCTCCCGGCTGATCGTGACCATGGCCCGCAGCCGGCGAGGGGTGATCTACCCGTACCTCATCTGTGCTGGCCGGCACTCCAAGTGCACCAACTGCGAACAGAAATCCATGTTCATCCCCGATGTCGAACGCGCAGTGGAGGACCACTATCGGCGGGTGCAGATACCTGAGCACGTGCTCGCCGCGCTGCGGGATCTGATCACCGCAGAGTTCGACCGGCTCAGCGCCACCAGCAAGCAGGAACGTCAGGCATACCAACATGAACGTGATGATCTGCTGGATGAACGGGTCAAACTGCTCCAGGCGCACCTGGACGACTGCCTGGCCCTGGCGAAGGACTGCCACGCGATCTACACCAGCATCGATGACTCGCTGCGCCGGGTCGCGAACCAGGCCTTCTTCGACAAGCTCTACGTCACCGAGGCTGACACCGTGGACGGGGAACCGGGGGGGCCGTTCAACATCATGTTCAACCCCGAAGTCCAGGCCACCGCACTACGCCGTCAGACGGAAGGAGACCTCAGTAGGACTCGAACCGGTGATGTCGGCGGTTCGAACAACGACGATCTGGTGGGCCCTGCGGTGTCTGGTTTCAGGACATCGTTCCGTCCTGTCCGAGGTGTGTCAGAGATAATGCACCAGTGAGCGGGTTTAATACCCAACCAACGAGTGAAGCGCCCTGGGTTTCGTTCCGTGGTTAGACGGTCGCGGGCGCGGTCGTCGTGGTGTGAGTGTAGGCCGCTTCGACTGCCGCTGGAGTGCGGTAGTCGAGCGCCTCGTGGAGCCGGGTCGTGTTCCACCAGTGGACCCAGCCCATCGTCGCCAACTCGACTTCGCTGACCGAATCCCAGATCCGCTTCGAGTAGATCAGTTCCGTCTTGTAGAGACCGTTCACGGTCTCGGCCAGGGCGTTATCGTAGCTATCGCCAACGGTGCCGACTGATGCTTTCACCCCCGCTGCGATGAGAGCGTCCGAATAGGCCAGTGAGACATACTGGCCGTATTCAACTGGTCGTCGCAACAGTGTGTTGTTGGACTGAGCGTAGTTGATCGGCGAACGCCTCGGCGGGAGTGCGCCACCCCAAGATCCCGCGTGGCCGGTTGTTCATGGCGGTGGCGATAGCTGCGATTTCGGTGGCGTTCCACCTGGAGAGGTCAGTGCCTTTCGGGAAGTATTGCCGAAGCAGACCATTGAGGTGCTCGTTGGAGCCACGCTGCCAGGGACTCTTCGCGTCAGCGAAGTACACCGGCAGCCCAGTCTCTTTCGTCAGCAGCGCATGTGCCGAGAGCTCTTTGCCGCGGTCCCAGGTCAAAGAACGGCGCAGCTGCTCAGGCAGATGGGTGATCGACTTCGCCAGAGCGTCTTTCATGGTCAACGCCCCATACCCCGCCAGTGCCGGGCCGTTCTTCGTTGGTCGAATTTGCCCGTACCCGGCCTGGCGGGGCAGGTGGACCAGTATCGCGTAGCGGGTGGTGCGCTCGATCAACGTGGCCACGGCCGAACGCTTCAGTCCGATGATCAGGTCACCTTCCCAGTGGCCGGCGATCTTGCGGTCCTCGACCTCCTTGGGGCGTTTCTGCAGCACGGTCTCGGCAGTGACATGAGCCCAGGCTTCCTGCCGTGTGCGGGCCCGGGGCATTCGCTTGGTGCGACCTCGGCGCAGGTGCCAGGACTGCTTCCGGGCAAGCCCGCCGCGGGATTCGACGTAGAGGGCCTGATAGATCGCCTCATGAGAGATCCTCATGGTCGGGTCATCGGGGAACTCCAGTGGCAGCCGCTTGGCAATCTGCTGCGGACTCCAGGCGGTGACCCATTCACGGTCCCCACGGTGGGGCTTGTTCTTTCCATCCCAGGCCGGGCCCTCGGGGCCGACAACTTCACCTTCGGCGGTGATGATCTCACCGCTGAGCTTGTCTTGGACGTACTGGCGCAGCCGGTCGTTGGTGACCATCTTCGCGGTCTTCGGACGGCGGGCGCGCCGCTCAGCATGCCACTGAGCAATCGAGGCCTTGTACTCCAGCTGATAGGTCCTGGTCGAGGCGTTACGCCGTAGCTCCCGTGAGATCGTCGATGGGCTACGCCCCAGCCGACGGGCGATCTCACGGACCCCGCTGTCTTGGGCTCGCCATAAAGCGATGTCCTCCCGTTCAGAGGAGGAGATATACCGTCCGGAAACAGTCGAGGCCAAGTGTGGATTCACGCCACCAGCATGTCGGAACCAACGGTGAGCTACAGGCTCGGAGACACCGGCGGCTTCACCGGCCTCTCGGGTCTTAGCTCCTGCAGCGATGGCCTGCCAGAACCGCACACGGTCCTCGCGCCAAGCCACCGTTGGGCGCCCAGGAGAGACGATCTGACCGCGATATTCCCTTGCCCTCTTCTGCCTTGGGCCAATGCCCATCGAACACCTCCATCAGGTAGGTGTTGCGACGACCACTTGAATACGGCCAATTTCGAGCGAAGAAAGTCACCCGAGTGTTGGAGCAGCACGGGCTGATCGGCTCTATGGGCCGAGTCGGTGCTGCCGGGGATAACGCAGCGATGGAGTCCTTCTACTCACTGCTGCAGAACAATGTCCTGGACCGTGAGGTCTGGGCGACCCGTCAGCAGCTGCGGATGAAGATCGTCACCTGGATCGAGAAGACCTATCACCGAAGGAGGAAGCAGCAGGAGCTGGGGCGGATGACCCCAGTACAGTTTGAAGCCCACCTACTGGAACAAGCCGTCGCCCTGGCGGCCTAAGAGCGAACTGTCACCTGTTCCTGCATCAGCCCCAGCTCAGTGTGCCTCCTCGGCAGAAGTCTTCAACATGCTCTACCTGGTCAACATGCGCTTCTCAGAGATCAAGGGCTGTCGTTCATGTCGAGTAGCGTCGGCGGTGGGCAAAGAGCGAGTCTTTGATGACCGAGCGTGGCCCGGCACGAGAGTCCCACTTTTCTCCCACTTTTCACCATGATTTGGAAGGGTTTTGCGGGAATCTACGGGAGTCTTTAAACTAGCTCAGGAGAGCGAACTGGGGGCGAAGAGGCTATTTCCCGGACTTCTGAGGACAACTTCACACAGCAGAGGCCCTCCTCACTGCTTCCGCAGGCGTCACCCAGTTAAGGCCCCGTTGAGACTGAGCGGATCACCCCGCCGAGCTTCCGCAGATCGCCTATTTCGGCGCGTTCTGAGGAAGAGCCCGGTGCGATCCGGCACGTGGCAACTCTGCTGGCGCCAGCCCTCAGCGGCCATAGTCCTTGATGAGCTGCTCGACGATGGGCCGGTCCGCCGGGATCCAGGGGTACTCCAGCAGCTCCTCGGTCAGCGGAACCCAGTCCAGCCGGTCATGGTCCTCCAAGGGGTACGGCTCCCCCTCAGCCACGACACCGGCGAAGAGCCTCATCGTATGGCGCTCAGTCAGCCGCCAGCCGGTCTCCGCCGAATAGCCGGCATGCCCCGGTCCGGTGACCTCGGCGCCCAGCTCCACCTCGACGCCGAGCTCCTCCTGCAGCTCACGCACGACGCCGGCGCGCAGGCTCTCCCCCGGCTCGAGCTTGCCTCCGGGGAACTCCCACAGGCCCGCCACCGACTCGGGAGCAGTGCGGCGAGCGATGAGCATCTGCCGGACACCGTCAGCATCATCCTGATGCTCGTGGACGCGACGCATCAGGGCAGCGGCCACCACCGTCTTGGGGCCGGCTGCAGGGCGGAGCGCATCAGAGGAGACAGGAGAGGTCATACCCCTACCCTATCGAGGCTTTCCCGGCCGATCCGGAGCGCCATCGTCCTCGACATAGGGCAGGACGCTCGAACCATCCCCCATCTGTCCCTCGACGATGACGGCGAGGCCCCCGTCCTGCTGCAGGATGACGGCAGCCACCTCATCCAGGGAGCCCAGGCCCGAAGTCCTCGCCGCAGTGTGGACGTCATCTTCGACCAGCTGGTGGCGCCGCATTGCCCGCCGCTGAAACTCGCCGGCGTGATAGATGAGGACCGGAGGCGAGTCCAGAAGCCTGCGCACTGCCGGAGCGCGCCCGCGGACCAGCGCCAACAGCCATTGCAGCACGATGAGCAGCGCCAGCGTCAGGACCGTCTGCGCCAAGGGCACGTCCACGGCGGTCAGTGTGCGGCCGAACGCGGATCCGATGGTCACCGCCACGATGAAGTCCAGCGGGGTCATCGAGGCCATGGTCCTCGGACCAGAGATCCGGAGCATCACCAGAAGCGCCAGATAACCGGCGACGACGGTGACAAGAGTGTGGACGATGGGGTCCCACCCGTCCCAATACTGTGTGATATCCATCGGAAGATGCTCGCACCCCAAACTCACGGTGTCCATCATCAGCGGACGAGCAGAGCCGAGACGACGGGCGGCTGAACAGAACCTGTTCTACCGGCGCGTAACGTATGCCGCATTCCCTCGTAACAGCGTCTTGTCAGGATGAATCTCGGTACCTGGCCGCACCAGCTGCCTGACAGATCGGTCCATGACAGTCGTGGACCGCAGCGAGGAAAACCGGAAGGTGATCTGAATGGTGAGTGGACTTCTGACAGACGTGCTCGGAGCGGTCGGCGCAATCGGCCAGACCGTGACCGATCTGGTCGCAGGCCTCGGCCTCTGAGGCCACGCCTCACCAGTCGCGAGAATGTGCCGCCTTCCCCCGCCGGGAGGGCGGCACATTCATGTGCGGCGGGACCACCGAGCTAGGCCCTGTAGCGCCCCGGACGATGATTGAAGGCCAACACGATATTGAGCACCACGGCGCCTGCCGCCGAGAGCACCACACCGCTGGGCGCCATCACAGTCAGCGCCAGCAGGATCACCACCAGATCCAGAGACATCTGCACATAGCCCGCCCGCAGATGGAACTGCTCCTGTGCGATCAGCGCCAAGACGTTGAAACCACCCAGGCTGGAGCCGTGCCGGAAGACGATCAGCAGCGCCACACCGAGCAGCAGGTTCCCCGCCACGACGCCGTAGATGGGGTTGATGTCTGGGACGGGCAGCAGAAACTCATTCACCTCTGAGAACACCGAGACGATCGCCACTGAGACCAAGGTCTTGAGCGTGAAACGCCACCCCTTCTTCCACAGCGCGAGCAGGAAGAAGGGCAGATTCACCAGGACGAACAGCCATCCGAAGCTCAGCGGAGTGGCATAGGTCAGCAGCAGCGCCAAGCCCGCCGTCCCACCTGTCACGGCCTCTGCCTCCTGAAGGAGGTAGAGGCCGAGGGCGGCCAGGAAGGTTCCGGTCAGGACGCCGAGGACGTCTTCCGGCGGGGAATGTGGAATGGTCCGCTCCGTGGCCAGAGGGCGATCGTCATGACGTTTCTCGGAATCAGGCGTATGCACGATGCACCACTATAGGCGAGCTGTGTTACGGCAATGTTGTTGCAGAAAGGGGCCCTGCCGAGAATTTCGAAGGGCCTTTTTCTGCCGCGTCCGGTCAAGCCCGCATGCGCAGCGCCTGGGGATCCAGCAGCGGCTCCTGAGCCACAGATGCGGGGATCCTGCGATCGAAGTAGGCGATCTCCACGCGCGAGCCGACCTCTGCCAGCTCCGCCGGAAGCCACGCGTAGGCGATGGACTGCCCGATCGTGTAGCCCTGGTCGGCGCTGGTGACATAGCCGATCGGAGCCTGGCCGGAGGCCGCCCCCTCGGCATAGACCGGCTCGTGACCCATGACCACTTCGGAAGGGTCATCCAGCAGCAGGCAGGACAGACGACGCGACGGAACATCCTTGCCCTCGGCGGCCAGCTTCTCTGCGGCGGCTCCACGGACGGCGAAGCTCACCCCCGCCTCCGCCGGGGTGTGCTCACGCGTCATATCCGTGCCCCAGAGCCGGAAGCCCTTCTCCAGGCGAAGGCTCTCGAAGGCTCGCCGTCCCACCGGCAGGATGCCGTGGGGCTTGCCGGCTGCCATGAGTTCGTCCCAGAGATAGCGTCCGAACTCGGCCGGAGCGTAGAGCTCCCAGCCCAGCTCACCGACGTAGCTCAGCCGCATGGCCAGGACCGGCACTCCGCCGACGCTCAGCTCCCGACAGCGGTAGAACTTGAACGCCTCATGCGAGATGTCCTCATCCACCAGCGTGGAGAGCACCTCGCGGGCCTGCGGTCCCCACAGCCCCAGGCCGCAGGAGCCGGAGTGGGCATCGCGCAGCTCCAGCCGGACGCCGCGTGCGTCCATCTGTTCGCGCAGCCAGGCGGCGTCGAGGTTGCCGTTGGCACCGATGTGGTACGTGTCCTCATCGGTCCGGGCGATGGTCACATCAGAGAGGATCCCGCCCTCAGGGCTGAGCATCAGGGTGTAGACCACGCTGCCCACACTCTTGCCCATCGGTCGGCTGAGCAGGCCCTCCTCGTGCAGACCGTTGAGGAAGTCGGTGGCTCCAGGGCCCGAGAGCCACAGGCGCGGCAGGGAGGACATGTCCACCAGGCCGACCGACTCACGCATCTGCCGGGCCTCCACCGCGACGATCGGGCTCCAGTACTGGGCCGACCACGGGTCACGCGGGGGCAGAGTCTGCTCGCCCAGCATGGGAACCGCCGGGCGCCCGTCGGCCAGTGTGGCGTTGGATTCGTACCAGAGCGGGCGTTCCCAAGAGTTGGCTGCGCTGAACACGGCGCCCTTGCCGCGCTGGCGCTCATAGAAGGGAGGGGTGCGCAGTCCGCGCAGCTTCAGGGTGGTGGCTCGGGGGTGGACGATGTCATAGACCTCGTCATAGGACTCCGCACTGCGTTCGGCGGTCCATCGCTTGGAGACCTCAGAGGGGTCGAAGCGCCGCAGGTCCAACCCGTGGGTGTCGATGCCCGGGTCACCGGTGGTCACCCAGTCGGCCATGATCTGCCCGACGCCGGCCGATTGGGTCACCCACACCGCCTGGGCCATCCAGAGGCCGTCCACGCCGGGAACCGGCCCGAGCATGGGGCCGTCGTCCGGAGTGAAGGAGAAGATGCCGTTGAAGCTCATGGACTCATCCAACGAGGAGTCGCGCAGCTCAGGGAGCAGCTTCTGCGCCTCCTGCCAGCTGGGTTCGAAGTCCGCTCGGGTGAAGGGATGGATGGAGGGCTGGACACCGGTGCGCTGGGCCTGCTCGGGGCTGGCGATCTGCTCGTGCTCCACCGGGAGCGGACGGTGCTCATAGGCGCCGATCGCGATCCGCTGGCCCCATTCCCGCAGGTACATGGCATGGTCCTGATGCCGCAGCATGGGCTTGACCACCTCAGTGGGCTCGTCCAGGCCCCGCAGCGAGGAGACCGGCTGGCTGAACCCGAAGCCGTGCTCCACCGGCAGCATGGGGATCTCGATGCCGAGCATCTCGCGTGCGGCGCCAGGGCCCCACAGTCCGGCGCAGGAGATGACGAGGTCAGCCTCCAGCGAGGAGACCTCGCCGCCGCCCACCGGTTCGACGTCGACGCCGCTGACCCGACCTCCGTAGGTGCGGATGCCGACCACGCGGGTCCGGTCGATGATCCGGGCACCGCCCTCCTGGGCTCGGCCGGCCTGGAACTCCACCGCGCGGACACCTTTGACCACAGCGTCGGTGGGCGTGTGCAGACCGCCATGGATGCCGGAGACGTCCAGTCCGGGCCAGAGCCGGGCCACCTCGTCCGCAGAGATCAGCCGCGAAGGAACGCCCCAGGCCTCAGCGAACCCGTGGCGCCGGTGCAGCTCCCACAGGCGCTCCTCCGAAGTGGCGATCTCGATGCCGCCCACGCGTTTGGAGACCCACTGGCCGCCGACCTCGATCCCGCCCAGCTTGTCCAGAGTGCGCTGGGCCAGCTCCGAGGACGCTTTGCTCCCAGAGGTCTGGAAGACGAACCCCGGGGCATGGGTGCTCGATCCTCCGGTCGCGTAGAGCGGGCCCTGCTCGACCACAGTGACGTCCGTCCAGGAGATGTCTGCCCACATCGGCGAGCTGATGGATTCCGCGCCCTCGGCTCGCACGCTCATCAAGTATGACCTGGCAGTGCACCGGGCGATCTATGAGCTGATCGACAACGCCTATATGCGCGAGACGCTCTTCCGGCTGGACAACCTGGCCACGCGGCTGTGGTGGTCGGCTATCCAGAAGGCACCCTCGGCGGCGGAGCACATCGAGGGGCACCGTTCCCTGCTGGAGGCGGTGGCTGAGGCTGAGCCGGAGCGGGCCGCGGAGCTGACCGCCGAGCACGTCACCGAGTTCCACCAGCGGCTGCAGGAGATCGTGCTGGGTACAGGCGAGCGGCCGGTCTCCCCCGCCTGAGGGGAGACCGGCCGCCGGCTCGGACTGTTCAACGGTGCAGCTGAGCTGAGTGGCTCAGCTGCTCAGCGAGGTCACTGTGTGGCGTCGATGAGGACCTTGCCGTTGGAGCCTTCGATGTTGCGCTGCATGGCCGCGGCAGATTCTGCCAGCGGGTAGGTGCTGTCGATCTCCACCGACAGCGTGCCCTCGGCGATGCGGCCCAGCAGAGCCTCCAGCCCGGCGGCGTCAGGGCGGACCCAGATGAGCTGACCGCCGTGCTCGGTGAAGCCGCCGTCCAGGATGGAGGCCAGACGTCCGCCCTCGGCCAGTACGGCCAGGGTCTGATCCAGCACGTCGCCGGCGAAGTCAGCCACAGCGGTCACACCGTTCGGGGCGATCTCGCGGACCCGCTCTTCCAGGCCGTCGCCGTATGTGACCGGCGTGGCCCCGGCGGCGCGCAGCTTCTCGTGGTTCTTCTCCGAGGCGGTGCCGATGACTGTGGCACCGGCCTCCACGGCCAGCTGTGTGGCGATGTGACCCACGCCGCCGGAGGCAGCATGGATCAACAGCGTATCCTCAGCCCGCAGATCGAGCTGCTGGAGCGTCCGCAGCGCGGTCAGACCGGCCAGCGGAAGTCCGGCGGCCTGGTCGATGTCCACCCCGTCGGGGATGCGGGCCACATCGGCGGCACGCAGGGAGACGAACTCAGCGTAGGTGCCGCCGTGGACGAAGTCCTTGCGGGCGTAGGCGGCCACGCGGTCGCCCGGGGAGAACTCAGGCACGTCCATGCCGACCTCTTCGATCACGCCGGCCACGTCCCAGCCTGGGATGACGGGGAAGACCACGTCCATCAGGGGGTCCAGGCCCCCCTGCATCAGCTTCCAGTCGACGGGGTTGACCGAGCTGCGCTCGACGCGGATCAGGACAGATCCGGGAGCCACCTTGGGGGTCGGCTGCTCAGTCAGCTCCAGAGTTTCAGGGGCACCGTATTCTGCGTAAGTCATTGCTCGCATGTCTGTGGGAACAGGAGCGTCCGCGGATGCATTCCAAGGACGTCTGTCGAGGATCGAGACCCGGCGTATAGGCTCAGACCATGAAGCGCTTTGAGATGCCTCACACCGATATCACCGCGCCCCAGGTGATGCTGGGCATGATGCGGATCGCAGAGAAGTCCGATGAGCAGGTCCGTGCCCTGGTGGGCGCCGCCCGCGACGCCGGCGTCGACTTCTTCGACCATGCCGACATCTATGGACCCGGGCTGAGCACCCACGGCTGCGAACGCCGATTCGCCGAGGCCATGGCCCTCTCCCCCGCCGAGCGCGAGCAGATCACGCTGCAGACCAAGGTGGGCATCATCAAAGACGGTCCGCACTATGACTTCTCCTACGAGCACATCGTGGCCGAGACCGAGGAGTCGCTGCGCGCTCTGGACACCGAGTACATCGACATCCTGCTGCTGCACCGTCCGGACCCGTTGGTGGAGCCTGAGGAGGTGGCCCGCGCCTTCGACCATCTCGTCAGCTCGGGCAAGGTCCGGCATGTGGGCGTCTCCAACCACACCCCGGCCCAGATCGATCTGCTGCGCACCGCCCTCGCCCAGCCGCTGACGGCCAATCAGATGCAGCTGTCCCTACCCCATGCCGCCATACTGACCGAGGGCATCCATGCCAACACACTGGGCTCGGCCGCTCAGATCTCCCCCGACGGCGCCGGCACCGTGGAGTACTGCCGCCGCCACGGCATCACCCTGCAGGCCTGGTCGCCGTATCGGTCTCCCTCCGGCGCCTTCGTCGGGAACCCTGACTACCCAGAGCTGAACCGGGCGCTGGATCGCCTGGCGGAGGAGCACGCCGTGACGCCCACGGGCATCGCCACCGCCTGGCTGACTCGACACCCCGCTCAGATCCAGGTGGTCCTGGGCACCACGCAGCCCAGCCGTGTGCAGGAGGCCGTGGACGGTGCCTCCGTGACGCTGAGCCGAGCCGAGTGGTTCGAGCTGCTGCGTGCCGCCGGACATCCCGTTCCATGAGCTGGACAGTTCCATGGCCTCAGCTGTTCCATGCTCTGAGCGCCGGGTGTGGACTGCTGACGGGGGCCTGCCGCGCGCGTAGGATCTGACTCATGTCAGAGACCATCCAGCTCAACTCGGGTACCAGCATTCCTCAGATCGGATTCGGGACTTCGAAGTCCGCGGATGCGG
This sequence comes from Nesterenkonia lacusekhoensis, assembly GCF_017876395.1. NCBI lineage: Bacteria > Bacillati > Actinomycetota > Actinomycetes > Micrococcales > Micrococcaceae > Nesterenkonia > Nesterenkonia lacusekhoensis. The sequence continues at coordinate 717,912 of NZ_JAGINX010000001.1, read as the reverse complement.
CCTCCTCGGTGGAGGCGGCCATCCGCGCCGGATACCGCCATATCGACACCGCGCAGATGTACGGCAATGAGGCCGAAGTCGGCCAGGGAGCCCGCGCCTCCGGCGTGGCCCGCGAGGAGCTGTTCATCACCACCAAGCTCAACAATGGTCATCACGCTCCGGCCGATGTCTTCAGCACCTTCGAGGAGTCGCTGCAGAAGCTGGGGATGGACTATGTCGACCTGTTCCTGATCCATTGGCCCATGCCTCATCTGGAGGTGGACTATGTGGAGACGTGGAGGGCCATGCTGGAGCTGGCGCAGTCGGGCCGGACCAAGGCCGTGGGCGTCTCCAACTTCCAGCCGGAGCATTTGGACCGGATCATCGAGGCCACTGGGGTCGCCCCGGCGGTGAACCAGATCGAGGTCCACCCCTATTTCGCCAACAACGAGGTCCGCGAGTACTCCAAGGCCCGCGGGATCGCCGTCGAGGCTTGGAGCCCGCTGGGCAAGGGCAACGAGTTCCAGGACCCGGCCCTGCAGGAGATCTCGGCTCAGATCGGCCGCACCGTGCCTCAGGTGATCCTGCGCTGGCACCTGCAGCGCGGCGATGTGCTGATCCCCAAGTCGGACGACCCCCAGCGCATGGCCCAGAACGCAGACATCCTGGGCTTTGAGCTCAGCACCGCGCAGATGGAGGCCATCGACGCCCTGGACAAGGGCGAGGACGCCCGCCGCAGCCCGCACCCGAACGACTTCGGCGCGGAGTAGCCCACAGCTCGGAGCAGCCCACCGTTCAGAGGCTGCGTTCGACCTCGTCGCGGATGTGCTGCAGGTTCACCGTCCCGGGGCATGCAGTGGCCGCCACAGAGCTGTGCGGGATGATCTGGGTCTGCGGATCGATGCCATACTCCCGGCAGATGCGGGTGCACAGCTCGATGGAGATGTCATAGGTGTTCAGCGTGGGCCGGCGGTCCGGGTCCGCGGAGTGCTCGATGCCGATGCTGCGCTGATTCATCGACCAGTTCCCCGCGTGCCAGGCCGTGTTGATCTCGCTGACGTACTGGTGGAAGGACCCTTCGCCGATTCCGTAGTGGGCGCTGACTCCGGAGTTCGGGTCGGCGAAGGTCACATCGGCAGCGGCCAAGGTGCCCACGATGTAGTGGATGACGATGCGGTCGATGGAGGTGCCGTCGCGGCCTGCGGTGTAGTTCTCGCAGGGCTGCCAGATCGGTGTAGGCATGGCTCAGACCCCCTTGCCCAGCGGGCAGCCCAGCTGGTGGGTGGGGTTCTCCGCAGCCTCAGCGGCGTCGGATGCGGCGGAGGTGGTGGAGGAGGCCTGGGCCGCCGGAGCAGCCAAGACGGAGCCCCCGGTCATCACGGCCACGGCGGCACCGAAGAGGCTCCGACGAGGAAACGATGTGCTGTGTGACAAGCTCATGGACAGCAACCTACGGCAGGGCCTGTGCCGCAGTTCAAGCACAACCTTCAATCACGTCCATAGACCATGGCACTGCCTGGACGTCAGCCCGAACCCACTGGACGTCAGCCCAGGTCAGCTGGTCATCTGCTGAGCAGAGGCTTCCGCATGCTCTCCGGCCCGCTGTGCGCCGAGCTGTTCGTCGAGCTGTTCAGTGATCTGCCGGCGCAGCTCGTCCGCCGAACTCACGACGGCGGCCGCACCATGGGCCTCCAACTCGCCTTCGGGCGCATATCCCCAGGTCACACCGATGCAAGGCATCGTGTTGCGAGCCGCGCCCTCGACGTCGAACTTCCGGTCCCCCACCATGACCATCGGGGCAGACGCCTCTGCCTGCGGCAGCCGCTCCAGAGCCGAGGCGAGGATGGGACCTTTGCTGGTGTGCGGGACGGTCTCATCGGGATCGGAGCCGGACACCACGTCGAAGAGGTCGAGCAGTCCCTGGATCTTCAGCAGACGCACGGCCTGGGGCTCCGGCTTGGACGTGGCCACGGCCAGCAGCACCCCTTCGGCGCGCAGCGCCTCCAGCAGCTCACGGATGCCCGGGTAGACCTCGCTGGCGGCCATACCCTCACGGATGTAGCCCTCGCGGTAGTGGTCGATGAGCTGCGGGATCAGCTCCTCGGTGACACCGGGCAGCACGATCAGACTGGTCTGCAGGGGTGGGCCGATGAAGCTCTTCAGCGTCTGCTCATCCGGGACTTCGATCCCGTGAGCCTCCAATGCCGCAGCGATGCCGCCGGTGATCGCTCCAGCGGGGTCCACGAGCGTTCCGTCCAGGTCGAAGAGCACAACAGGTGAAGTCACCGCTCCATCTTTCCATGACGGGCCCCTCCGGTGCCGAGCGACGTGCCACGGACCCCGACGTCGGCGCCGATGCGACGGCGCGGAACTGACACGGTAGAATCACCCGGTCCAGTTTCGATGTTCATCACCGGGCACGGCCCTCCGGGGCACGTCTTCCGGCGCGTACGAGCATACCTGCCCTGCGCTCGCACGCCCGAGCCCTACACTGAGCACCAGCACCCCCGCCTGCGCGGATCCCCCTGAAAGGCCCCTATGAGCGACCTCATCACGGAGTACCCGGTCCTGACACTGGCGCCGCCGGTGCTGGCGCTGACACTGGTGATCCTCACGCGAAAGGTGCTGATCAGCCTCGGCTCAGGCGTGCTCGCCGCCGCACTGCTGATCCACGACCTCAACCCGCTGAGCGCTCTGCGCGCCGTTTGGGACGCCTTCGCCGCGAACTTCTGGGCCGACGGGGAGGTCAACACCTGGTCGGTCTACATCGTGGCGTTCCTGCTGGTGCTCGGTGTGATCGCCGCCTTCATCATGATGTCCGGCGGCACCACGGCCTTCGCCCTGTGGGCGATGAAGCGGATCGAAAAGCGGCCTGGAGCGATGTTCCTGCCGGCCATCCTGGGCATCGTCATCTTCATCGACGACTACTTCAACGCGCTGGCGGTCGGGCAGATCTCCCGGCCGGTGACCGACCAGCACCGAGTCTCCCGGGCGAAGCTGGCCTACATCATCGACTCCACCTCCGCTCCGGTCTCCGTGCTCTCCCCGGTCTCCAGCTGGGGCGCCTACATCATGGGCATCCTGGTGCCGATCATCGCCGCCTCCTCGCTGTCGATGAGCAGCGTCCAAGCGTTCCTGGGTGCTGCGGTCTCCAACTTCTACGCCATCGGCGCGGCCATCATGGTGTGGCTGGTCATCTTCTTCCGCATCGACCTGGGCAGCATGCGCACCGAGGAGCGGCGCGCCCTGACCAGCGGCGAGCTCTTCGACCCGGCCGTCGATGTGCCGGGGCAGCTCTCCGACGATCTGCCGGTCCATGACCCCGGTGCCCGCCGTGCACTGATCGTGCCCTTCGCACTGCTGGTGATCGGCGTGTTCGCCGGCATCGTCTGGACCGGCCAGCGGGCCGCCGGAACCTGGGACATCTTCGACATCTTGGCAGAGACCGATGCCAGTGCGGCTCTGATGGTCGGTGGACTGTTGGGCCTGGCCGCGGCGGTCTACTACTGTCTGCGCAACACCCGGAAGAACCCGCAGTTCGCGCGGTCCACCTTTGCCCGCGGCTGGATCGAGGGCGTGAAGTCCATGCTTCCGGCCATCGCCATCCTCATCCCTGCCTGGATGCTGGGCGATCTGATCGAACAGCTGGGCACCGGCGACTTCTTGGGCGAACTGGTGGAGGCCTCGCAGATCTCCGCCGGCTGGCTGGCTCCGGTGGTGTTCATCGTGGCCGGAGCGATGTCCTTCGCCACCGGCACCTCCTGGGGATCCTTCGGTCTCCTGCTGCCCATCGCCGGGGGCATCATCAACTCCATGGACCAGCCGGACCTGCTGCTTCCGGTGCTCGGTGCCGTGCTGGCCGGAGCCGTCGCAGGCGACCACGCCTCCCCCATCTCGGACACCACGATCCTCTCGGCCACCGGCTCCAGCTGCAATGTGATCACCCACGTGGTGACCCAGCTTCCCTACGTCCTCAGCGCCTCGGTCTGCGCCACTTTGGCCTACGTGGCCCTGGCTCTGTCCGGAAGCGTGGTGCTGGGACTGGTGGTGCTCGGCGTCGGGCTGGCGATCTTCGTGGTGCTGATGAAGGCTCTGACCACGCCCGTGGCGGCAAAGGAGCCGGCAGAGGCCCTGCAGTAGGCTCACGGCATGCGCATCCGCCCCGCTGTTCCTGACGATGCTGAAGCACTGACGGACCTGCACCTGGATGTGTGGGATGAGGCCTATGCCGGCCTGATCGCAGAAGAGATCCTGCAGGACCGCCGGCACCGTCGGCAGGCGCGCATCGAGACCTGGCGCCGACGGATCGAAGGATCCGAGGAGGATCATCTGCTCGCCTCGGACGACGCCGGACGCCTGCTCGGCTTCGCCGGGTTCGGCCCTTCCCCAGACGCGGAGGACCAGGGCGTCCCCTCCCTTCAGCTGATAGCCCTCTACGTCCGGGCAGAGGCCTATGGGACCGGCCTGGGGCATGAGCTGCTGGCCGCCGCCATCGCAGGAGAGCCGGCGTTCCTCTGGGTGCTCGACGGCAACCAGCGGGCCATCACCTTCTACCGCCGGGAGGGCTTCGAGTTCGACGGGACGACGAAGACCGACCCTGTGGGCCTCGAACATCGCATGGTGCGCTGGCAGACGCCTCGGCCGTGAACTGCACGTGAGTGGAAGATCGGGCTCAGCCGACCAGGTCGACCCAATACCGACGCATAGGTGCAGTACCGGGCTGTCCGGCGATGTCCTCCAGCACTCCGCCGCAGGCCTCGATGGTGCGGATGGAACCGAGGTTCGTGTCTTCACAGGTGACCAGCGCCTGTTCGACGCCGAGCTCACGCAGCTTCTGCAGCCCCAGGCGCAGCATCTGGGTGGCGTAGCCGCGGCGCCGGTGCTGCGGTCGCACTGCATAGCCGATATGACCGCCCATTTCTCTGAGCGTGGGGGTCAGCTCATGCCTGATGTGGACGCGGCCTACGACCTCCTCCCCCACTGTGCCGAGGAACATCGTGGCAGGTACCCGTCCCGGCGCGAGGTCCACGCCCTCATGCTCCCTGCGAAGCCCCTCGAGGTAGTCCTCCCAGCTCTGCTCAGGCTTCTGGAAGGAGAAGTCGAAGTCCTCTGCCGCGAGTTCCGCCTGAGCCGCACGCACCTGCTCCTCGTCAGCCGGCAGCGGCATTCTGATCTGCAATGTCTCGGTCATATGATCCTCCTGGGGCGGCCTGTCAGCTGAGAGGGAGCGGCGCTGAGGCGTGGGCGGATCTGCTGTGTCTGAGTTCTGATGACTGCTGTAGTGAGAACCCCAGGTGTTCATCGCCTCGATGACGGAAACCAGCTCTTGGCCGAGTGCCGTCAGGGAGTACTCCACCTTCGGAGGAACTTCTGGGTAGATCTCCCGGTGGACGACCCCGTCCTCCTCCAATTCGCGCAGCTGCCGGGTCAGAGTCTTGCGGTTGGCCAGTGGGACCATTCGGCTCAGCTCACCGAATCGCTGGGTCCCCTCCATCAGATGCTTGATCACTGTGAGCTTCCATGTTCCGCCGACGATCGAGACCGCCACCTCGACAGGGCAGACTTCCATGGCTCGCTGAACTGGCAACCGCATCCTGACCTCCCTGAGGACAAAACTGTCCGTACTTCCATGAGCTGCTCCTGAGCTCGAGGATATCCCTATGACGCGACGAACAGTGCTCTGGCTGAGCGCCCACCCCGAACGACACTCCCTGAACGCCACCCTGCGCGGTGACGGGCTCCGGCATCTGAGCTCCCATGGCGTGCGCGTGCTGGAATCTGATCTCTATGCCATGGAGTGGAATCCTGTGGTCACACGCACGGACGCTGGGATCCCTGAGGAGGAGCGCTTCCGTGTCAGCTCCGATACCCGCCGTGCCTACACAGAAGAGCGGCTGCCTGAGGACGTGCGGGCTGAGCAGGCAAAGCTGCGGCAGGCCGACGCCGTCGTCGTGCAGTTTCCGCTGTGGTGGTATGGGATGCCAGCCATCCTGAAGGGCTGGTTCGACCGCGTCTTCATCAGCGGCTTCGCCTTCGGCAAGGACCCCGCAACCGGGCGACGGCTGCGTTACGAACAGGGCCCTTTCACCGGCAGACGTGCCCTGGCCGCAGTAACGATCGGCGACCGTCCTGCGTCGATCGGGCCACGGGGCAAGAGCGGGGAGCTCGAGGAGCTGCTTTTCGGGCTGCTCCACGGAACCTTCGCCTATACAGGCATGAGCGCCCTGAAACCGTGGGCACTGCCCAGCGCAGACTTCACCGAAGACTATGACGCCGCACGGGACAGTCTGCTGACCCGCCTTGACCTGCTGTTCGAGGAAGAGCCCATCCCCTACCGCGCCCAGTTCACCGGGGACTACACGGACGATTGGGCGCTCCAACCCCACATCCGTCCCGGCGAGACGGGGCTGTCGGTCCACGTGGAGGGCTCGTAGTCACCGCCTGAGCGAGAACGGTGCGGGACGCAGTTCCCGGCCACCACAGCGGTTCACTAGACTCACAGGCAGAGTCACCGATGAGAGGAACGGTATGGACGGGTGGAGCGCCCTCGAGATTCTGCTGCTGGTGTTCGGCTGCGTGCTGGCGCTGCTCGTCCTGGTCGGCGGGTTCGGGCTGATGGACAAGTTCGACTCGTCCGGCAAAGGCCTCGATCGGAAAGGTGAGCTTCTGCTGCTGGCTGAGGTCACCGCAGAGGCTCATGCACAGGGTGCTGAGGCTCAGCCTGCCATCGAAGAGCTGCGTTCTCTGGCCCCTCAGCTGAAGAAGAAGGACTGGGCAGCGTTCGAGAAGCAGTACCAAGAGACTCTCGAGGCCTTCTCCAACGGCACAGGTCAGGTGGACGCCCAGATGGCGCACTTGGAGCAGCTGTTCCGCCGCGACCGGATCATCGGCCAGGCACGCCGCGAGATCCGCGGGAAGTAGACCCCCGCACCGCTGAGACCTTCAGCGGCGCTTCAGGCCTCTCGGAGGGGCGGCAGATCAATAGGCCAGGGTCCTGCGCATGGCGGTCCGGGGCCAGCGGTCCAGACCGATCTCGGCTTCTCGACGCCGAACCGCAGCAAGTCCAGGGCTGAGGCCGCCATCGGGGATTTCCATGAACCCGAGCCTGCGGTAGTACGGAGCGTTCCATGGCACGGTCACGAAGGCCGTCAGGGTCAGCGCAGAGCAGGACAGCTCCGCAGCCTGCCTGGCAGCATGCTCGATCAGTTCACGGCCACGCCCCAACCGTGCGTAGGTGGGATCCACGGAGACCTGTTCGATGTGCAGCACATCATCAATCCGATCAGCCAGCAGATACGCCTCCGGGACATCAGGGTCAGTCGCTGCCACCCATGCCGATCCCCTCCGGACGTATCCTTCGAGCTCCTCGACGCTCGGCGGGGCGTCGTCGGCGATCTGCGGCATGCCGACTGTTCGGAACACTTCCCCGGCAGCACATTCGATCTGCTGCAGGCGCGCACAATCAGTGAAGGCGGCAAGACGAATCTCCATAAGAGCCATGCTAGGACCGCCTCAGGCGAAGCGGATCCAGCGGGTCCAGTCGTTCTGGGGCCGATAGCCCATCGCTTCCCAAGCCGCTTCGCCGGCAGTGTTGCCCGAAAGCACCATCGCGTCGAATCTCACCGCTCCGAGAGACTTCAGGCGCTCCTCAGCCGCGCGCGTCAGGCGCCGCCCGATCCCTTGCCCGCGCGAATCCGGATCGACGGCCAGGCGGTACATATGCGCACGCCAACCATCCCACCCTGCGATGACGGTCCCGACGATCCCTCCGTCTGACTCGGCGATGATGATGGAGTCAGGGTCCCGCAGAAGCAGATTCTCGGTCAGCTCAGCGTCGTCCCCCGGACGTCCGGCGTTCTCCCCCGCCTTGTCCCAGAACGCGAGAAGTGCAGGAACGTCTTCCATCCGACCTCTGCGGATCCACGGCTCCGAGACACTGCCTGACCTGCTCGTGGAGTCGCCGACAGGTTGGGCCGAGTCTGACGCATCCGGCTCAGGGCCAGTCGATGAGTGCGGCATCGCCGCACTGCCGTCTGTGCTGTCATGGGGTCTGCTCACAGGCCCAGCCTAGGACGGACCGGCATGGGATGCTAAGCGCTGCACCAGGCTGTTGAGACGCTCTGGCTAACGTCGGAAGCCGCCCTCGCTGTCGATCACCTGGCCGACGATCCATTCCGCCTCATCGCTGACAAGCCAGCCGATCAGCCGTGCAGGATCATCCGGAGTGCCGAAGCGTCCGGACGGGAACCTCTGCCTCAGAGAGTCCAGAGTCGCATCATCGATCCCCTGCCCGGAATCGAGGAACCCGGTGTTCACCGGGCCGGGGTTCACAGAGTTGAGGACGATGCCGCGCTCGACCAGCTCGTCTGCGACCGTCGCCGTCACCCCTGCCAAGGCACCCTTGGCTGCGGCATAGGCCACCTCCCCGGGCATAGGACCCTTCTGCTGACCAGAAGTCATCCACACGACGCGACCACCGGGCCGAGCTGGATCGTGAACCTCCGCGAATGCTTTCGTAGCCAAGAGGACCGAACGGGCATCCGCGCCCCAGTGACCATCCAGATCATTCGCAGAGATCTCCGCCAAGGCCCCGTCGCCACCGGAGCGCGCATGGACGCAGACGAGAATGTCCAGCGGCCCGGACGCAGCGAGCGCCTGCTCGATCATCTGCTGCGGAGCGTCCGGCTCCGTCAGATCCGCTGCGATGTCGTGGAGAGAAGCGCCCGGAGTGAGGTGACTACGCACCTCCGCCAACACGTCGGCAAGGTCGTCAGCGCCCCACGGCTGCTCGGCGTCATGCGCCCGATGATGCTGGACCACGAGATCGGCGCCGCTGGCGGCCAGGCGGCGCGCCACGGCCGCACCGATGCCCCTGCTCCGGCTCACCCCTGTGACCACAGCTGTGCGTCCGGCCAAGGGATGTTCCATGGGGTCTCCTTCTGTGATGCGTTCCGCGCCATTCTCTTCGGAACGTGCCTCGCTCTGATCCCGAGACTACACAATGGCCCAATCGTGGAGTGACTGCCGGCGCCGCGATGGCCGCCTTCTTCTGCGACCCGTGAGACGCCGAGAAGACCCCGCCTCATGACATGATTGTGATGGAGGGAGCAATGATGGACGCCTGCTTCGACATCGCCTACCCCTTCACAGGAATCTGGCGAGTACAGAACAGCCCGGCTGACCGCGTGCCGAGCCACGGCACGGCGGCGTTCGCCTCAGCGCACGCCATCGACTTTGTTCCGATCTCACCACTCGGCCGCAGCGCGCCGATCCGCCTCATCTCTCTCCTGCGGCCAGAGCTGCCCGACCGATTCATCGGTTTCGGTCGCCCGATCCGCGCTCCGATCGACGGGAGGGTCATCGCAGCGAGTGACACGGCGATCGACCATCACGCCCACCGCGGATTCCCCTCTATCAGCTACGCACTGACTCAGCGGGGACGCGCATCGCGCGGCTGGCGCGCCCTTGTGGGGAACCACGTATTCATCGAGAGCCGCGGCGTCGTCGTCGTGCTCTGCCACCTGCAGCAATCGAGTGTGCGGGTGCGACCGGGCGAGCGGGTTCGCACCGGCGAGCACATCGCGCGCTGTGGGAACTCGGGCAACAGCACCGAACCTCACCTCCACATCCAGGCGATAGACCGTGCCGACGTCGATCGAGCCCAGGCGGTCCCGCTGACGTTCCACGGCCAGATCCCCCACAACGGTGAAGTCATCGACGTCCCGGAATAGCAGAGAACTCACGCCCGGCGGCGAGCGCCGAGGTCGCCTGAGGTGGGATGCTGTACCAGTGACTGCCACAGAACAGACCTACTCCCAGACGCCGGTCTTGTCGAATGACCTGGTTCGCCTTGAGCCCCTGGATCTGAAGCATCAGGATGACTTGGCCCAGGCGGTCCTCCCGGGTGAGCTGTGGAAGACCTGGTACACCCGAATTCCCGCACCCGATCACGTCACCGACGAAATCCGGAACCGGCTCGACATGCACGCGGAACATCGTCTGGCGCCGTGGGCGGTCATCGACCCCGCCAGCAGCAGAGCAGTCGGCATGACGACGTTCCTGAACCTGAACCCCGCGCATCGTCGTCTGGAGATCGGATCGACGTGGATCGGCCAAGATGCCCAAGGAACCGGGATCAACCCGGCGATGAAGCTCCTGCTGCTGAGCCGGGCGTTTGAAGAGCTGGGGTGCATCGCCGTCGAGTTCCGCACGCATTGGCACAACCATCAGTCACGCGCCGCCATCGCAGGTCTCGGCGCCAAACAGGATGCGGTCCTGCGCAACCACATCATCATGGACAACGGCACCATCCGCGACACCGTCGTCTTCTCTATCCTGGATACTGAGTGGCCGTCAGTGAAGGTCGGACTTGAACACCGCATCAGCAAGCACGTGACGTCCCGGACGAATCACTGACGCAGACTGCTCGGGTCAAGGCCAGGCCGATCGCGCACGCTGTCGGACGAGCGCCGGCAGGAAACCGGTTGGGATGTCGGCAAACCCTGCTTCACTCTTGGGTGAGGTACGTTCGAGCTTCTTTGATCTTGGCGGCCTTCGAGGTGCTGGCGAATCTGAACACGTGGCTGAAGTGCACCCGACCTGACTCAGAATCGACGAAGCCATCGCAGGATGCCAGCCGGCCGTGCGTGATGATCGTGTTGACTTCGAGGTAGTCGGAGGTGCTGCTCGGGCACGCGAAGTCGGCTGCGGCTTCGTCGCTGGCGGCTTCACGCCCGGCGACTGTCCAGTCCACGTCGTCGGTCAACCATGCTGCCATCGCCTCAGCGTCGCGCTTCGCCCAGTTGGTGACGAACTCTCCGACTATGGCGATTCTTGGCGCATTTCCGCAGTCTGTGGGGAGAACAGTTTTCATATGTATACCCCCTTCCGACGCTGTGCTCGGAACAGTCATCAGATGGCTGTTCGGTCCGCCTCCTACCGCCAGAGGATAGCGCGCCACACAGGGGACCGGAACCCCCACGACGTTTCTGTACGTACCAACCTCTGCATCGTGGATCCGTCGTCCCAAGAACTGAGGGCCAGGCACGGAGACTACGTGATCTGCCGGCACCTGTTGTTACTGTGAAAGAGTGTCGCTCCAAGCGTATGCCGCATTCCTTCCCCCGGGCAGACGCGCGGCTGCAAGGCTTGGGCCGGAAGCGACATGGTGGCAATGGTGCAGTCACAACGTTCACATCGCGAGAGCACGTGACCCCAAAGCGCCCGTTCGCGTGCTGGTGATCCACGGGGCAGGGGGTCATAGCGGCGCACTCTGGCCGATGGCTGCGCTGATCGCACAGAGCGGGTTCGACGTCGCCGCCGTCGACCTTCCCCTCTACGGTCGGACAACATCCCCGGAGGCGGGCAAGGTGCGCTATGCCGACTGGGTGCGCTTGCTCGTAGACCTGGTCGAGGCAGAGCACGACGACCGCCCGCTGATCCTGTTCGGCGGAAGCATGGGCGGGATGCTGGCGTACGAAGTGGCCGCGCACTCCTTTCGAGTCGCGGCAGTCGTCGCCACAAGTCTCCTCGATCCCCGAGACCTACGGGTCCGATCTCGCCTCACCCGGTTCGGAGTGCTGGGCGCTTTCGGTGGTCCGCTCTCCTCTCTGGCTCGGGGTCCGCTCGCGAACGTCATGATCCCCATGCGATGGGTCGCGGACTTCTCGAAGATGAGCCGCGACCCTGGACTCTCCAGACTCTGCGCGCGCGACCCGCTTGGCGGTGGAGCACGTGTACCACTCGGGTTCCTCGCGTCCTACCTGCGGTACCGGCACACCCCACCGGAATCCGCGAAGACACCTGTCACACTCGTACACCCGAGCAGGGATGCCTGGACACCGGTCAAGCTGAGCACGCGTTTTCTTCGACGCATCGCGACTCCGGGCAGGGTCGTCATGCTCCGCGAGTGCGGACACTTCCCCATCGAAGAGCCGGGGATCAGTGACCTGGTCTCCGAGATGCTCCGATTGGCGGAAGCAGCAGAAGCTGTGTCTTGATCTGGGCCTAGTCGCGACGGGAGATCGACGAAGACAGGCGCATCGTCGGATAGGGAGCCACGACGATCACCGCATGGTCGGTGGTGTAGGGCTGGTTCCGGGCAACCAGATCCAGCCCTCTTGCCGCGCCACCTCTCGATTTTCATCCGTCGGCGGTTCGCAGCTGCCGAGGAAGGCCTCGCGAGTGATGAGTGCGGCGACAACTGCATCAAGCGCGTTATCGTCGCGCACACATAAGTCCCGATATCCGTTCCAGTCCAGCCACGGAGTCTTCTCCACAAGTTCGGCCGCCAAAGCAGAACGGCCAGGGGCGTTCTGCGCACCTTTGTAGCCCCGGTGAGTCAAGGACCAGCAGTGCAATGCGGCCGCCGGATACACCTCGAAGACCACCCCAGAACCGTCACGCGCGACATCGATTCCGCGTTCTCGCAAACGAGCTTCAAGTCCGGCCCACCGGAGAGCCGGGTAGGCGATTCTGTCTGTAGAGACACTCAACGGAGTGATGCCCGTGCGACGGTGCACCTCACGGTCTGTTGTTCGCATCGCGAGGTCCCGACGCCAGGCGGAATCAGTGGATGCGGGCGCCGATAGAGTTCCGGCGGCATGGGCCCTGACCAAGTCGACGAATGGAGCCGGCCACCCGAGTGGAACATCCACTCCCGTCCTGTCCGCCGCCTCGACAGCTGCCACGAGGTCCTCATCGCTCCCGCCGACACGGACCTGCTCCAACGAGAGCGCACCATCTTCGCGCACGACGGCGACGCCCGTGCGCCGGGCTTCGGCTGCGAGGTCGATACCGACAAAGAGCATCACGGGAGTCTACCCAGAGAGCGCGGTGCGCATTGCTGCCAGCGCGCGCAGACAGCGGCTTCACCAGGGTCAGACAGGGGTGTCCCCATCCCAGAGCGCGGTCTCGTCCAGCGCCAGAGAACCCCACCGCTCTAGCTAGATGGGGACTGCCGCACGAACAGGTGTCAGAGAGGCCATCGGGCACCCAGGCGACCGCAAAGCGGCGGGCAGCGATCGGCTCAGTATGTGAGAAATGACGCCGACTGAGCACGTTGCACAGCAGCCGCTGCTGAGTTCAGCTCCACGCACCAACTCGGATACACCCGGAAGCCCCGTTTGCCGGGCCGCACTCCCGACGTGATGCCCAGCCGGGCCAGATCCGCGGCGGTGAACCGGAAGACGCCGCGCCTGCCCATTTGCTCCACGAAGACCATCAATCCCGCGGCAGCATCATCTTCACCGAACGGAGCCGTCACTCCACCGGCGCCTCGCCTCCAGAAGGCGACGAATGCACCCGGTTTGGTGGGAGTCTTCCGCGCAGTTCGAATATGCCATGAGTCACCGTCGATCTGCACGACCCCCGACTCGTAGTCGCTGTTCTGTTCCTCCGGCGCTATCGCGAGAGCGATTCCCATCTCAGCCGCGTATGCCTCAAAGGCATGAAAGATCACGCGACAACAGTACCGTTTGAGATTGCGGCGCTCTTCCACCAGGACCCCATGAACCCTCAGCGCAAGATGCCACCTCTGCCCGCCAGGTACCGCGCGACGCCAGCAAGCGTCCAGGGACGATCACACGTTGAAGCGGAACTCCACCGCGTGGCCGCAGCTAACAACCTCAGCGGACACTGGTCCGCGAGTCGCTGGCCTGATCGCGAGATAACCAGCGGCGAAGCACGTCGATCCACTCGTCGAAGGCGTCGAGGTGCGCATCATGGCTGCCGCCAGAGAGATCGACTCTGACCGTCTCGGGCCTGCGCCGGATCAGCTCGTCCTTGTCGGCATCGCTGAACATCCCGTGCTTGGCGAAAATCGCGAGAGTCGGAACCTGCAGAGCTTCCCACTCGTCCCAGCGCGGTTCATGCACAGCCTCGATCGTGCGTTGCATGACCGCGGCGTCGAAACGCGGGACGAGCCCATCATCCGTCGACTGGAGATCCGCTACCCAGGCATCAACGATCGCGTCATCACCGAGGAACTCGCGGGCAGCGGCCTCGTCCCGGAACGGAACCGGCCAGGACGCGAAGTACGCGCCGAGACCAGCAGCCTCGCGCGGATCGTCACTCCCCGACACATGACCTTCGAGCATCACGAGCCCCTCGAGCAGGTCTGGGCGCGCTGCTGCTGCGAGAGAAGCAGTGTGGGCTCCCATCGACTGCCCGACGAGCGTCGCTCGACTCCCCGGGGCGAGCTCCTCGATCGCCGCCACGACGTCGCCGACGAAGGCGTCGCGGGATAGATCATCGGGAAGCCGCGTGCTCGCACCGTGCCCTCGCTGGTCCACGAGCAGGACCCGATGGTCCTGCAACGCTCGCGCCGTGCGCAGCAACTCCCGCGAGCTCCCGGCAAGCCCGTGCAGCAGCACGACGACAGGGCCGTCGCCGCCGAGGTCGGTGACCGCGATGCAGACGCCTCCGGGGCGTTGCACGACGCAGCTGGTCACGCGACCTGTAGCGGCACGATCGCCGCGATCTGCTCACCTGCTGCGTCCTCGGCGCGGTCGAGCTCATAGTGGCTCTGCAGGTTGATCCAGAACTCGGCCGACGTGCCGAAGTACCTCGCGAGCCGCAGCGCCGTGTCTGCGGTGATCCCCCGCTTGCCGTGCACGATCTCGTTGATCCGCCGGGGCGGGACGCCGATCGACACGGCGAGCTTGTTCTGTGTAATGCCGAAGCCCTCGATGAAGTCCTCCATGAGGACCTCACCCGGGTGAATCGGCTCGATCCTGTCAGTGGTAGTCAACGATCTGCACCTCCTCTGGTCAAGCGTCGGTCCACACGAAGCAGATCCGCCACTGGTCGTTGATCCTGATGCTGTGCTGCCCGACCCGATCGCCCTTGAGCGCCTCGAGCCGATTGCCAGGCGGGACGCGGAGGTCCTCGAGAGACTCTGCAGACCCCACCTGACGTAGCTTGCGCAGCGCGACCCGATGGATCCTCGGATCGATCGAGCGCACGCGCTCACGACGCCACAGCCGTTCGGTGTCCTTGTTGCCGAACGATCTGATCACGAAACCAGTGTATAACGGAGTCCGTCATTAACGCTATACGTTAAACCGGAACTCGACCGCGTTCCGTAGCCGAATAACCTCTGTGGTGAGATAAGCGCGGCAGTCCCGCCCGGCGGCGTCTGTGTGTACGCTCACGGTTCCGCAGATGTTCGCTGGATCATCGTGATCAACGACTGCGCCAGAGACGACACCCGACTCGATTCACGATCCCAGTCGACCTGTTCCTCGCCTCGGTACTCACCGGCAGCCGCAAGGAGCAGTCCCGCACCAGCGGCGTCGACTCGCTTCGCCGCGGTGACAGCCGCCTGTTCTTTGGGGACTATCGCCCCGGTCTCCACCGTATGCAACGCACGCGCCAGAGTCAGAAGAACATTGCGACCATCCCCACCCAGATCCTCAACGAGTCCCGGCAGTGCGGCCAATTGCGCGTCCTTCAAAAGCGCGAAAGGTACATCAGCGACCAGAGCGCCCAGCGAAGGACCGTGCAGCACCTGGTGTGATGCCAAAGCTGTCGCCAGCAGGATCACCACATCCGGATCGCGCTCAGGCTCGGACACATATCCCTGGATGAAATCGCTCCTGAGCCACTCCCCGAACTGGAAATCACTCCACGGCGCGGCCACCAGAGGCTCGAGATCGTCCGCAACCAGACTCGTCACCTCAAGCGGGCGACGGCTCGTGACCTCCGGAAATACGTCAGCATGCCCCTTCCACCCCGAAAGTCCGAGCAACGTGGATACTAACGATGCCCGCTCCTGAGACGTCAGTGACCTGCGAGTCACCAGCAGCAGGTCGACATCACTCTCCGGGCCGAGCCCCGTCGTCGTACTGGATCCATAGAGGTACACCCCGACGATCCCACCGGGATCAGCCGTGAGCAATCGGTCGAGTACCTTCTGGATCAGATCGTCCATATCAGTGGAGACTACGCACCCGAAGCCCCGCGAGGCAACGCATGTATTGTCCGACCGCGCACGCGGATCGCACAGGTTGAATCGAAACTCACCCGCACGAAAGTTCGATTCAACCACCCCTCTGACCAGGGTATTTATACATTGAACCTAAACTCCACCGCATTCCGGCACATACCAACCTGAGGTTGCGTGTCTGGCTGGCATCGCCTCGGCCCCCACCTCGCCCCTTCCGGAGACGCAGAAGGTGGGGCAGCGGGGGCACGCGACCCGATCTCGCGTCCGCCTCTGTCGGCAGCCCCTGATAGGACATAATGACAGGTGACTGCGACCCACAGGGAGGTGACTTGGTGCTGCCTGCACTTGACGAGCAGACGGGCCTGCTTCCGCTGGGCCGATTCGGCGCGTCGTTGGAAGAGATCAAATCCCACTACGTTGACGATCCCCGGTTCGCGAAGTCGGCGACCCGCGCCGAGATCTGGCAACACTTCGAGTCCGCTACCGACGGCATCCGCTCTGTCGTCCCCGTGGTGTGCGTATGGGTGGGTGGCAGCTTCCTTACCGACAAGATCGATCCTGACGACATCGACCTCGTCTACTGGTGCGAAGACGTGCTCGTTGACCAGGTGACCGACCCCAAGGATCGGTACATCCTGCAGATGTTCGGGATGAACCAGGTCCGGCCAGCGACGGGCCTGCGCGTTGATACTCGATACTGCCTATGGCACGTGTTCCCCGAGGCGGACCGCGCCCACTCAGTCGAGCACCAGTCATATGCGTTGAATCGTGGCTACTGGGATGACTTCTGGATGCGCAAGCGCAACGGCGCGAAGGAAGATCCTCCGCAACGGCCGGATGCCCTACCGCAGCGCGGCTACTTCGAAGTGACTCTGGACGGTTTCCATGGCGTTTGACTGGGAGCAGTTCAAGGCCAACGTCCAAGGCGAAGCTGAGTGGCAGGACGCAGATGATCTTGCGCGCATGAGCATCGAGACTCTGCGCGCTGAGCACGGCTTGCTGCGGCGCGACGCTTCTTCAGGGTCTCTGCGCCTGACTGGGCCAGGAATCACGATCCACTCGGGAGCGATCGACGGGATTGCTGACACGCTTCGCAATTTTCAGCGCCTGGTGCTTGCGACAGGCCTCGCGGTGAAGGGGCACAAGTCGTTGCGTGGGCAACCGCCCGCCGACGTCGTCTCGAAGACCCGACTGAACCTCAACGGTTCACCACTGCCGGGAAGCCTCATCCTGCAGATCGTGCCGACGACTTCGCCAGCGGACGAGATCTCACCCGATGGCCAAGTCGGGCTGTTCGGAGACGACAATGCAGAGCCCCAGTTGATCGACACCGCCATGAAGCGAGCACTGGGACTGCTCGAGGACGGACGTCGTCTCGGCCCAGATGCCGACACCAGTGACTTCTTGGCGCGCATCCGCGAGTACGGACCGCGCGTCGCCACGACGTTGCGCGACTTCTCGACAGGTCTGGTGAAATCAGGGTTCGAGCCTGATCTCACTTGGTCCCAGCCTCGCCAGGCGCGCCTGCGCACGCGCCTCTCCACGGCTGAACTCGCTCACATTGGAGAGCTCATCGCTTCTCGGGAACTCGAGCTCGAGCCGACCACCATCCGCGGCATCTTGCGGACTGTCAGCGAGATCAGCGCTTGGCAGCTGGAGATCGAGGACGGCGAGATCGTCAAGATCGACGCGAAGAAGATCCCTGCGGCGAACACTGCAACGCTGCGCACCGGCATGTCAGTTTCAGTCGATGTGTCAGTCACGGAAGAAACCGGCCCTGCCGACGAAGTTAAGCCCAAGTACACGGCGACGTCGTTCACAGTGCTGAGCAACCCGTAAGGCCGAGTCGTTACACCACATCTAGTCCAACGGCTGGATCCGGAGGTTGGTCCGCGGCGGCAAATCCCAGCCGTGACGCGCATGAATTTCCCTAACCAACTCTTCCGCGTTGACCTGGAGCTTGGCAAGTGCAGCCGCGTCGTGGCCGACTGATCGTAAATGGCGCAGGTTGCTGCTCAGCGCGTGCGCCCAACTCATCAGCGGGTCGAGGTTCGCCACCCGCCGCTCAACGGTGTCGCCGGGCTTGGCGGCCTCCATCACCTGGCGGCCGATGGTCGCGCCCAGCGTGCGCTCGGCCTCCAGCCACGAGTCGATACCATCCCAGCCGTCGAGCTGGTCGACGAGCGCGATCGACGTGATGCGCAGGTTGGCGAGCCGCTCCCCCACCGGCTCGGCCGTCGGATCGAACCCGATTAGGCGCTGCACGGCTTCCTGCACCGCGAACCAGCGTGCGTCCTCGGCCGCCTTGCGCGACTCGGCGAGTGCCTCGTTCGCGCGCTTGTTCGCTTGGTAAGTGCCGACGCCGGCGATCAGCAGCGACAGGGCCGAGATCACCAGCGCGAGGACATCCATGGCTCGATCCTGCCACTACAAGAAACAGTTCCTGAAGCACTTCCGGCTATTGCTTGCCCGAGGCGCGTCAGCCGACTAACCCGCGCTCACTACGATGCTCCGCGCGGCGACCAATCCCTACAGCGCGAATCTCCACTCCACCGATTTCCGGTACATACCACCCTCTTGAGGTGTGCAGTGAAGCGCTCGGCCCCGCGTCCGGGACCGACAGCTTGCGTTCGACGTCAACGATAGGTCTCGTGCAACGCCTCCTCGATCTGAGACGGAGTCGGTGCACCGGCGTACCCGCGCTCAGTCGCGTAGACCCGGCACGCGAGCGAGCGAACCGGTTGCGTCGGAAACAGGTCGACGCCGTCGACGAGGATCGTGGGCGAGCCTCCGAATCGGGTGTTCACCGCTTCGGTCTCGGTGTGGATCGTTACCAGCTCGATGGGCACTTCCGCGAGCTCGGCGGCATCCAGCGCGGCGCGCGCGTTTGCTTCGGCGATGGCCGTGTTCGGGCAGTCGACGATGTGCAGCAGTTCGACCTTCATACGATCTGCTCCTTCCGGGTCCGGGCCGCGCGCAAGCCATTGAGGATCACGATGACCTCCGCGATCTCGTGCACGAGCACCACGGCAGCGAGTCCCAGGACGCCGAAGAGGGCGAGCGGGAGCAGGGCGATGATGATCAGCAGCGACAGGATGATGTTCTGGTTGATGATGTGCCGTCCGCGCCGGGCATGGTCGAACGCGCGCGGCAGCAGCCGCAAGTCGTGCCCGGTGAACGCGACATCGGCCGACTCGATCGCGGCATCCGACCCGGTCGCGCCCATCGCGATCCCGATGTCCGCGGCGGCGAGGGCGGGGGCGTCGTTGATGCCGTCGCCGATCATCGCCACCGAACCATGCTGGCCGAGCTCAGCGATCGCAGCGGCCTTGTCCTCGGGGCGCAGCTCGGCGCGCACGTCCTCGATCCCGGCCTGCGCCGCGAGAGCGCGGGCGGTGCGGGCGTTGTCGCCGGTGAGCATCGTGACCCCGATGCACTGCGCGGCGAGCGTGCGGACGACCTCCGGGACCTCCAGGCGCAGCTCGTCGCGGACGCCGATCGCAGCGACCGGCTCGCCGTCGCGGTGCACGATGACGACCGTCATGCCCTGCTCCTCCAGCCCTGAGACCCGGTCGCCGAGCGTCCCGGCGTCCAGCCAGCGGGGGCTGCCGACCGTGATCCGCGCGCCGTCGAGCTTGCCCTCGATGCCGTGCCCGGCCTGCTCGGTCACGGCATCGGCTACTGAGGCCCCCGGCGCGGCGGCGGTGATCGCGGCCGCGAGCGGGTGGGTGCTGTGTTGCTCCAGCGCGGCCGCCCACGCCAGCGCCTGCGCCTCGGTGGTCCCGTCGGCGGTGAGAACGGCGGTGACGACGGGCTCGTTTCGGGTGAGGGTGCCGGTCTTGTCGACGGCGACGTGGCGGATCACGCCGAAGCGCTCGAACGCGGCACCGGACTTGATGATCACGCCGAACTTGCTCGCCGAGCCGATCGCGGCGACCACGGTCAGCGGCACGGAGATCGCCAGCGCGCACGGCGACGCCGCCACGAGGACGACCAGGGCGCGAGTGACCCACAGCTCGGGGTCGCCGAACAGCGAACCGATCAGCGCCACCAGGACGGCGAGGACGAGCACACCAGGGACGAGGGGTCGGGCGATGCGGTCGGCGAGGCGGGCGCGGTCTCCCTTCTCGGCCTGCGCCTGTTCAACGAGCTCCACGATCGTGGTCAGCGAGTTGTCGGTGCCCGCCGCGGTCGTCTCGACTTCCAGCGCGCCGGCGGAGTTGATTGCACCGGCCGAGACTGCATCTCCCAGCTCGACCTCGACCGGGATCGACTCTCCAGTGATCGCAGACGTATCCAAACTCGAACGACCCGTGACCACAACGCCGTCGGTCGCGATCCGTTCGCCCGGCCGCACCAGCATCAGCTGGCCCACCTGGAGGTCTTTCGCGGCGACCTCGACCGTCGCGCCGTCGCGGCGGATGGTCGCTGTCTCAGGGACGAGCTTGAGCAGCGCCCGGAGCCCGCCGCGGGCGCGGTCCATCGCCTTGTCCTCCAGCGCCTCAGCGATCGAGTACAGGAACGCCAGGGCCGCGGCCTCCTCGACGGAGCCGAGGATCACCGCGCCAATGGCGCTGATCGTCATCAGCAGGCTGATGCCGAGCTTGCGCTTGAACAGTTTGCGGATCGCGCCCGGGGTGAACGTCGACGCTCCCAGCAGCAGACCGAGCCAGAACAGCACCAGCGCCAGGATCTCGAGCCCGGACCACTCCAGGACGAGACCGGTCAGGAAAGCGACGCCGGAGAGGACCGGGACCATGATCCCGCGGTCCCGCCACCAGGGTCGCTCCTGCACCTCCTCAACTGCTTCGCCGACCGTGGTCTCGGGCTCGTCGCAGCCGCACGCCGCGCTCATGCGCCTGCCCCCGTCCCGCAGCAGCCCGGCACCGGGCACTGGTCATCAACGCATGGCGCGTGCTCGTCGACGGCCAGCGTCACATCCACGAGCGCCGTGAGCGCCGCAGCGAGGTGCGGGTGGGCGATCTCGTAGCGCGTCTGCCGTCCCTCGGGCTCGGCGGCCACGATGCCACAGTCGCGCAGACAGGTCAGGTGGTTCGACACGTTCGACCGGGTCAGCTCCAGCTCGCGCGACAGCACCGCCGGATAGCTCGGGCCGTCGAGCAGGGTCATCAGGATCCGGGATCGCGTCGGGTCCGCCATGGCTCGGCCGAGCCGGTACATGACGTCGAGGCGTGAAGCAATGGTCAGCATGCACTGAACTATACAGTGACTGCTGACCTATTTTGGTCATCGCATCGGCAGGTCAGACCGCTCAATCGACGCGAGAGGTTATACGGCGAAACGAAATTCCACCACGTCGCCGTCCTTCATGACGTACTCCTTGCCCTCCATGCGGACCTTGCCGGCGGCCTTGGCCTCAGCCATGGTTCCGGCGGAGATGAGGTCATCGAAGCTGACGATCTCAGCCTTGATGAATCCCTTCTGGAAGTCAGTGTGGATGACTCCGGCGGCCTCGGGGGCAGTATCGCCCTGGTTGATGGTCCAGGCGCGGGCCTCCTTGGGACCCGCTGTGAGGTAGGTCTGCAGCCCGAGGGTCTCGAAGCCGACCCGGGCCAGCTGATCCAGGCCGGACTCCTCCTGCCCGTTCATCTCGAGCATTTCGGCAGCCTCCTCCTCGGACATGTCGACCAGCTCGGACTCGAACTTCGCGTCCAGGAAGACCGCCTGAGCAGGAGCCACCGACGCCGCCAGCTCGGCCTGCTTCTCCTCCGAGCCCAGCACGCCCTCATCGGCGTTGAACACGTAGATGAAGGGCTTGGCGGTCAGCAGGGAGAGCTGCTTGAGCTCATCCATGTCCAGAGACGCCTTGGCCGAGAAGATCGTCCGGCCGTCCTCAAGGACCTTCTGGGCCTCCAGGTACGCGTCCAGCGTGGACTGCTCGGCCTTCTTGCCCTTGACCTGCTTCTCCAGCTTGGGGATCGCATTCTCCAGGGTCTGCATATCGGCCAGGATCAGCTCGGTGTTGATGGTGCCCATGTCACTGGTCGGATCCACCTTGCCGTCCACGTGGATGACGTTGTCGTCCTCGAAGACGCGCACCACCTGAGCGATCGCGTGAGCCTCACGGATGTTGGCCAGGAACTGGTTGCCCAGCCCCTCCCCCTCAGAGGCGCCTTTGACGATGCCGGCGATGTCCACGAAGGACACCGTGGCCGGCAGGATGCGCTCGGAGCTGAAGATCTCAGCCAGCCGGCCCAGCCGCTCGTCGGGCAGATTCACCACACCCACATTGGGTTCGATGGTGGCGAACGGGTAGTTCGCAGCCAGGATCGTCTGGCGGGTCAGTGCGTTGAAGAGTGTGGACTTGCCCACATTGGGGAGTCCTACGATTCCGATAGTCAGTGCCACGATCACCTAACCTATCGCGCCCAGCACAGGGGAAGCGAGCTGGTGCCCCAGCGCACCCACATGACCGACCCCGGTGCACCAAGACTCCACTTTCTGTCTTTTTCTGACTATGCTCGTGCAGGTTCGAAACATTAAGGGCTTGCATCACATCGCTAGGTCATGACACTGAGGAAGGAACACCACTTCATGGCATCCGCCACGGATCACTCGCAGTCGCCTGAGAAGGAGACTCCCCCAACGACGAGCCGCCGGAACACCCCGGGCGTCTCCAAGGTCAACTGGCCGGTCTTCATCGTCTCCGCCGCAGCCATCACGCTGTTCACCCTCTGGGCGGCCATCCAGCCGGAGACCGCCTACAACACGCTGGAGACCACCTTCAACTGGCTCAGCACCCGCCTGGGTTGGTACTTCATCCTCACCGCCGCGATCATCGTGGTCTTCGTCCTGGTGGTGGCCTGCACCCGAGTGGGCAGGACCAAGCTCGGCCCGGACCACTCCAAGCCGAAGTTCAGCCTCTTCACCTGGGCCTCCATGCTCTTCGCCGCCGGCATCGGCGTGGACCTCATGTTCTTCTCGGTCATCGGCCCGGCCACCAACTACTTCGTCGGCCCCGGCGCGGACATCGAGCCCGAGTCGCTGGCCGCTGCGGAAGAGGCCGCACTGTGGACGATGTTCCACTACGGCATCCCCGGCTGGGCCATGTACGCCCTGACCGGTATGGCCTTCGGCCTGTTCGCCTACCGCTACCACCTGCCGCTGAGCATCCGCAGCGCCCTCTACCCGATCATCGGCAAGCGGGCCCGCGGCGCCACCGGCGACTCCATCGAGATCGCCGCCGTGCTGGGCACCATCTTCGGCATCGCCACCAGCCTCGGCATCGGCGTAGTCTTCCTCTCCTTCGGCCTGAACCTCATGTTCGGGTGGGAAGCCGGACTGACTGTCCAGGCGGGGCTGATCGTGCTCGCCGTCGTCGTGGTCACCATCTCCACCGTCTCCGGCGTGGAGAAGGGGATCCGCCGTCTGGCCGAACTCAACGTGATCGCCGCCATCCTGCTGATGCTCTACGTGCTGATCTCCGGCAACACCGTCCAGCTGCTCAACGCGCTGGTCAAGAACGTCGGCGACTTCTTCGCCCGCTTCCCCGGCATGCTCATGGAGACCTTCGCCTATGAGACGCAAGGACCCATCGTGGACGAGGGGTGGCTGGAATGGTGGACCATCTTCTTCTGGACCTGGTGGATGGCCTGGGCGCTGTTCGTCGGCCTGTTCCTGGCTCGCATCTCCCGGGGCCGCACACTGCGCCAGTTCGTCATCGGCGTGCTGCTGGTCCCTTTCGCCTTCAACGCCCTGTGGATCTCCTTCTTCGGCAACGCCACCGTCAGCCAGATCATCGGCGGCGGGCTCAGCACCGAGGAGGCTATGGACGGCGAAGGCGCAGGCTTCTTCGCTCTGATCGCCGAGTATCCGGGCGCGACCTTCGTGGTCGGCGTGTCCGTCGTCGTCGGGATGCTGTTCTACGTGACCTCAGCCGATTCCGGCGCACTGGTGCTGGCCAACTTCACCTCCAAATCCGAGGACGCCACCTCAGACGGCCCCCGCTGGCTGCGAGTGGTCTGGTCGGTGATCATCGGCGCGCTGACACTGGTGATGCTGGCCCTGGATGGGATCTACTCCCTGCAGATGGCCGCGGTCATCATCGGGCTTCCGCTCTCCCTGGTGCTGATCATGCTCATGATCAGCGTATGGCGCGCACTGCGGCAGGAGAAGTACAGCGCAGACTCCCTGGAGGCCACGCTGCCCTCCGCGCTGTCCGAACGCATCGGCGACGCCGGTGCGGCGGCGCCCGGACGCTGGCGGCGCCGTCTGGCCCGCCACATGCACTACCCCACCGCCGAGGAGATCTCGGACTACATGGAGTCCACCGCCATGCCTGCGGTGGAGGAGGTCGCCGCCGAGCTGGCCAAGCAGGGCGCCTCGGTGTACTGCGAACGCGGCCTGGTCCCGGAGACCGACATCCCGCAGATCGATCTGCATGTCGACTTCGGCGAGCAGGGCATGTTCAAGTACCAGGCCTACCCGATCGAGTACTCGGTGCCGAACTTCGCTCTGCGGATGTATGCGGCCGAGGAGACCTACTACCAGGTGGAGGTCTTCTCCGCCACGGGATCCTCCGGCCACGACATCTTCGGCTACACCAAGGAGCAGGTCATCTCCGATGTGCTGGACGCCTATGAGCGCCACCTCGCAGTGCTGACCATGAGCGACGCCGACGGCGGCGGCTCCGTCACCCTGAACACCGGCGCGATCCCGGACGACTGGGACCACGTCCGGACCCGCGGGAACCACGAGTAGGAACCCGCCCCGCACAGGTCCCGGCCTGCGGGCCGTTACGGTGCCGGGTCCCGCTGACTAGGCTGGATCCGGCACCGCCTCACCTCACATCAGACGTCAAGGAGTTCTCATGACTGCCACGCTCTACATCGACGGCCAGTGGGTCCCTGCCGCCAGCGGCGAGACCCGCACCATCATCTGCCCCGCCGACGGCACCGAGGTCGCTGTGGTCTCTGAGGCCGGCGAGCAGGACACTCTGAACGCCATCGCCGCCGCCCGCAAGGCCTTCGACTCCCGCGTCTGGGCCGGCACCCCCGCCGCCGAGCGCGGCGAGTTCCTGCTGCGCGTGGCCAAGGCCATCGAGGACCGCAAGGACGAGTTCGCCCGCGCCGAGGCTCTGGACACCGGCAAGCGGTTCGTCGAGGCCCAGATCGACATGGACGACATCATCGGCTGCTTCAAGCACTTCGGAAAGCTGGCCGACTCCGACGCCGGCCGCATCGTCGACGCCGGCGATCCCACCGTCATCTCCAAGATCGTCTACGAACCCGTCGGCGTCTGCGGTCTGATCACCCCGTGGAACTTCCCACTGCTGCAGGCCGCCTGGAAGCTCGCCCCGGCACTTGCCGCAGGCAACTCCCTGATCCTGAAGCCCGCCGAGCTGACCCCGCACACCGGCATGCTGATCATGGACGTCTTCGAGAAAGCCGGCCTGCCCGCCGGCGTGGCCAACCTGATCACCGGCCCCGGCGCCACCGCCGGCGCCCCGCTGTCCTCCCACGAGGACGTTGACATGGTCTCCTTCACCGGTGGGCTGATCACCGGCCGGAAGATCGCAGCCTCCGCCGCCCAGACCATCAAGAAGGTCGCCCTGGAGCTCGGCGGCAAGAACCCCAACGTGGTCTTCGCCGACGCCGACTTCGACGCCGCGGTGGACAACGCGCTCAACGCCGGCTTCCTGGACTCCGGCCTGGTCTGCTCCGCAGGCACCCGCCTGATCGTCGAGGAGTCCATCAAGGAGAAGTTCGTGGACGAGCTGGTCCGCCGCGCTGAGAAGATCCGCATGGGCGGACCCTTCGACGAGAACGCCGAGACCGGCCCGCTGATCTCCGCAGAACACCGCGAGAAGGTCTACAACTACACCCAGAAGGGCATCGACGAGGGCGCAGTGCTGCGCACCGGCCACCACTTCGGCGGCGAGGAGCACAAGGACGGCTTCTTCTACGCCCCCACCGTGCTGGACAACGTCGAGCGCGGCCAGCACGTGGTGGTGGAGGAGGGCTTCGGCCCGGTCATCACCGTGGAGACCTTCACCACTGAGGAGGAGGCCGTCGAGACCGCCAACGACACCAACTACGGCTTGGCCGGCGCGGTCTGGACCTCCAACCGCGGCACCGCCCACCGCGTCAGCTCCAAGCTGCGCCACGGCACCATCTGGATCAACGACTACCACCCCTACCTGCCGCAGGCTGAGTGGGGCGGCTTCAAGCAGTCCGGCTTCGGCCGCGAGCTGGGCCACATCGGCTTCGAGGAGTACCGCGAGGCCAAGCACGTCTACGAGAACACTGAGCCCGCCGTCTCCGGCTGGTTCGCCGACAACTGAGACCCGCATCTTCGAGCATCTGACAGAGGAGATCTGAACCTTGGCTGAGAACACCTACGACTACGTCATCGTCGGCGGCGGCTCCGCCGGTGCGGCTGCGGCCGCCCGCCTGTCCGAGGACCCCAGCGTCACCGTGGCCCTGCTGGAGGCCGGCCCCACCGATCAGGACAAGGACGTCATCCTGCAGCTGAACCGCTGGATGGAGCTGCTGGAGTCCGGTTACGACTGGGACTATCCCGTGGAGCCCCAGGAGAAGGGCAACTCCTTCATGCGCCACGCGCGTGCGAAGGTCCTGGGCGGCTGTTCCTCCCACAACTCCTGCATCGCCTTCTGGCCTCCCAAGGAGGACATGGACGACTGGGAGCAGCTGGGTGCCACCGGTTGGAACGCCGAGAACGCCTGGCCGCTGCTCAAGCGCCTGGAGACCAATGAGAACGACGGCGAGCACCACGGCAAGGAAGGCCCCGTGGAGCTGATGAACATCCCGCCGCACGATCCCTGCGGTGTGGCTATCCTGGACGCCGCCGAGCAGGCCGGCATCCCGCGCGTGGAGTTCAACTCCGGCGAGACCGTGGTCAAGGGCGCGAACTTCTTCCAGGTCAACCGGAAGCAGGACGGCACCCGCTCCTCCTCCTCGGTGTCCTACCTGCACCCGATCATGGAGCGGGAGAACCTGAGCATCCTCACCGACACCTGGGTGCGCGAGGTGATCTTCGACGGCGACCGCGCCACCGGAGTCTCCGTGGTGGCCAACGCCTTCGGCAAAGCTCACACCGTCACCGCGAACAAGGAGATCATCCTCTCCGCGGGCGCCATCGACTCCCCCAAGCTGCTGATGCTCTCCGGCATCGGCCCGAAGGCCCACCTGGCCGAGCACGGCATCGAGGCCCGCGTGGACTCCCCCGGTGTGGGTGAGCACCTGCAGGACCACCCCGAGGTCGTCATCGGCTGGGACGCCGAGAAGCCCATGATCGAGGAGGGCTACCAGTTCTGGGAGATCGGCATCTTCGCCGACACCCTCGAGGGAACCGGCCAGCAGGACAAAGAGGGCCGTCCGGACCTGATGATGCACTACGGCTCGGTGCCCTTCGACATGCACACTCTGCGTCAGGGCTACCCGACCTCCGAGAACTCCTTTGTGCTGACCCCCAACATCACCCACTCCAAGTCCCGCGGCACGGTGCGTCTGCGTTCCAAGGACTACCGGGACAAGCCGATGGTGGACCCGCGCTACTTCACCGATGAGGAGGGCCACGACATGCGCGTGGCCGTGGCCGGCATCAAACTGGCCCGCGAGATCGTCTCCCAGCCGGCGATGGCTGAGTGGGCCGGTGAGGAGCTCTATCCGGGCAAGGACGTGCAGACCGACGAAGAGATCGCCGACTACTGCCGCCGCACCCACAACACCGTCTACCACCCGGCCGGCTCGGTCCGGATGGGCGCCGACGACGACACCATGTCCCCGCTGGACGCACGTCTGCGGGTCAAGGGCGTCAAGGGCCTGCGTGTGGCCGATGCCTCGGTCATGCCGGAGCTGGTGACGGTCAACCCCAACATCACCACCATGATGATCGGTGAGCGTGCCGCTGACCTGATCAAGGAGGACAACAGCTGATCGGCTGATCCTCCAGACAGAGAGAGGGCCCCGGCAGGAATTCCTGCCGGGGCCCTCTCTTCGTGTCTGAGACCTTCAGAGAAGGACCAGCACCAGCGCGACGCCGCCCAGTCCCATCACGGCCAGGGAGAGAGACAGCGCCCCTCCCACGGCCGGCGGGTACTGCTCAGCGGCGATGCCGGCGTCGGCGAGCGCATAGCGACGCCGCTGGCCCGCCCAGACGCCGGCGGCCACCAGTGCTGCGGCTCCGAAGAGCCCCAGCACCACCGCACCGTAGTAGGGGGCCCATCGGATGAAGAACCCTCCCACCACAAGCATGAGCATCAGCGTCCGGGTCCAGGACAGCAGCGTGCGCTCGGGCTGCAGGCCGGGATCCGCATGGGTTCTGCTCATCGGACGCACCTCATGCCAGCATCGCCCAGATCAACAGCGCAGAGATCACCGCGACGCCGGCGCCCAGCAGCGGGGCGATCAGCGGCAGCGGCAGCGCCGAGTGCCGGCGCAGGCTGCGCTCCACCTTCAGCCAGCGCCAGAAGGCTCCGGCGCTGAGCGCCACACCCAGGACCAGCAGCAGCACAGAGAGCAGCGTGCGCACTGTCGGCTCGAAGAGGTCCTGGGTGAGCGCCTCCACCGCCACCCCGCCGGCCAAAAGGGCCAGCGAAGTGCGGATCCAGGAGAGGAAGGTCCGCTCGTTGGCCAGGGTGAACCGGGGATCCGGCTCCTCTCCCCCGCCCAGGACCTTCCGGCGCCAGGCGGCGTCGCGGCTCCCCGGGCCGGACCCGGGTGAGCTCTGTGTCTCACTCATCGGTTGGTGTCCTTGATCTTTCCGTGCTCCAGGGCGGACCAGAAGTCGCCGCGGACGTAGCGCTGCTCGGGCTCCGGGTTGAAGTCCCAGTGGCGCACCGTGCCCTGTTGCAGGGACTCGGCCACCAGGCGCCGGGTGGCCTGGGACTTCAGCACGTCCTCCTCCAGCTGGGTGAGGTCGTAGCGGGAGTCCAGCTCCTTGCGCAGCAGCGCCACCGTCTCAGCGTACTCGGGCTGAGCGGCGATGTTGTGAAGCTCCTCCGGGTCGGTGTCCAGGTCGAAGAGCTGGTCCGGATCACCCGGGCAGACGATGTACTTATACCGCCCGCGCACCAGGGTCAGCTGCGGCTTATGGGTGCCCTCGGCCAGGTACTCGATGATCACATCGCGGTCCTGCGGGCCCATCCGGCCGTCGGCCTCCTGACGGGCGATCTCCAGCACCGACTGACCGGAGACCTCGGCCTCCGGGGCGCCGCCCAGCTCCAGCAGCGTGGGCAGCAGGTCCAGCAGGGACACCGGGTTGGCGTAGCGGCCCTTGGGCACCAGGTGCTCCGGACCGGAGACGATCAGCGGCACCCGGGCGGACTGCTCGTAGGGCGACATCTTGTACCAGAGGCCCTTCTCGCCCAGCATGTCGCCGTGGTCGGAGGTGACCACGATGACCGTGTTCTCGGCCATGTCCAGCTCCTCGAGCCGGCGTCGGACCGCACCGATGTGGTCATCGATATAGCTGACGGCCGCATAGTAGGCCCGGCGGGCCCGGCGCACGTCGTCCTCGGAGGGAACGTTGACGTCGAAGCCGCTCATCTGGCGCAGCCGGTGACTGTGCGGGTCCTGCTCGATGCTCGGGATCTCCGGGTGCGTGGGGGCCGGGATCTCCACATCAGCGAAGCGGTCCCAGTGCTCGCGCGGCGGCTCGTAGGGGTCATGCGGGTGGATGAAGCTGGTGACCATCAGGAAGGGCTGCTCCTGCTCCCCGCGGGCCTCGGCGGCCTGGGCGGCGCGCTTGCGATCGTTGAGGTGGCGCAGGGTGCGGAAACCCACCTCGTCGTCGAAGTCCTGCTGCACAGTGGCCTTGGAGACGCCTGCCTCGAAGACGGAGCCGGCCTCGTGGTACCACTGCAGCTTCTGGTCCAGCGGCAGGTGCCAGTCCGGGACCATGTCCAGGTCAGCCGGGTAGACGTCTGTGGTCAGCCGCTCCTCGAAGCCGTGGTGCTGATCGGGGCCGATGAAGTGCATCCGGCCGATCAGTGCCGTGTGATATCCGGCGTTGCGCAGGTGGTGGGCGAAGGTCGGCACCGAGGACGGGAAGTCGTCCCCGTTGTCGTAGCAGCCCAGCTCGGAGGGCATCTGGCCGGTCATCATGGAGGCGCGGGATGGCGAGCACAGCGGAGTGTTGCAGTAGGCCCGGTCGAAGACCGCGCCCTCCTGGGCCAGCTCATCCATGGTGGGAGTCTGAGCGGCCTCATCTCCGTAGGCGCCCAGAGCCTGGGCTGCCATCTGGTCCGCCTGGATGACGACGATGTTCGGTGGTTTCATGAGAGTACCTTTCAGAAAGCTGTCGGGTTCTTGGTCTGCGAAAACTTTGAGGAGCTGTATCCATGAGTGCCTGCTGCGGCCCCGCCCGCGGTCCTTCCCCCGCTGAGCCGGCCCCGGAGTTCGGGACCGATCACGACGCCGGCTCCGACGCCTCCGCCGAGCTGCTCCGTTCCCTGGCCGCCCGGGCTCCGGAGGATCTGCGGATGATCGGGCTGGCCGGAGGAACCTTCCTGATGGGCGATGAGTCCCCGCTGGCCTACCTCCAGGAGGAGGCTCCGGTCCGGGAGGTCGCTGTGGAGCCCTTCGCCCTGGCCGCCACCACTGTCACAGTGGCGCAGTTCGCGGCGTTCGTCCAGGCCACCGGGTACAGGACCGATGCAGAGATCCATGGAGACTCCATGGTGTTCTCCGGCCTGGTCTCCGAGGAGATCCGGGAGATCTCCCGGTCCGTGGCCGAGACCCCGTGGTGGCGCCAGGTGTCCGGAGCCAGCTGGCACCGTCCCGAGGGGCCCGGCTCCCAGGTCATCGGCCGGGAGGACCACCCGGTCACCCATGTGTCCCGGCGCGATGCCGGGGCCTATGCGCAGTGGGTGGAGGGCCGGCTGCCCTCGGAGGCCGAATGGGAGTTCGCTGCCCGCGGCGGTCTGGTGCAGCTTCCCTACCCGTGGGGCGGTGTCCGTGAGCCGGAGGGGGTCCCCCGGATGAACACCTTCGGCGGGGAGTTCCCCGATGCCCCCGACGGTCCGGTGGGGACCGTGGCGGTCACCGCGTTCCCGCCCAACGGGTACGGGTTCCACAACATGACGGGCAATGTGTGGGAGTGGACCACTGGGGTCTTCTCCGCTGAGGATCCGCGTCCGGTGCTGCGCGGAGGGTCCTATATGTGCCACGCCTCCTACTGCAGGCGGTACAGGACCTCGGCTCGCAGCGCCTCGACGGCGGACACTTCACTGGGCCATGCCGGGTTCCGGCTGGCGGTCAACACCTGAAGGTCCTGACCGCCGGCCGGTGGGGATCAGGCCCTGGGTTGGTCGGCGTCGGGCTGCTCAGTGCTGGACTGCTCGGTACTGGACTGGTCCGCACCGGTCTGGTCAGCGTCGAGCGCCTCCTCCGCGGCGGGCACTGTGGTGATCTCGCCGGTCTCCGGGTCGTAGCCGTCGGCCCACTCCCCGGTCTCATAGTTGTAGCCGACCGGGTCGCCGTTCTCATCGGTGCGCCGGTACCACTCGGTGTAGTCCGCGTGCACCGAGTCGATGATCGCTCCGGCGCCTTGGCCCGGATCAGTGGGCCCGACTTCGAGGGCGAAGTCATCGCCGTAGCGATTCACCCCGTCGATGACGGCATTGCGCATCGCACGGTCCGCATAGCGCAGACGGATGGCTCGCGGGTCGGTCTGCAGCTCGCGGAACCAGGCCAGGATGATCAGCAGGATGACGATCGCGAAGGGCACCGCGGTGATGATCACCAGCTGCTGGAGACCCTCCAGCGCCATCTCATCGCCCAGCAGCAGCATGACCAGCGCGATGCCGGTCATCACCAGGCCCCAGAAGACCACCACCGTGGGACGGGGGTTCTGGCTGCCGCGCGAGGAGAGCATGCCCATGACCGTGGAGGCCGAGTCCAGTGCGGTGATCGCGAAGACCAGCAGGACCACGATGCTGACCGCGGGCACCCAGTCGGAGAGCCACGGCAGGTTGTCGATGACGGTGTAGAAGACCTCCGGCGGGGCCAGAGCCAGGACGCCGTCCTCGCCGTTCTCGAAGCCGGGTGCACCCTCGCTGCGCATCCACATGGCTGTTCCGCCCAGCACGCCGTAGGAGAGCACCAGCAGCAGGGTCGGGATGGTGATCACGCCCAGGATGAACTGGCGGATGGTCCGGCCGCGGGAGATGCGGGCGATGAAGATTCCCACGAACGGGGACCAGGAGATCCACCAGGCCCAGTAGTAGACGGTCCACCAGGACTGGAACTCCTGGGTGTCCTCACCCCAGGAGGCCGAGCGGCTCATCATGTCGAACATGTTGCCCAGGTAGGCCACCAGGCCCGAGGGCAGCAGGTTGGCCAGGAACAGGGTGGGCCCGGCGATGAACACCAGTCCCACCACACCCAGGGTCATGACGATGTTGATGTTGGACAGGTAGCGGATGCCACGGGAGACGCCGGAGACCGCTGAGAGGATGAAGCCGATGGTCAGCACCGCGATGATCACGATCAGCAGGGTGTTGCCGGTGTCGCTCCAGCCCGAGACGATCGTCACGCCCTGTTGGACCTGCATGGCGGCGATGCCCACGGTCGCGGCGGTGCCGAAGAGCGTGGCGATGATCGCGAAGATGTCCACCATCTGGCCGGCGAAGCCCTCGGAATGGCGCTTGCCGAACAGGGTCCGGAAGATCGAGGACATCAGCAGCACGCGGCCGCGGCGGTAGGCCGCATAGGCCACTGCCCCGCCCACCAGCGCGTAGATCGCCCAGGCGTGGAAGCCCCAGTGGTAGAAGGTCTGGCCCAACGAATAGTGCAGCGCCTCAGTGGTCTCCGCCTCATGGGTCATCGGCGGCGGGGAGGTGTAATAGTCCAACGGCTCGGAGGGGCCGAAGAACAGCACTCCGATGCCCAGGCCTGCGGCGAAGAGCATGGAGATCCAGGCGAAGGTGGAGAACTCAGGGTCCTCGTCATCTTTGCCCAAGGGGATCTGGCCGTAGGAGGAGAAGGCCAGAACCAGCATGACCACCAGGATCACCGCCGCGGTGATGTTGAACAGCCAGGAGATGTTGTAGGTCACCCAGGTGAAGGCCTGATCGGCCACGGAGGCCACCTGGGCGGGGGCGGCAAGGCCCCAGATGACGAATCCGACGGTCAGCAGGCCGGCCACAGCGAGCACGAACTTGTCGATGCTGTAGCGGCGGCGCTGCTCGTCGATGCCGATGCCCGGCACCAGCGCCGGGTGGATGTCGTGTGGGTAGTCGGGCCGGCGGTAGTCCAGGGCGCGGAGCGTGCGTCCGGCCTGTCGACTCTTCCTCCGGGCCTCGTCAGTGATCTTGCTGCGGGACTGCGGCTGTTCATCAGCCATACGTGCGTGCACCTCAGTTCAGTCGTGGGGATCCCGCACGTCACGCCGCACCCATGCAGCGGGCGCGGCGTCGTTCAGGGATCCGCCGATCCTCTTCGTCGTTCAGCGGTGGGAGAAGAGGGAGGTGCTACGGCTCGCGTCCGCACCATCCGATCGCTGCGCCTTCCCAGGAATCATTGGCGTAGCCGGCGGTGCGCCGGGGAGCAGCGATGGGGTTGGCCAGCCCGAAGGCAGCACGCAGCACGCCGTGGGGCCGAGAGCTCTCCCGGCACCGGTGCTGCAGCTGATCTTTCATGGGCATGGTCACACATACTAACCACACAGGCACCGGCTCTGCAGGGGAAAGCTCGAGCGGGCGCGTCAGAGCCCGCTCCCGGACCGGTTTCAGACGGGGGCCTCGGGCCTCCGGCCGCGCCGTTCAGATCCATCCCTGGGCCCGGGCGACCCGGACGGCGTCGTGCCGGTTCTGCGCCTGGGTCTTGCCGATGGCCGAGGAGAGATGATTGCGCACCGTCCCGTGGGAGAGCGACAGCGCAGCGGCGACGGAGCGGACGGCTCCGCCCGTTGCCGCGGCCCGCAGCACCTCCTGCTCTCGGGTGGTGAGCGGGTTGGCGGCCCCGGCTAAGGAATCTGCCGCCAGAGCCGGGTCCACCACGCGCTGACCTGCGGCGACCCTGCGGACCATCTGCGCCAGCTGATCCGCCGGGGTGTCTTTGACCACGAACCCGGCAGCCCCGGCGTCCATGGCGCGGCGCAGGTAGCCGGGACGGCCGAAGGTGGTCACGATCAGGCAGCGCACCTCCAACCGGGCCTCCACCACCTGCCGCACGGCGTCGATCCCGTCGGCTGTATCGGGGCCGCCGGGCATCTCGATGTCGACCAGGGCGACCTGGGGCCGGTGGTCCCGGACGGCGTCGAGAAGCTGATCCCCTCGCCCGACCTCTGCCACCACCTCCAGATCGGGCTCCAGATCCAGCAGCGCCGAGAGCCCTCCGCGGACCAGGTCCTGGTCATCGGCGAGCAGCAGACGGATGGGAGAGCCGGTGTCTGGACGAGTGGTCATCGGATGCTCACCTCCAGCAGCGTGCCGGGACGCTCGGGGCCCGTACCCTCCAGCTCAGGATAGGCACGCCCGACGACGACGTTCGCCCCCTCAGCGGCCGCACGCTCCCGCAGGCCGCGCAGTCCGTTGCCCTCCGCTCGGGCTCCGATGCCGGTGCCGTCGTCGGCGATGCGCAGATGCCGCGGGCTGATCTCGATCTCACATCGGTTGGCCTCAGAATGCCGGACCACATTGGTGACCCCTTCGCGCAGCGCCCAGGCCAGGGCTGCAGGAGCGGGGCTCGCCTCCCCCAGACCATCAGTGATCCGGGCGGAGATCCCGGCCGATTCCAAGGTGGTGCGCGAGACCTCCAGCTCACCGGGCAGCTCCGGCGCGCGCAGCCGGGTGACCGTGGAGCGGACCTCGCCCAGGGCCTGGCGGGAGAGGGATTCGATCTGGTCCAGCTCGGCCCGGGCGCGCTCTGGGTCCGACTCCATCATGCGCCGGGCCAGCTGTGCCTTCACATGCAGCACGGTGAGCGAATGGCCCAGCACGTCGTGGACGTCACGAGCGATGCTGCTGCGCTCCTCGGCGGCACGCAGCTGCTCGGAGTGCAGCCTCCCCTTGGTCTCATAGTATTCAGCGATCCGCAGGGCCACGATGAACAGCATGCCGATCCCGGGGCCTCCGGCCACCCACAGAGAGGCCGTCTCGGTGAGCAGCAGTCCGATGACGCTGGGGACAGCCCAGAGCAGCACTCCGACGGGAACGCCCACCAGCGGCGGGCGCGTGAAGATCACCAGAGCGGCCAGGTACGCGGTGTAGGCCAGTGCGAAGGTGCCGATGAGCGGAATCGTGGCCGCGGCGATCGCTCCGAGGACCACCAGCAGGACCAGCAGCGCACGGCTGCTGGGAGCGCTCTCCTCCGTGGTGAACCAGGCCCAGGCGCCGCAGCAGTAGACCACACCGAAGATCGCCGTGGCGGCACAGACCAGCAGGCGCTCCCACCAGGCGGTGTCGGTGGTGAAGGCTGCGATGATCGGAACCGCCAGGAAGACCAGCCAGATCGAGGCATAGACGAAGCCGGCCACCTGTTCCCGCCCGTGCTCAGCGGCGCGCTGGCCGGAGGCGAGCCCCGCCGCAGGGGCGAACCCCACCTCAGGGGCGGGCGGCTCCTCCCGAGCGGGCGGCGTCGGCGTCGGCGTCGTCATGGTCCTATCCTCTATCATCGCGGGGGCTCCGTCAGCTGGGTCAGTCCTGCCAGCTTGATCAGCCCTGTCATCTGGATCAGCCCCGTCAGCTGCGCGCGGTGCTGCGGCTGCGCAGAGCGAAGCAGGCCACGGCCAGCACTGTGCTCCAGGCCGCGATGTTCAGCAGGATGCCCCAGAGCGGGTCGGTGCCCAGGGTGCCCTCCCCGGCAGACAGGATCTCTCCGTCACTGATGGGATAGCGCGCCAGGGCGGTCACCCCGTACATCGGAGTGAAGCGCCCGATGTCCAACAGGACGCCCTCCAGCGGGAAGAAGCTGTTGCCCAGGAAGCCCAAGACCACCAGCATTCCGGAGGCAGCGCCGACGGCGGCATCGGACCGGAACGCCAGGCCTGCGGCCAATCCATAGAGAGCAAAGGGCAGGGAGGCGATCACCGTCAGAGCCGCCGTCGCGAGCCACCGTCCGGTGTCCATCTCTGTGGCGGTGAAATAGCCGACCACGTTGATCAGCACCACCGGCAGAGTGGCCATAGCCAGGGAGATCACTGACTTGGCGGCGATGAACAGTCCATGCGGCATCCCGGTCAGAGCGAGCTGGCGCCCCCAGCCCTGCTGGATCTCCACGGCGGCGGCGCCGGCCAACGACGTGGTGGCGGTGGCCGCACCGTAGACGGCGATCCCCACCAGGGTGTGGGCACTGACATTGGCGTGACCCGAGGGCAGCGGGAACTCGCTCCAGTCGGTGCTGACCCCGAAGATCAGGAACAGCACAGTGGGCAGCACGATGATGAAGAAGGAGTTGCCGACGTTCCGGAGATTCCTCCAGAAGTCCATGAGGATATAGGTGCTCAGGCTCATCGGGCTGTCCTCCTCGGGGCGGCCTGTCGGCCGGTGCCCTGCTGGCTGGGGCTGTCCTGGCGTGAACTGTTCTGCTCGCCGCCGCTGTCCTGTTCGCCGGTCAGCAGCATGAAGGCCTCCTCCAGGCTGGCCGGGCGCACGCTCAGATGAGCCGCCGGCGTCGCGGTGAGCAGATGGCGGGCCAGGGAGTCGGCGTCGTCGGTGCGGAAGGTGATGCGGCTGCCCTGCACCGTGTGAGAGATGACATGCGGAAGAGCTCCCAGATCTGCCGACGACGCCGCCCAGGTCACCGTCACGTGGGCGGCGCCGGCCCGCTGCTGGACCTCAGCGGTGGGCCCGTCGGCGATGACCCGACCCTGATGCATCAGCACAGTGCGGCGAGCGAACTGCTCGGCCTCCTCCAAGTAGTGGGTGGCGAAGAGAACGGTGGTCCCGGAGTCGGCCTGGCGGCGCATCCTGTCCCAGAACTCGTGGCGGGCGCTGGGGTCCATCCCGGCAGTCGGCTCATCGAGGATCATCAGATCCGGGCGGGGCAGCAGCGCCAGGGCGAAGCGCAGCCGCTGCTGCTGGCCGCCGGAGCACTTCCCCACTCGGCGGTCGGCGATCTGGGCGATGCCCGCGGTCTCCATGGCCTCGGTCACCGGAAGCGAGTGCCGGTGCAGGGCGGCGATGATCTGGACGGTCTCCTTGACGGTGAGATCGGGCAGAAGGCCACCGGTCTGCAGCAGCGCCCCGACGCGCCCGGCACGGACAGCCTGGCGCGGGGCGCCGCCGAAGACGCTGATCTCACCGCTGCTGGGGGCGTTGAGTCCCAGGATCATGTCCATGAGGGTGGTCTTGCCTGCGCCGTTGGGGCCCAGGACTGCGGTGACCTCGCCTGCGACGAAGTCCAGGCTGACACCGTCCACGGCGTCGAAGGTGCCGCCGGCGCCGTCGGGATAGCTGCGCCGGAGATCACGGATCCCGACGATGGGTTCCTGTGCTGTGCTCATGCCTCCAGTCTTGGTCACCGGAGGCGCCAGCGCGTAGAGCGGCTGTCACGAATCCGGCATGACATCTGTCATGGGGCGGGGCGGGTGCGGTGCGGGATGTGCGCGGGCGCGGGCTGGGTGCGCGGGATGTGCGCGTCGATTGGCACGTCTGAGTGAGCCCAACGCCGTTCTGACGACTCAGACGTGCCAATCGACGCGCATCCTTCAGCTGCGGTCGTCGCCTCCGTGCTCCTCCCCCAGATGTTCGAGGACCAAGGCGCGCTTGGCCGCCCGATCACAGGCCCACCCCGCCACGAGCAGGACCAGGACCACCGCGCCGACCGCGGGCCACATCACGGCATGCTGGAGACTGCTGCTCAGGCGTTCTTCATCGCGGTGGAGCACCACGGCGACGATGAGGAACACTACGGAGATCACGACGCTGGCCCAGCACCAGGGCACTGCCGCTCGGTGGCCCGCTGTCCAGGCGCGTTGCGAAGACATAGTCGACCAGATGCGGATGCCCACGGTGTTGTTGCGCTCCATCCCGCCGCCAGCGGCAAAGCACACCGCCAACATGATCACAGCGGCATGAAGAGACACGACAGACGCGATGATCAGGGCGTAGTCCATGTCAGAACTCTCAGATCGCGGGGGTCTCCGTGGCGGCGGGGTTGAGCAGCTCCGGGGAGAGGTTGATCAGGCGCAGCCGGCAGAGGTCCTCAATCTCGGCATCGGTGAGCGCAGCGATCCGACGACGCTCGGCCTCATCACCGGATTCGTCCTCCAGGCCGCCCTGCGGCAGGGAGCTGGAGACGGGGCCGTGGTGCAGCGGAATGTCGATCACGGTGACTGAGGCGGGGGTCAGCGGGATGAACTGCGCCCGGTCGATGAGCCCCAGCCCTTCGAAGAGCACGCGCAGAGCAGCCCCGTGGGAGACCGCCATCGTGGTGCGCAGGTCGAAGCTCAGGTCGGCTGAGGGCGTGGGCTCGATCTCGGCAGTGGCCCGGACGATGTCGAAGAAGGCGGACTTCATCCGGGAGACCAGCGCCTCATAGGACTCCCCTCCGGCCGGAGTGTAGGTCCCCGCACGCCAGCCCTGGAACTCCTCGGGGAAGCCGTCGCGGATGTCTGTGGCGTAGGCGCCTTCCCACTCCCCCAGGTTCTGCTCGCGCAGGTCATCCCAGATGTGCGGCTGCAGGTCCAGCCCGAACTGCTCGAAGGTCTGCTGCGTCCGCACCAGCGAGGACACATGAGCCTGCCGCGGGTTCTGGGCACGGACGAAGGCGCCGGTGATGCCCGCCTGCTTCTCCCCGGATTCGGCCAGTGAGATGTCCGAGTGCCCCTGCAGCCGGTGGCCCTTATTCCACTCGGTCTCGCCATGGCGCACCAGCAGAACCCGAATCATGCATGCTCCTCATTATGTCCGTCGGATGCGATCAGCACTCAGCCTATGCCATCGCGGTGACACAGGCGCCGCGCCCACTCCTCATGCCAGCAGGAAGAGCACCAGGAAGTTCAGCACCGCGAAGGCCGGGATCAGCACCACGGGCAGCACTTCGGCCCGGCGCATCTGACGACGCCGCTCCCCCGGCTCCTCCTGATCCTCGAACGGCACCGTCAGCACGTCCTCAGCGTCTGTGCTGCGCCGAATGCGCACCAGGTGCGCCCCTGTGCCGATCAGCAGACACACGACGCCGACCCCCAGCCCCCACCACGGGCTCGGGGTGAGGACCTCCTGCCGCAGCCCTGCCGAGAGGACCACGACGGCGGCGAAGTACCCGAGGCTCACCACCACGCTGACCCAGACGCGCCCCGCCAGGACCCGCAGCACGGGCCCGGTCTTCCACACCAGCAGCAGAATGGTCAGTGCCACGAGCAGCGCAGTGAGCGTCGAACCGAGCGTCACGCTCATCGGCTCCCCGGTGGCCAGCGGCACTGCGGCCGCGATCAGGGCGAACATGCCCAGCAGCTGGACGATCTGCGGCACCGCCACTCTCATCATCGCCGCAGTGGACTGCCGCGACGACGCCGGGAGCTGCAGGCTGCGTGCGTAGTCTGCAGCCGGGCCGAAGGTCTCCTCCACCGACTCCCCGGACTCGGCACAGTGGGACTCCACCTCGGCCAGCGCTGAACCGACATCCTCACCGGAGACCCCGCGCAGTCGCAGCTCGCGGACGAACTCTTCGGCCCACTCGGGACTGATACCCGGTGCCAGCTTCCTCACCAGCGCCCAGCTCTTCTGATCCTGCTTGCTCATGTCTGCGACTCCTCATCATTCTCGACACCGGCCTGTTCAGCTTCTGCCTCCTGCAGCAGTCCCGCCGTGGTCGCGGTGAACTCCGCCCACAGGGTGCTCATCTGTTCCAGCCTCTGGCTGCCCGCAGCAGTCAGCACGTAGTACTTCCGGCCGGGTCCGCCCTCACCCGGCCGCCATTCGACGTCCACCCAGCCCTTGGCCTCGAACCGCTTCAACAGGGGATAGAGAGTGCCGCCTCTGACCTTGCCCAGACCGCCCTGC
This sequence comes from Nesterenkonia lacusekhoensis, assembly GCF_017876395.1. Classification (NCBI taxonomy): domain Bacteria; kingdom Bacillati; phylum Actinomycetota; class Actinomycetes; order Micrococcales; family Micrococcaceae; genus Nesterenkonia; species Nesterenkonia lacusekhoensis. The sequence continues at coordinate 678,058 of NZ_JAGINX010000001.1, read as the reverse complement.
TCCAGGCGGGCGGAGATCTCATAGCCATAGGTCGGGCCATCGGCGACCGCTCGCAGCACGCAGAGTTCGAGGACTCCGCGCAGCCACTCGGCCGGCCACTCCTGGTAAACATCCATAACTAGATAGTACGGCTTACTAGTTAGCGACACAATCTAGTCCGGTCATCGGATGTCACCGATTCATGTCCCTGGCTGCTGAGATGCTGGTGCTATGGATTCGATGTCACTGCTGGTCGGCCTGCTGGCCGGAATCATCCTGGGCTCCGTGCTGAGCCTGGTCCTGCTGCGCCGCCTCAACGCGGGGAGCTCCGAGGACGCCGGTCGCACTGCTGAAGTGATGCAGGAGCGCGACGAGCTGCGTACTGCTTTGGACTCCGCCCAGGAGAGGCTCGGAGTGGTGAGTCAGGAGCTCGCCGCGGCCCAGGGCAGACTCCAGGAGATGGAGCGGCAGCGGGCTGAGGATGCCGCTGAATCGCGGGAGCGGGAGTCGCTGGTGGAGATGCTGCACCCTGTGCGCCAGGGCGTGACCGAGATGCAGCGCCGCATCCAGGAGCTGGAGACCGAGCGCGCCGCCCAGCAGTCCAAGCTCAGTGAGCAGCTGCAGACCGCAGCACAGTCGGACCAGAAGATCATCGAATCCACCCAGGCCCTGCTGGGGAGCCTGCACTCCACCACAGCCCGCGGCCACTGGGGCGAGATCCAGCTGCGCAGGATCGTGGAAGCCTCCGGCATGCTCGCCCATGTGGACTACACCGAGCAGCACTCAGTCACCGACGCCGACGGCGCCGCCCTGCGCCCGGATATGGTGGTCCATCTGCCGGGCCAGCGGCACCTGATCATCGATGCCAAAGCGCCTCTGGACGCCTCCGACGCGGGTGCACAGGCCAAGGCGCTGCGACAGCACATCAACGCTCTGTCCGCGAAGAGCTACGCCGACGCCGTGGAACACTCGGCCGACGTCATCTTCTGCTTCCTGCCCGCCGAATCCCTGCTCTCAGCAGCACTGGAGGCCGACCATACGCTGCTGGACTATGCCCTGGGCCGCGGAGTCACCTTGGTCTCCCCCGCCTCCCTGCTGGCCAGCCTGAAAGCAGTGGAGACGGCCTGGCGTCAGGAGCGGCTGGCCAACAACATGAACGAGATCATCACCCACTCCCGTGAGCTCTACCGCCGGCTGGAGAAGATGAGCGAGCACCTCGAACGCACCGGAGACCGGCTGCGCCAGGCCGTCCAGGCCTATAACGGGCTGCTGGGCAACATCGAACGCCAGGTCATGCCGAAGGTGGAGAGCATCAGCCGCCTTCAGCTCAGCGGCCAGGACGAGCAGGCTCCCGATTCGCCGACTGCCCTGGACGAGCTCGGCGAGACCCTGCGGGTCAAACAGGTGGAGGCCGAGGTGAACCACCCCGGCCCCCGCCTGTCGGCTGAGCAGTCCGCTGAGACGGACCGCCTGATCTAGCGGATCATGTCGTCAGTCCGAAGACCCAGACCAGCACCGTCATGCTGACCAGCGTGATGGTCACCAGGGAGAGGATGTTCAGCCAGAAACCGCCCCGGACCATCTGACCGATGGTGACGTAGCCGGACCCGTACGCGATGGCATTGGGCGGTGTGGCCACCGGAAGCATGAAGGCACAGGTGGCGGCAAGAGCCACCGGAGCCGCCAACACCAGGGGGTCCACGCCGGTTCCCATCGCCACGCCGGAGGCCACGGGCAGGAAGGTGGCCGCCGTCGCCGTGTTCGAGGTCATCTCGGTCAGGAACAGGACGCCGCCGGCGGCGATGAGCACCAGGACCCACGCCGGGATGCCGGCCAGTCCCTCCATCTGTGTGCCCAGCCAGTCGGAGAGCCCCGAAGCACCGAACTGACCGGAGAGCGCCAGGCCGCCTCCGAAGAGCAGCAGCACGCCCCAGGGCAGCTTGGCCGCATACTCCCAGTCCAGCAGCCGCACACCGGGCTTGGCCCCACCGGGCAGCAGGAACAGCAGCAGGCCCACCACCATGGCGATGCCGGCATCGGAGATGAACGGGTCGTCCATACCCATCAGGTAGGTCGAGATCAGCGGAATGGTCACCCACGAGACCGCCGCCAGCACAAAGATGATCAGCACGCGGATCTCGCCGGCACTCATCGGACCGAGCTTCTGCAGCTCCGCACGCATCAGGTCCGAACCGCCGGGGATCTCATCGATCTCGGGACGGAAGAGCACACGGGTCAGCAGCAGCCAGACAGCCACCAGCAGGACCACCGCGATCGGGACCCCCACCAACATCCAGTGGCCGAAGCCGATGGTCATATCGTGGTTCTCGCTCATATGTCCGGCCAGCAGAGCGTTGGGCGGAGTGCCGATGATCGTGGAGACCGACCCCACTGAGGCCGCATAGGCGATGCCGAGCATGAGCGCCGTGCCGAAGTTGGACCGGATGGCTTCCTTCTTCTCCTCCGCGTCCGCCTGATCATCGCCGGACTCGCCCACCGAGCCGGGCTCCTCGCCCCGGCGGATCCTCTGGACCAGCATCAGCACCGAGATGCCGATCGGCAGCATCATGACCGCTGTGGCAGTGTTCGAGACCCACATAGACAGGAAGCCGGTGGCGATCATGAACCCGGCGATCAGGTTCACCGGTTTGGAGCCCATCACCGAGAGCGTCAGCAGAGCGATGCGGCGGTGCAGATTCCACCGCTGCATCGCCAGGGCCAGCATGAACCCACCCATGAACAGGAAGATGATGTTGTTGCCGTAGCTGGCCCCGACGTCGTCGAAGCTCACCCCGCCGGCGGCCTCGTCCCCGCTGCCGAAGTCGCCCGCAGGGACCAGCACCGGGAAGATGACCAGCGGGATCAGGGCCGTGGCCGGGATCGGGATCGCCTCGGTCATCCACCAGACCGCCATCAGCACCGCGGTGGCTGCGGTCAGCCGCGGCCAGACCTCCATATCCGCAGGCATCACGAAGTAGATCAGCAGGGCGGCGAGCACACCGCCGGAGAGCCCGATCAGCCGGCGCAGGAGCGCAGTCCGCTCAGGCGCTTCCGCGCGGGCACCGGCGGAGAGGTCCTGGGACTCTGCGGCGGACTGCTCCTGGGGGTCATATTTCTTCAGGTGGTCACCGGTCACCCGGGAACGTGGAGGCATCATCGCGGCCACTCCTGTCAGGTCGGGGTCATGCACGTCACGGTGACATGCGTCTCATGACGGGGCTCACAGAACATTATCAGTTGCGCGGCAGGACGACGGCCACCAGCACAGTCGCCACGGCCGCCAGCCCCAGCACCATGCCGACAGTCCCGGGCCAACCCGCCAGATGGAGGAAGATCCCGCCGATGAAGCCCAGCACTGAGGAGCCGGCGTAGTAGCCCAGGTTGTACAGCGACGCCGACTGGGCCCGACCTGCCACTGCTGAGGCGCCCGCCCAGCCGGAGGCCACGGCGTGGGAGGCGAAGAAGCCGCCGGTGAGCACCACCATGCCCACGATGATCATCCAGATGCTGCTGATCAGAGTCAGTCCGACGCCGGCCATCATGATGACGTTGCCCCAGATCAGCACCTGCTTGCGGGAGTATCGCGAGGCCAGCTTCCCCGCCCGCGGCGAGGAGAAGGTCCCGGCCAGATAGGCCAGGAAGATGAAGGAGCTCAGCCAGAGCGGCATCCCGAACTCCGGGCCGGTGAGTTGGAAGCCGAGGTAGTTGTACATGGCCACGAAGCCGCCCATGGTCAGGAACCCCTGCAGGTAGATCACCCACAGTGCGCTGGAGCGCAGGTTCCCGGTCAGAGCACGCACCGCCTCCCCCATGCGGGTCCGCCGCGGCGTGAAGTTCTGCGCAGCCGGGGCCAGCTTCAGGAAGATCACCACACAGATCACCGCCAGAGCGGTGACGGTGAGCATTCCCAGCTTCCACCCGATCTGCTCGCCCACAGGCGCAGCGATGATGCGACCAGAGAGTCCGCCCAGCGTGGTCCCGGAGACATAGGTGCCGGCAGCCACCGCGGCGGCTCGGCTGCTGACCTCTTCGTTCAGATAGGCCACAGCCAGAGCCGGGACCCCACCGAGCATGAACCCTTCGACCAGCCGCATGACCAGCGCCAGCGGGAAGCCCCAGTCCTCGGCGACCATCGGGGTCACCGCAGAGAGAACCGCGAAGAGACAGGCCAGACCGATGGCCCAGCCCATGGCGGGTTTTCGGCCCACCGCGTCGCCGATATACGACCAAGGGATCACGCCCAACGCCAGCCCGAGCGTGGCCGCTGAGACCATGAGCGCGGCCCGATCGGCACTCACACCCTGGTCTGTGGCGATCAGCGGCAGCAGGCCCTGCGGCGAATAGAGCTGGGCGAAGGTCGCCACCCCGATGAAGAACAGCGAGACCAGCAGTCGACGGTAGGCCGGTGAACCTGGCTCATGGCCGAGAGCCCGG